>NZ_JAQPOK010000124.1 GCF_030068445.1 Roseofilum halophilum BLCC-M91 | reverse complement strand
CTTTACGTGACGAAATCGGGTTTCAACCCGTGGCGCATAGAGCTGCGGTAGACCGGGAAAAGAGGATAGGGCACTAAAAAGTCTAAACTGTAAAAGTTTTAACCCTAGAATCAAACTTAAAATTGGAATTTCCCATTTGAGATTTCAACACATAAGAACCGCAGGACTTGCGGGGATAGTCTGTGGAGCGAACGTAAGACCAAAACTCACCAGTGTGTGGAGGCTGTTGCACTGAAGCAGAAACCTAAATTGTGAGGTTTAGGAATCACCGTGGCTTCAGCCCGGTGAGGATGTCAACTATGCACACCCAATGATATAATCTCCCCATCAAAGAATGCAGCGAAAAATATCGAATCCGTCGGGGTTGGGCTTCCCCACGACTCTAAACGGATAGGGAGAGATTGTAAGACCCCAGTTGGGGCGGTTCTCGATGAGCTGTCTACCCGTCAGGAATTTGGCTATTGGGCTTGCTAGAGTGGGAATCACCACACCTTTAGACTGGGGAGGATGTCAATATCAACCTCCCTTATATTTCAACGATGGTTTAATCCAAACTCTGGTTGTAGACTACTGGTATGGAACAACCTGGAGAAAATGGGGCGATCGCGCTCCCTGGTTACGCCATCTGCCCCCAGTCCCTTGGCAAGAACAGATCTTCACAGGTGCTGAAGAGGTTCCCCTCTGGGGAATATGGAGTTCTCCCCCCGATGCCAAAGGGACAATCATCTTCAGTACGGGCATCAACGGCATCGTCAATAACGAGTGGTACGCGACTTTACTCGGCCGCAAAGCTTACCACCGTAACTTTGCCATTCTCCTCTACGACTGGCGAGGTCACGGCAAAACCGCCGAACTTTCCCCCATCCCCTACTCCTACGGTTGGCGAGAAGGACAAGATCAACTTCATCTGGCAGAGCAACTGACAAATCTGGGTTGCCCTGCTCCAGTCATTCTCACCGGTGCGTCTATGGGGGGACAATTGGCTTTATGGGGAGTAAAAGCAGCCATGGAAAGCAAGTCCTCCCCGATCTGCGGCGGGGCGACCTTATGTACTAATCTCGAATCTAGCCTTTCCCTAGCTCATCTACAAAGCACAATGATGGGTCGGAAAATCGAGCAGAGTTTTACGCGAAAATTTCGTGCCGAAGCCGAAAAACGGCGAAAATTGTTTCCCCAGAGCTTAAAACCGGGCGCTCTAGAACGGATGATTTCAGTGGATAATTGCGATCGCGAAATGGTCATCGACTACTACGGTTTTAACAGCGTCGAAGACTATTATCAGCAAACCAGCGCCCTATACTTTTTAGACCAGCTCACCCTTCCCTACTTAATTATTTATGCCGAAGACGACCCCCTATTCGATCCGCAAATCATCCCTCACATGAAGCAGCGCATGGCTCAAAACCCGAATGCTCATTTGATCCTCACGAAAAAAGGTGGTCATATCGGTCACATTAACGCTCTCCACCGTTTGGAAGATCGATTTTGGGGCATGAATCGACTACTCGACTTTTGCGAAACCCTGATAGGGCAAACCCCATCCCCTAACAACCCAAACCATACATAACCCCCTTAAGAGCAGAAATATGATAGAACAGAACGAAATATCGATACAGATTACCAGCGCGAAGCGCTGTATCGATACGATAGACATCTTACTGGGCTGACATGAGTAGTACGATCGCCAGACTGTGGCAAACGATAATTAACCTGATTAACCAAATTTCCAATACCTCTATCCTCACCATTGGCAATGAACCAATCACCATTTTTGCCATCATCAATATTCTCGTTACCTTAGTCATTGTCCTCATCTTTTCGAGGCTACTCAAAAACTTTCTCAAATATCGTCTGCTCCGAAAGCTCAACATTGATGAAGGGAACCGTCAGGCAATCGCCACCATTGTCAGTTACAGCTTTTCGACGATTGGTTTTCTGATTATTTTACAAACCAATGGCTTTGATATCGCCTCTTTAACCGTACTCGCAGGCGGTTTAGGCGTTGGGATTGGTTTAGGCTTACAAAGTATCACCAAAAACTTTACCAGTGGACTCACCTTACTGGTTGAACGCAAACTGCGCGTCGGCGATTTTGTCCAATTTGATGGCATGGATGGCTATGTCCAAGAAATCTCCCTACGCTCTACCTTAATTCGCACCAGGCGCGGGGGTTCGGTAGTCGTTCCCAATAGCCATTTAGTGGAAAATATTATTCTCAATTGGAACTATGAATCCCCCACAAATCGGATTCACATTCCCGTCGGAGTAGAATACGGCAGCGATCCCGTTCTGGTGACTGAAGCCCTACTCAAGGCTGCATATATGGAGCCTTCAGTCAGTTCAGAACCACCACCAAAGGTCATTTTTATTGGCTTTGGAGCCAGTTCCTTAGATTTTGAACTCTGGGTTTGGGTTTCCCGTGTGGATTTAGAACCCCATATTACCAGTTCTCTCAACTTTTTAATTGAATATCACCTCAGACAATATAATATTACCATTCCCTTCCCTCAGCAAGATCTGTGGTTAAAAAATCCAGAAGTTCTCTATCCCATTGGACGGAGAAAATCGGAAGCTCAGGATTTTTTAGAAATCACCCAAAAAGCTGCTATTCCAGAGTCAAAGCCTCTAGCTCTGCGGGATTTACTGCCCCAAGTCACCTACTTTGAAAATTTTACCGAACTGGAACTCAGACAACTGATTGAAGTCGGATGTCGGCGACGGTTAAGAGAAGCTCAAGTGCTGTTTCGAGAAGGAGATCCCGGTGATGGGTTTTATATTGTTTTATCGGGGACAGTTGAAGTCTATGTCGAAAAAATTAACAAGCATTTAACAAATTTAGGCCCCGGTAAGTTTTTTGGCGAACTTTCTTTAATGCTTGGCATTCCGCGCACGGCTTCAGTTCGCGCCGTTGAAGAGACGATTTTATTTGCCATTAATCATAAGGGATTTGAAAAACTCTTGCAGCAACATCCAGAACTCTCTGAAGTGATTGTGCAAGAGTTTGCTAAACACCAAGAAGAACTCTCTGAGCGACAAAAGCAGTTGCGAGAAATGGGACTCGTGGATGCTGCTGAAGATGATAAAAATCCGGTGGTTTGGGTGAGAAAACGACTCAAAAACTTATTTGGCGTTTGATATAGCGCGTAGCGCTCTAAAGATTACGCTGAAATTCTTCGAGCAAATCCATTAAATTTAACTGCGCTTGCATGGGCATCAGATCTAAGAGAGGAATTTGCCTGCGACCTCCCCCTATTTTTACGGTGGTCTCTTGCAGGATTTCTAACACTTCATTTTCTTCTAAACGATTGTCTTCTAAGAGAGGATAAAGTCTTTCGGCCAAAGGGGTATGAAGATGGGCATCATTGAGATAAAGATGCCATTTAGCAATATCCATATAGACATTTTCACCAATTTCTGCGGCCAACTTTTCAATGGCTTCTGTGGGATAGTTGCGACTCATAAATGTTACTCCTTAATCGATTTAACGAACTTGATATAACTCTATAGGGTGATGATCGGCAAGAATGTTGGCGTATATAGATTATTGCATAGTCAGACTTTGAGACCTTAACAAATCTTTAAAAGAGCCTAAGATTAGTCTGCAACGGTCGAAAAGCTGATACAATCCGTCACAGTGCTTAATGATTTGATAAAAGGTTCCTGGATGACCAACTACAGTAGTTCTGAAGCCGTAGCCGATCTTAATCGCCGCAGGGTGATTAATACGATTACCTTAGCCCTTCCTAGAATTGGGTTCATTGCGGCGATCGCCGCAGTAATCTGGTGGGAAAAATCGGTTGCCCCCCTTGACATTGCCTTACTTGTCGGTTTTTACATTCTCACCATTCTAGGGGTGAGTGTAGGATACCATCGCCTATTCTCCCATAAAGCGTTTAAGACTGGGCCGATTATGAAAGCGCTGATTGGTATCGCTGCTTCTATATCGACTCAAGGAACGATCGCCAGTTGGGTGAGTCACCATCGCCAACATCACCTCTATAGCGATCAACCCGGAGATGTTCATTCCCCCCACCTACATGGAAAAAGCTTTTGGGGAAAACTACAAGGATTTTGGCACGGCCATTTCGGTTGGATGGTGGGTGCAACTTGGGTGGAACCCTTACCCTATATCAATGATTTAAAGAGCGATCGCGTCGTTCAATGGGTCGATCGTTTCTGTATAGTCTGGATTGTCCTCGGTTTAGCACTTCCTGCGGCCATTGGTGGAGCCGTCTATGGATCTTGGGCCGGTGCTTTTCAAGGCCTCATTTGGGGCGGTGCATTGCGAATTATGCTCAGTTTCCAAGGAACTCTCTCGGTGAACTCCATTTGCCATTTGTGGGGAAATCAACCCTTCAACACCGGAGATTTCAGCCGCAATAATCCCTTGATTGCCATGATTACCCTAGGGGAAGGTTGGCATAATAACCATCATGCTTTTCCTTACTCTGCCCGGTTTAGCATGAATTGGTGGCAAGTGGACTTTTCCTGGTGGGTAATTGCCCTGCTAGAGCGTCTGGGTTTAGTCTGGGATGTTAAATTCCCCTCCGCTCAAGATATTGAACGCAAACAAAATGAGGATGCTCTTGTAGCCAATTAGCTCCTAGCAAAGCTAGGGAGCCAGATGCTCCCACTCCTTAATATTAAAGGTTTTGGGAGTGCGGGCATCTTGCCCGCTTCTTGCAGCGCTTCGCCCTCTCTCCTTGGGGGAATGGGGGGAGCGAACCACCGAATCAATAAGACATGGTTCAACCCAACCTAAACCAACGATTAATTGTCTAGGGGAACGAAATCATAGCCAAAACCAGTACGATCGCCCCGTTGAACTTCGACTAATTGAAGGCTCTGATTGCGATCGCCCGATGGCAAAAAGCGAATGGTTCCCGATGCCCCACTCACCTGAAAATCCGAAGCCACCAGAGCCTGCTGAATGCCAGAACGACTTGGATCGCGGGCGATCGCCTCTAACAGCACCAGTGCCGCATCATAACCTAGAGCTGTGCGCCAATTCACCTGCCCTCCCCATAACCGAAGACTCTGTTGGGCAAAGGCAGATTGGGCATTCGCTAAAAAATGCCAAGGAATCGCCACCACCATCCCCACAGCCTTTTCCTTGCCCACATTTAAGACTTCAGGTCTATATAAACTATCCCCTGCCAGAAGGGGCAACTCACCGTCATTAATAATAATCACATCCAGGGCAGCATTAAAGACCGTGGAATCCGAAGCCAGTAAAATCGCCTCCGCTCCTTGACTGGTCGCTTGTTGAACCGCATTACCCGCACTAAACATCAAGCTGGCAAAGTCCAGCTCGGATACCACCTCTCCACCATCAGCAAATAAGGCAGTGGTAAAGCTATCCTTGAGCGACCGACTATACCGGCTGTCGGAGTTAAAAAATACAGCCACCTTTTGTTTTTGCAACTCTTGGAGCAGATAACGCGAGAGGGTTGTCCCCGCAAAGCGATCGCTCGGAACCGTGCGAAAAATATAACTGCCTGCGTCCGACAACTCCACGGAGGTAGACGTAGGAGTAACCATCACCAACTGCCCACTCTGATAGATAGGAGCAGCCGCCAAACTCACCCCACTGCTAAAGTGGCCAACAACCCCCAACACCTGCTCATCTGCAACTAACATTTGGGCAATCTCAACAGCAGCCTCTGGACTATTGCCATCATCAGCAATCAAAATCTGTACGGGAGTTCCCTGAACCCCTCCCTGTTGGTTAATCTCCTGTTGTACTTGCGCCACACCGCGCAGCAATTCTTGAGCAGCATTAAGCTGGGTAGTAATGGGGACAGACACAGCCAGAGTATAGGCCCTTTGCCCAGCAATGCGGGCATTATTCAGATAGATCAACGCTTCGGGATCGTTACGATTCAGGCTTAAAGAGGCTTCTAAATCGGCGATCGCCCCTTCCCAATTTCCCTGGGCCATCTGAGCCACAGCGCTCCGTTTCTGGGGCGTAGCTCCCTCCTCAATTAACAACCGATCTCCACGACTGAGCCGCTCTTCCACAGGCCCCAAAGCACTCTGCGCATCGGAGGTTTCCGTTTCCACTGAACTAGGGAGGATCTCTCCCTGTCCCCGATTCAGGAACCACCATAAACCAAAACCCACCAAGCCCAAACACACAATCAGGGCGATTAACAAAATTCGGGTGTCATCCTTCTGAGCCATTGGTTCTATCCAGAATTCAATAAAAATAAAAACAGAGGCAGTGGATCTCATCACCCCTGTTTTTATAGGGGAGTGGGGAGCAGGAATTAGGCAATATACCTATTACCCATTACCCATGATTGCTTTAGCGGCAAAAATCTTTTCTAAGACCTCTTCCACAGCCTTATCGGGAGTAGACGCACCAGAGGTAATACCAACGACAATTTCGCCAGAGGGCAACCAATTATCCTCAATGGTAATCTTGCCATCCAAAGGTTTATGTTCAATCCGATTATCCGCCAAGATGCGATCGCCCCCATCAATATGATAGGAAGGAATCCCCCTAGCGATCGCAATCTCCTGTAGATGGGTCGTATTCGACGAATTAAACCCACCAATAACCACCATCAAATCCAGAGATTCTTCCACCAAACCCAACATCGCGTCCTGGCGCTCTTGGGTAGCATCACAAATCGTATTAAAACTATGAAAATGATCCGTCAAAGTATCAGGGCCATACTTTTTCATCATCGTATGCTCAAACAACTTACCAATCTGCTCCGTTTCACTTTTGAGCATCGTGGTTTGATTAGCAATTCCCACCCCGACTAAATCGCGATCCGGATCGAACCCTTCCGAGCAAGCGCGACTAAACTTTTGCAAGAACTCCCCTTTATCTCCCCCATGGAGGATGTAGTTACAAACATATTCCGCCTCCTCCAAATTCAGCACAATTAAATAGGTTCCAGCAAAAGAACTGGTAGCCACCGTTTCCTCATGCTTATACTTGCCATGAATTATCGAAGTGTAGCTTTTCTTCTTGTGTCTTTCCACCGTATTCCAGACCTTAGACACCCAAGGACAAGTAGTATCCACAATTTTGCATTGCTTCTGATGAAGTTCCTTCATTTCCTGGACGCTTGCGCCAAACGCCGGTAAAATCACCACATCTCCTGAGTTCACCACCGAGAAATTCTTGGTATTCCCCTCAACCGGAATAAACTGCACATTCATCTGGCGCAGATGGTCATTGACAGCCGGATTATGGATAATTTCATTGGTAATCCAGATATCTTCTGTGGGGAAATGCTCGCGGGTTTCATAGGCCATAGCCACCGCTCGTTCCACTCCCCAACAAAATCCAAAGGACTCGGCCAACCGAATGGTCACGTTTCCCTGAGTGAGAGTATAGTTATTCTCCCGCAGCTTTTGCACCAGAGGACTTTGATAGGCCGTATTCATCAGCTCGGTCACTTCAGCCTGATGGCCAAACCCTTTGCGGTGGTAATTTTCAGATTTTTTCAGCGTGCGAGAAAAAGCTTTGGTATCCATGGATGATTGATGATTGTTGTCTTTGAGTTTGGGATAACCCTGGTGAGAGTCTCGGTTAAGAGTTAGACCATTGACGATCGACTTGGCCCGTAGACTCCCTTGTGCAGTTGCAAACAGGGGATATAGATCAAGATAATATACTCCTTGGCTCTGAGCTAGGGCCAACAGAAATTGGACAAGGCTGTTTTATGGGGGTCATTACCCCTATCTCCCTATCTCCCCGCCGATCCAGACATCCTGTAAAATTAAATATTGCCTCCATACTCCATCTTTAGAATTTAATATGAACATTTTGACCAAACTCTTCTCTAAACCCGCGATGAAACCCCTCTTCGGTCAACGGAATCGAGGCATCGAAATTAAATCAGAACCGGAAATCGAGATCATGCGAACTAGCGGTAAAATTGTCGCTATAGTTCTCAAAGAAATTGCTGAACTTGCCGAGCCAGGCATGACGACGGCCGATCTCGATGCCTATGCCGAAAAACGAATTCGCGAGATGGACGCAACACCGAGTTTTAAGGGGTATCATGGCTTTCCGGCTTCTATTTGTGCGTCTGTGAATCATCAAGTGGTTCATGGCATTCCCTCCCGCAAACAAGTGCTTAAATCAGGGGATTTATTGAAAGTCGATACGGGAGCTTATTATCAGGGGTATCACGGTGATTCGTGTATTACAATTGCCGTGGGAAAGATTTTGGCATCGACCCAAAAATTGATGGAGGTGGCAGAAAAGGCCCTCTATGAAGGGATCAAGCAAGTCAAGCCGGGCAATACGCTGCTCGATATTGCGGGTGGGATTGAAGATTATGTGCAACCCCAGGGGTATACAATCGTTGAAAATTATACGGGGCATGGAGTAGGGCGCAACTTGCATGAAGAACCCGCCGTGTTTAACTTCCGCACGGATGCCCTACCCAACGTGAAACTGCGTCCGGGAATGACATTGGCGATCGAACCGATCGTTAATGAGGGTTCAAAAGTGACTCGTGTTTTACCGGATCAATGGACGGTGGTGACGGTGGATAATGCCCTCTCTGCCCAATTTGAGCATACGGTTTTGGTGACCGAGGACGGTTATGATATTCTCACCGATCGCACCCTCGTGTAACCTTGTGTCATCGCAGATAAAATTCCCCTAGGGTCAAACCTTCCATTAATCCAAAAGCTAAGATGGCGCTACCGAGGGGAACCGTTAAATTATCAATCCCAAAGCGAGAAAACGCTTCTAAGAACGTGGCAAACAGGGCGACGATCGCCGAAGCGATCCAGATTAAGCCCACATTGCCATAAACTGGTAATAAAATCAGCACACAGATCCCATAACTAACGGCAAACATCGTTCCCGTTCCTTCCCAAGTTTTTTTCATCTTGCCCAGGAAATAGGGATGAGTACCGAAATTTTGACCCACTAAGGCTGCTAGAGAATCGCCCCAGGTCATAATCAAGATCCCCAGGGCGGCATAATAGGGTTGATGCAACGGCCAAAACAGGGCAATTAAGAGGCCAATACTCACTGCGTAGAAAAATGTGCCCCAACTTTGGCGACCGATGCCATTAATCCCCGGTAGGATGGGGAAGGAATAGGATAAAAGGGCGATCGCACTAAAAACGATCGATGCGGCAATGCCAACCCAAGCGGGAATATCGAAGAACCAGGCCAACAGAATCACATTTCCTGAGCCAATATGGACAACTTTGCGAATAATTTCCGCATTTGCCCAACGGTAGCGACTCAGCCAAACCGAGACTAGGAAGATTAAACCCAGCCACAGACTGATGGTCATGAATTTTAGCTCTAAGGTAAGAATAGGGGAAATGGACACGATCGCCTACAACTTCCAGTGCTTGACTGCTCTATGTCTGATTCTCCCAGAATTCGGGTCAATCCGATCGCTCTCCTTCCCCTCTTCTGCTGCTGCCTTCTGAAAGAGTGCAGGGCCGATCGTGATAGGGTAAACCTTGAGCCTTGCGTTGCACTTGTTGAAATCATGTTAGAGCTATACCAATTTGAATTTTCCCAATTCTCTGAGAAAGTTAGACTCATTCTCGATTACAAAGAATTGGACTACCGTACCATTGAAGTGACTCCAGGGGTAGGACAACTGGAGGTGTTGAAGATTTCTGGACAACGGCAAGTCCCGGTACTCAAGGATGGTAATACCGTGATTGCTGATTCTACGGCGATCGCCTTATATTTAGATCGCCAATACCCAGAAAAGCCGATTATTCCCACAGAAGCCCGGCAGCGCGGTTTATGCTTAATGATGGAAGAATGGGCAGATGAGTCCATTGGAGTCAAAAGTCGGAAGGCCCTGTATGGTGGATTAAGTCAAGACCAACTGTTCCGAACTGCGGTTTTACCCAGTCCTACCCCTGATTTTATTAAAACCTTAGTCAGTTCAGTTCCCAGGGAATTTTTCCAAGTTCTCGGCTATGGAGTCGGGGCAAGTCCAGAAGAAATCCAGGCCGCCCAGGATAGCTTAAAACAAGATTTAGAGGCGTTAAGTTTAATTTTGGTCGATCACCCCTATTTGGTGTGCGATCGCCCCACTCTAGCCGATTTAGCCGTGGCTGGATTAAGTATTTTCATTAAGTTCCCGGAAGGAAATTATCTCAACATTCCAGAAGCTTTACAAGGTAAAGGCATTCCGGGATTAGCGGATAATCCGTCCTATCAACCCTTTTTTGAGTGGCGCGATCGCCTCTACTCTAGTATCCGCCAATCTTCTGCATCAGGTTCGTCCAATTCTTCACCCACTTCTATCGAAATTGAGTAAATTGAGAGAGGCAAATTCGGGCTAGGGAATAGGCAACAGGCAATGGGTTATGGGTACTAGATTTCAGAAGGTGAAAAAAGTCCTCACCGGCTTGGCGGTTGCTATACAATCGATGTTTCCCAAGCCTATCCCCAGTCGATTCCTCGATCCCTATTATCGATTCCAATCCCTGGACGAAATCGCTTTAGCGGCTAAATTGGGGGTAAAAATTGATGTCAATCAAGCCACGGTGGATGATTGGTTACGGTTACCCCTTTTTTCGATTCATCAGGCGCGATTCTTGGTCAATCTCTCGCAAGCAGGAGTGCAATTTTACCGTTTAGAAGATATTGCTGCTGCTCTGGAATTACCCGTACAACGGTTACGCCCCCTTGAGCCAATTTTACAGTTTTGCTATTACGATCGCAGTCTTTGTTTGAATGTGAATCAAGTTTCTTTACCAGAACTTTTACAAATTTCTGTCCTCGATCGCCCCTTAGCCGAAGCCATTATTACCCAGAGAACTGAGCAAGGGGAGTATCAAGATTGGGTGGATTTTCAACAGCGTCTGGGTTTATCGGGAGAGCAGATTAGTACCTTGCTTCCCTATCTAAGCTTTATAATGTCCGCGAAGGGCAAACACCCTAATTAAGTAGGGGCGGGTTTAGCAACCCTCTTGTTTTCTCACCCAGATGTTTGTAAACCCGCCCCCTACGAGCGAGACTATAGAGCGCAGCGCTATATGAAAGGTTTCAGGAGTGCGGGCATCTTGCCCGCTTGTTAACCCATTTTCATGTCCGCTTGCGGAAACCGAATTTGATAGAATGACTCAATCAATGGTGAATAAGTTCTAGACGGTTAAGGGGCCAAAAGCGGAATGCAGCGCGGCCGATAATATTGTCTTGGGGTAAGAACTTCCAAATATGGGAATCATTACTATCGTTGCGGTTATCTCCCATGACAAACAATTGTCCTTTGGGGACTTGTTCGGGCCCCCAGTGGTATTCTGGCGGTTCAGCAATATAATCTTCTTGAAGGGGTTGATGGTTCAGGTAGACTTTACCCCCAGAAACTTCAACGGTTTGACCGGGTTGACCAATGACTCGTTTAATAAAGGCTTGATCTTTGCCATATCCTTGCGCTCGCAGTTGGGGAGGGGGTTCAAAGACGATGATATCGCCGGTTTCGGGGGGATGGAAATGATAGGAGACCTTTTCAATCACGAGGCGATCGCCGACTGCTAAGGTGGGAAACATGGAATCTGAAGGAATGAACCGGGGTTCGGCGATCGCCGTCCGCACCAAGAGAGCAATAATTACGGCGATCGCGATAATCACCACATTTTCCCGATTTTGATGCCACACTTTCCCCAAACCTGAAGGTGAGGATTTTGAAGGGTCTGTCATTTCAACTCAATAGGTCACAGACTCTTCATTCTACCCAACCCTGGGTTATTCTCGCAATTGTTTATCTTCCCCTCCATCATCGATTTTACTTTAGACTCCGTGCCCCAAAATGATCGACGGCGCGATATCCGATTCTAATTACCCAAGGTTGAGCATCGGGATGTCGCTCAAATAGTCGATTCGTTGCGGGCACAACATTCTCATCAACCTCGAAATCTCCAGTTTCGATGTCGATCGCCACAATTTTACCCTCATTTCCCGCTTCGACTTGCTGCCGAATGCCAGATTCATAGAGTTCTTGTCCACGTCGGGCTAATTCTTCTTTGCTGTAGCGTCGTTGGCGGACTGCCATAGAATCTCCTCAGTGGTAACTTTGCCCTTCGATTTTACCCTGAGCGATCGCGGCGATCGCCGAAGACCAGAGCTGGTTGGTCACAACAAGTTAATTCAAAAAACTCTCATCAGAATTTTGGGTCTGAAACCCCGTCCTTCTAGGACGGCTTTGTGGTATAATAGCGTTGGTCGACCCACCCGCGACGCAGACGTAACAGAAAGCCTTTACGTGACGAAATCGGGTTTCAACCCGTGGCGCATAGAGCTGCGGTAGACCGGGAAAAGAGGATAGGGCACTAAAAAGTCTAAACTGTAAAAGTTTTAACCCTAGA
>NZ_JAQPOK010000123.1 GCF_030068445.1 Roseofilum halophilum BLCC-M91 | reverse complement strand
TGGCACCACTCCGACTCCATCCCGAACTCGGTAGTGAAACACAGCAGCGGCGACGATACTTTGGGGGTCACCCCATGGCAAAATAGCTCGGTGCCAGGTTACTTTTTCTCAAAACCCCTTTTCACACAAAGGGGTTTTGTTGTTTTAAAAGCTCAAGATTAGTTTTTGATGAACCGTTTGCGGTAAATTAGTTCTAGTTGGCCACCATATTCTTGGATCAGGGCAATTTGTCGGCGATATAGACCTCGAAATAGGTTAGTAAATAATAGGGTAACGATCGCCACGACTAATCCGACAGCAGTAGAAATCAAGGCTTCACTAATTCCTGCGGTTACGCCAATATTGTCCATCCCCCCCAGGTTTCCGATACGCAGGGCAGAAAAAGCTTGAATCAGACCGAGAATGGTTCCCAATAGCCCCAATAGAGGAGCTACAGTAATCACAGTTTCAAAGAGAGTATTAAATCGCTTCAGGATAGGGATTTCTGCTTGTCCTGCACTTTCGAGAGCTAATCGGAATTCTTCTGGGGTGGGTTGCTCGAGTTCGAGAGCAGCGAGAAAAATTCTGGCCAGAGGTAAATCTCGATTCTGATCTAATTTGATTAAGGTAGTTGTCACGTCCTGACGATAGATGCGCAATACCTCTTGGGCCAATCGTTTTTGGCGGCGAGTGATTTGCCACCAAAACATCAAGCGTTCTAGGATCAAGGTGGTTGCTAGGATAGAAAATCCTAACAACGGCACAATCACAACTCCACCCAAGGAAAATAGGCTATCTATCACGGTTAGCGCACAAATAAGAAGCTAAGTATCGGGAAAATGATCGATTTGAGCATAACCACTAAACAGTAGATTTTTACCTTGAGTTTCTAGGCGATTAATTCGCAAGGTGACACCATCGAGGTCAAATCGATCTAGATCAACCATATCATTCAAGATGTCAGCCAGGGCTTGGGTCAAGGTTTGAGCGCGATCGCACAGTTCTGGGGGAATACGATCTTCTTCAAATTGAGCTTCGCTAAAAATGATGCGTCGCCGACGTTCCACCACTAACGTAGCTTTCATGGCAATAGGAATCAGCTCACCTCCTCCCACATCCGTTTTCGCCAATAATCGAATTTGATGATTGGGAAGTAACTCAACCGAAACCTCCTTAAACGAAACCGGGTTTCCCCCAGACACTTCAGTTAAGGTGGGTTGAGTCAGATTTTCCAACCGTTTCGTCACCAATTTTGCCTGGAAGGACTGGTTAATACCAGCTTCAGATAGGGTGATTTGGGCAACAGCCTGAGTGGGTTGCTTCAAGCGCAATTTTCCCCCCAGGAGAGCGCTAAAATCAAGGGCTACAGCATCCGTTTGAAAGGACATCTCCTCCATGGGAAAGTCATTGCGAATGAGTAAGCCCCGGCCTTGCATTTGCAAACCATCGATCGCTCCTTGTAGAATTTTGCTAGATGGATAACAGCGAATCGACACCTCAATCGATTCACTGCGGGTGAACAGATGACGAATCGACTGGCTCGCCACGGTATTGAGGAGCCTCTCTCCCATATCTCTATTTCCAGGACTGCCAAAGAAACCGGTGACGCCAGTAAACATGCTGTTTTTGAGTTAGATACAGTTCTACACTCGATTAATGTAACAAATTGTAAAGAAACCGACAACATCAGACCTCTGAACTTGGGGCAGATCTCGGCTCAATCCTCGATCTTCGAGGATTCAGGGCGGATTTTGGCATCTAGAAATACAGAAATACCCACTCAGATCCCTAAACTCTCTCAGGGTTACCAATATAAAGATATAAATCTTCACGCTTCAAGGAGTAGGGTTAGATGAGATTCATCAAAAAATGTAAAAATCTTTATTAAGAATCGCTGCAATACCTTGAGAATATTTTAGTCTTGAGGCAACCTAGAAGAAGAGAGGTTAAGCAAGAATTTAGAAATTTGCTGATAAGTTCAGTCCTATTCAAGCATCTTCCGAGGATATAACCATGCATACATTAAACCACGATCTAGATACCAAACTAATAGAGGCTGATGGCCGATACCTCAATGCACAAGAGCTTTATCCCTTAGAGCAGTATTTACAAAGCTATCAACTCCGGCTACAAACCTATCAGCTTCTGAGTGAAAACAGTGAAAAGCTGATCGTCAATACCCTCCGTAAATTTGCCCAAGCCTATCCAGAGTTAATCAAAAATCATGGCGCTCGATGCAAATACGATATGGGTTCAGTCATCCGTTATATTGCCTTGTCAATTCTGCGGAATGACGAGATGTTCTTCAAAGAACAAATGATGTTTTGGCTAGACACTATTTTAGTGGCATATAAACGCACGAGTCATTGTACAAGGGTTTACGACTATTTGCATAAAGAAGTGGATGAGCTGTTGCCCCCTAACTGTAGTAGTTTAGTCCATCCTTATATCAAAGTCATTACCGTCATGTTGAACTCCCATGTTTAAGTCAATCGATCCTGTTGTAGAGGAGAATATACCCATGAACTGCCCCCCTAAACCCCTAACTGTCAGTCGAACTTCATCGCTTGAAGAACGGCAACAAGCGCTGATCGCCATCTACTACCAAGTGTTGGAGCGTCAGCCGTATCAGTATGAACACAAACGTTTAAAGAAAGCCGAGCATCAGTTTTTGCACGATAAAATTGGAGTCCGTCGGTTTCTAAAAGAGCTAGGTCATTCTGCTGTTTATCTGGATTCTTTTTATCACCGTTACTCCAATGTGAAGTTCTTAGAAATCTGCTTAAAACACTTTCTTGGTCGTGCGCCAAAAGATAAAGCAGAAATTCAACACTATTCGCAAATTTTAACCACAAAAGGCGTTGATCAGTTAATTACTGCCATTCTAGATTCAGAAGAATACCGGAAAGTGTTTGGGTGTTTTACGGTTCCTTATGCGCGATCGCCCAAATATTACGAATCACCCCAATCTTACCTCGAAACCCAGTGGTTGAACTCCGAACACATTGGGCAACGGGGAACCACTGTACCCACCCGATATTGGCATGACTTAGGCTGGGTGTGTGAAGGAGGAGTTTGCCATCCCGAAGCTGGCGAAATTCTTAATCCTCCGATTTCCAACGAAGTTGAAGTAGCCGTTCAGGAATTAGTCAAGCTCGTGGAATCTGAACAGGGACAACAAGCATTAGCCTCTATGTCCCCTCAAAAACTGGAAAAATTACGGGCAGTGATTGGTTAATCATTGTGCATTGTGTTTGTCTCCATAACTGAAACCTGCTCAAGCAGGTTTTTTTGTGGCTAGAGAAATCATTCCGTTGGCATCCTAAATTTGTTATCACAGAGGAGATCCTTTCATTTCTTGAAGGTCAACCTTATGTTTGATCATTATCTGATGCGTAAACGAGCAACCCGGTGGATCTCTTGCCTGGTCTTATTTTTGGTCGTATTCAGTGTCATTGTAGTAACTGGGCATTTAAGCTGGAGCCTATCCCCTGAGAGCAAAGAGCCTTCAGATCGACAAGAGTTAATCAAGCTGGTTAACCGTATCGAGCAGGTGTGGAAAGAAGAGTTTACCGACTACTTCCAATCCCATGCTAGAGATATCGAAAAGCTACAAGCCCCAGAAATTGCCCAGTTTCTAGCTCGGAAGGAGAAAGAAACGGGAAAAACGCCAGCGCTCCTGTATGTCCATCCGATGCCGGACAACCTAGAATTACTGTTGATCACAGCTCAGGGTAATCTGACGTATCGTGAGATTCCAGAAGCCTCTAGGAGTAACCTGGTCAATATAGCGAATGAATTTCGCTCTACGGTTACGAATCCCCGATATCTCCGTACCATACGATATCAATCCTCAGCCGAACAACTCTACCAGTGGATCATCGCTCCTGTAGAAGCCCAATTAGAAAGGGAGGGCATCGATACATTACTCTTCTGTACGGGAAAGGGGTTAAGATCTGTTCCCTTTGGTGCCTTATTTGATGGGGAGCAATTTTTAGTGGAAAAATATAGCTTGGCCATTATTCCAGCGTTTAATTTGATGACGGTGGGAACGGATAACCCCCAAAAAACCCAACTTCTAGCCATGGGAGCCTCCGAATTTAAGGATTTAGATCCTCTCCCCGCAGTTGCCCTAGAATTAGAATTACTCCGTGATGGGATCGTGCAGGGGCAAAATGTGTGGGAGAGCCGAGCGTTTTTGAATGAGGAATTTACCTTAGAGAACTTACAAACCCAATTGGAATCCCAGGATTTTGATATTGTTCATTTAGCCACCCATGCAGAATTTCAGCCGGGACAACCGAATCAATCCTATATTCAATTTTGGGATAGTCAGCTCACTCTGGATCGGATTCGCCAATTGCCCTTGGACGATCCGCCTTTGGATTTACTGGTGTTGAGTGCTTGTCGGACGGCTATTGGCGATCCGGAGGCGGAATTGGGGTTTGCGGGGTTGGCGTTTGAAAGTGGGGTACACTCAGTCCTAGCGAGTCTGTGGTATGTCAGTGATGGGGGGACGTTGGCGCTGATGAGTGAATTTTATCAGCAGTTACCCCGATCGCCGATTAAAGCGGAAGCTCTGCGCCAAGCGCAACTTTCCCTCTTACGAGGAGAAGTGAGTTTAAGCGATCGCCAATTGCGAGGAAGTCGAGGAGCGGTAGAATTGCCTTCAGAGTTGGGGAATTTGGCGATCGATAATCTGGCAGCTCCGTTTTATTGGTCGGCATTTACGCTCATTGGTTCTCCTTGGTAGACAGAGGGTTAGGACGATCAGCCACAATGGAAACAGATTGATCTCAAGTGGAGAAGATACTGACTGATGATATTTAGCTTTCAACGGAAACAGTGGGTTGCAGTTGCGCTGGCGACAGTAGTGTTTGTCTCTGGTTGTGCGGGTACGACTGGATCTTCATCTTCTAGCAGTAGTCAACGGAATACGCCAACCCAAACTCAACCCCAGAAGACTTCCCAGGATACGGCTCAATCTTGGGAAAATACCCAACGGGAGACGACTAAACGTAATGCTGCTCCAGCCGTGAAGAAGGAAGCGCTTCCGGGTTCTCGTTTGAACCGCTTTTTTCCCAGGTCTGGGGATGGCTATCAAGTGGTTGCGGCTCAGGAGAAAAAGGGATTTTCTGAATATAAGCTGAAGCAGGGGGGCAAGGATATGGCTGTTTTGTCGATTTCCGATACGATTAGTTTACCTGCGGCTCGGAAAAAGTACGAAAAGAGTACCAAAAATATTGGGGGGTTTCCTGCGGTGACTCAGGGGAGCAATATTACGGGAGTTTTGGTGGCCGATCGCTTTCAAGTGAAGGCCCAATCTCGCGATCGGTCGTTTACAGAGAGCGATCGCCAAGTTTGGCTGCAAAAGTTTGATTTGCAAGGATTATCCAGACTGAATTGACATACTCACCGTCCTAGAAGGACAGGGTTTTAGACCCATTTTTCTGATAAGGGAAGATTTAGGGGCGGGTCAAACCGCCTCTTGAATGGCGAATCGATGGATGGAAATGAAGATGACGAATTTTGCCCTACTCGAACAAACGGTAGCATCGATGTTAAACCCTCAAGTTTCTGCTCCGGCTGCGGGGGAGGTAGTGGAGGAACTGTTAGCTTGGGAAAAGTGCAGGAAAAAGGAAAAAACGCCCTATGGCTTCGAGCAACTGGCAGGAGAATGGCGCTTGTGTTGGATTACGGGGGAAAAACAGGGGCGATCGCTCAATTTAACCCAGATGAGGTTAGCCCAGACTCTGCTGCGGTTGATTCCCATTCAATTGGTGTATCGTCCTTTACCCGACTTAGAAAAGATCGATCGGCAGAAATTTGAAGCGGGAGAAGTCGAAAATCGAATTCAAATCGGCTTATTTACCTTAATCGTTTTTGGCCCCGCTAAACGTTTAAAGTCTAACTCTATTTTAGCATTTGACTTTACCACCATGCAAGTCAAATTCTTCGATAAAGTCCTATTTTCTACCCTAATTCGCAACGGAGAAAACCGCAACGCTCGATTTTATCAAGCGCCTATCCGCGAACTAGCATTTTTCAACTATTTTTTAGTCCAAGATAACCTGATCGCCGCTCGCGGACGCGGGGGGGGATTAGCCCTTTGGGGAAGGAGTAGGGGTTGAGTCATGAGCATGGATCGCAAGGGCTGTGTAAGCTGGTTGTCAAGAGGAGGGAAAAGGCAAAAATCTTGTTTGACAATGGTTTGAGCATTTATAAATATCCCCAACAGTGATCTCCGTCGCCCAAGTTGCTCCATTACAATCACAGTCTATCTCGTACAAGATCATCCTCAACACTGAGGCGCGTCACCTACCGATCGCAAAAATTTGGAGAAAATAAAAACATCGAGGAATGAGGGCGCATACCATGCTATCAGCTACAGAAAAACTATCCGACTACATCTCTAGCCTTTTTGCTTCCGTTAGTATAATCAACTCTATTTCTACTGAAGACTTGTTTTTCCTCAAGCTAACCTGCCAAACCTTTAGCAAAGACAGTGAAGAATACAAAGCAGCCTATCGCATCTTAAGAGGTGTACAACGAGGCAAAGTCCAGATTATAGAAGAAGCTTTAGTCAGCTAAGGAAAAATTTAAGGGAATGGGAAATGAATGGACTAGAGGAAGAACTCTCCTTTAGCAATGGGCATGACTTGACCTCCAACTTGAACACAAATGTGATTCTGATTCCGGTGAGCGCTCAGATGTAACAGGGAGGGGCGATTAATTTCATAGCCTTGTTCGACTCGCACATCAATCTCTTGAGTGCCTAGATAGTTGTGTTCGACTAAATAGCCCGCAAAACAGCCATTGGCGCTACCGGTGGCTGGATCTTCGGGAATGCCTAAGTAGTCGGCAAACATGCGAGCGCTAAAGGTGTTGTCAGGGTGATGGGTTTCGGGACAAAAGACAAAAATCTCTTTTCCTGGCTGATTGTCGATAAACTCAAAATATAAGGATTGTTGAATGCGGCATCGTTTGAGGGCGGCTTGAGTTTTCAAGGGAACGATCGCAAAGGGCATTCCGGTAGAGACACTTTGGATGGGAAAGCGATCGTCAATGTCTTCCGGTTCTAAGCTGAGGATAGGAGCAAGGACTTCTTTAGAATAGGTGGTGCTAAATTCTGGGGGATTTTGCTGCATCCATAAGATTTCCGTTTGATTTTCGGTTTGCCAATGGACGGGAATTTGGCCAACTTGCAGATTTAAGATAACTCGCTCGACGGGCGAGCCAATTATGGCTTGCTGGATAATGTAGGCAGTGCCTAGGGTAGGATGTCCGGCAAAGGGGAGTTCTTGCACGGGGGTGAAGATGCGAACTGGGTAGCCGCCCTTTTCGGGGCGATCGCCTAAAATAAACGTCGTTTCCGAAAAGTTAATTTCCTTAGCAATGGTTTGCATCGTTTCCGTCGTCAGCTCCCCAGCATTGAGGATGACAGCTAATGGGTTGCCGCTATAGGGTTTCACGGCAAAAACATCAACGATATGGAAGGGGACAGAGGGCATAGGGTCTCACACCAACACTCGATGGAATTTTAGTTTATCAGAATTTTAAGCCCTCTCTCTATACAGCACTTTTCGATATGATGAGATACAGTAATCACAATTTTCCTTAACCGATGCCTTCCCATGAAAACCCCGAAAAATGGGCACGCATAGCGCACAGGGAAAAAGAAAGACATGGTATTTTTAGATTGTTTTTGCTAATGGATACTCAGAAAGGGTGACAACCGGTGAAACGCTTGATTTTATTAGGGATAGTCGTCTCCATGGTTGCCTGTAAGCGATCGCCGGTTGAGGTTGCCGATCCGCCCCCTCCAGAAACGCCGCAGGCGATCGCCTCCCCTTCCCCCTCTCCCACTCCTAAACCTTCTCCGGTTAAAACCGACCAAAAAACCCTACAACGAGCCTTAGATAAAGCCTATGGTGCAGCCAGTATCGCCCAGTCTGCGGCATCTCCAGGGGATTGGCAATTAGTCGCTCGGCAATGGCAACAGGCGATCGCTCTGCTCCAACAAATCCCCCCCCAAAGTCCCAACCACACCCTAGCCCAACAAAAAATTAATGAATATCAGCAAAACCTGACATACGCCCAAACCCAAACTCAAACCGTATCCCCCTCTCCTTCCCCTAGCCCCGAAATTATCGCGGTCAAACCCATCACCCCTATTCAACCGGTTCAACAGCGCTCCTCCACCGTCAAACCGGGAGCAATCCAAACCCCCATTAAGCGCCGGGAAGCCGGAACCCCAGTGATCGATGTGGTATTTAATCAGACTCGAACCTTTGAAATGATCGTCGATACCGGAGCCACAGGAGTCGTCATTACCCAAAAGATGGCCCAATCCCTAGATCTTCCCATCATCGGATCAGCACAAATGGATACCGCCAGCGCTAAAGGAGTCACTGTTCCCATCGGTTTAGTTGAATCGATCGCCGTCAAAGGCGTAGTCGTCCACAACTTACCCGTCATTATCGCCGGTTCTCAATTAGAAATCGGCTTACTCGGTCACGACTTCTTTGGCGATTATGACCTGATTCTTCGCCAAGACCGAATTGAATTTCAACCAAGATGAACGCACCCTATAACTCAATGTATCTCCACTAGCAATGCCATTGATTAACGTGGTTGCCTCTGGAGAGGACGGCAGGGGTGTTAAAGATGTGGTAAAATCTGCTTCGGTAATTTGACTTGGGTTAATGCCAGGTAAACGGGCTAAAATGCGACCGGTTGCGCTCTGTTAAATCAGGGTACTATTGCCGTCTGAAGTGATGGTAATTTCCGTAAAGGTCAGCCCGTCTAAGCCGAGTAAATCTTGACTGTCAACAAAATCTGTGATTAAGTGTTCTGCTGTCGTATTCGCTGATTGAATGACGAAAAGATCGCGCCCTGCGCCTCCGATTAGGGTATTAGGGACTATTATCAAACATGGAAAGATACACAATCCTAATTAACCCAAATTATTTAAGAATTATAGCAAAATAATCTACAACTACAAACCGATGAACCAAACTTCACTCTATTGGAAAAGAAGCCTACAAGTCCTTTTCGGCGTTGTTCTCGCGGTCATTATTGGGCTAGTGAGTGGACGTTTTTGGGCCGCTTCTGCCTTTGAAGTGCGTCTGTTACACACCAACGATCATCATGCCCATTTAGAACCGGTAGAAATGGGAGAAAATGAAACCTTGGGGGGCATTTCTAAACGCAAAACTTTGATCGATCGCCTCAGAGAAGAAAGCGATCGCGCCAACCAACCCCTGTTACTGTTAGATGCAGGAGATGTATTCCAAGGAACACTCTATTTTAACACCTATCAAGGGCAAGCAGACGGCAAATTTTACAATGCCTTAAACTATGATGCCATGACTTTAGGGAATCATGAATTTGACCAGGGTCAAGAAGTTCTGAGAAACTTTATTGAAGAGAGTAAATTTTCCATCGTTTCAGCCAACTTAGACATTGAATCTAGCTCGCCCCTTTCGGGTTGGGTAAAACCTTGGATTATCCTTAAAAAGAAGGGGCAAAACATCGGCATTTTGGGACTAACCACCCCAGAAACCATGACCATGGCAGAAGTCGGGGAAGGGGTAGAATTTTTAGATCCGGTGCAAGCAGCACAACAAGCTGTAAACGAGTTAACCCAGGAAGGGGTAAATAAAATTATTGCCCTTACCCATCTGGGGATTACTGAAGATCTGGAATTAGCCCGGCAAGTCGATGGCATTGATGTCATTATTGGCGGCCATTCCCATACCAGAGTGGGAGATATGCCAGAGGCTGTTTATCCCTATCCGATTGTGGAAAAAACACCCAATGGTCAACCGGTTTTAGTGGTCACGGATTGGGAATGGGGCAAATATTTAGGGGACTTAAATGTTAGGTTCGATCGCCAGGGACATCTCCAAAACTGGGAAGGAAATCTCCATCCTGTAAGTGACGAAATTAGTGCCAATCCCCAATTTCAAGCGATTCTCAAGACCTTTTCCCAACCCATTCAAAAACTGAAAAGTAAAGTTATTGGTGAAACTCCGATTAAACTCAATGGCGATCGCCCCTATATTCGACGGGAACAAACCAACCTGGGAACCCTGTTAGGGGAAGCTTTACTCGTTAAAACTGCCCGCAATCAAACGGAAATCGCGATTACCAATGGGGGCGGAATTCGGGGCAGTATTGCCGCCGGAGAAATTACCATTGGGGATATTTTAGAAGCTTTTCCCTTCCCGAATACGGTGATTGAAGTAGATTTAACGGGAAAACAGATTAAAGAGCTGCTCGAATATGGGGTGAGTCAAGTGGATAAACTTGATGGGTGTTTTCCCCAAGTGGCGGGAATGAGACTTGATTGGCAAGCGGATTTACCAGTGGGTTCGCGGATGTTGAGAGTTGACACTCGACAAGGGGATGGCTCTTATCTTCCTCTGGATTTAGAGAGGAATTATCGGGTGGTGACTTCTAGTTTTCTGTTCAAGGGGGGTGATGGATATACTCTGTTGTCTGAGGGAAAAAACGTTGTAGATACGGGGTATTTGATCTCTGATACTCTGATAGAATATATCCGCGATCGCGACAGCGATGGGTCGCATTATCGCGCGGCAGAAGGGTAATGGGTCAGTTGTTATCCGTCCTCAAAAAGCGCCTCGGCTTATCCAACGATCAACTGAAAAGGCTGGGTGCATTTCTCCTGCTGGCCTTAACTTTAGTGGGAACTCAAGGGTTAGCCTCCCTGCTCTCCCGTTCCCTATTTTTAGCTCAAGCAGGTGCGGATCGACTGCCCTTACTGTATACCTTAACTCCCATTTGCATTATTATCATTTCTGGGTTGTTTTCCCAGGTGATTGGCAAATGCTCCCATAAGCGGCTGTTGCAGTTGCTGCTGTTGGGCAGTGCCCTATTTATGTCGGGGTTAAGAATTCTGGGATGGTTAGAGTCTGGACTCTATATTCTGTTTATCTTTTATATTTTTTCTGAAGTCGTCAGTGTGCTGGTGATTAAAATCGGCTTTTGGAATCTGGTGGCGGATTATTTTACGGCGTTAGAACTCAAGCGCTATACCTCCTATCTGAATTTAGCCTCTAGTTTAGGCTATTTGCTGGCCAATTCGATCGCCGGTATTGCCCTGCAAGTGATTAAACCTTCTGTGCTGGTAATGGTGCTACCGGTACTCTATGGGCTGGCGATCGCCGAAATGGTCTATATTGAAATTGACCAAAACGATATCGAAGTTAACGAACCCCATCAAAGGGCGGCAACTCTCAAGGAATCCCTGCGCCAATTTCCCCAACTGATTTCCCGCTATCCGATTATTCTGTTTCTGACGGCCAATACGTTTTTACTCTTATTATTGCGGCTGTTAGAAGAATACCAATATTCTGCCATCTACGCGGATACCCTGGGAGATGCCCAAAAATTGGGCAGTTTCCTGGCTTTAATGTCTGCCCTGTTAAGTGTCTTAGAATTTGGCTTATCCTCTCTCGTCACTCCCTGGCTGATTCAAAAAATGGGGGTGCGACGGATGAATCTAATTTATCCCATCACTACCCTGGCGACGTTTATCGGGTTATTGGTTGCTCCGGGACTGGGTTCGGCGGTTTTTGCCCACATTAACCAGCGCTCCCTAAACTATGGCATGGCGGAAGCGGTGCGACTGCTGAACTATAATGCCGTTCCCCCGCGCATTTTAGGCCGGTTTCGGGTTCTCAGTGAAGGGCTATTTTCCCCCATTGGGCAAATTTTAGGCGGTTTGATTCTGCTGAGTACCCAACAGTTGGACACTTTGACGGCAACGACTGTGCTGGGGGTGGGGTTAAGCGGGGTTTATAGTGGGGTGGGTTATTTCACCGGTCGTAGTTATCTGGATTCTTTGATGACGATGGTGACGGATGGGGTGGTGAATTTAGATGGGGTGAAAACGGGGTGGGTGAGGCTCCCCGCTTCCTATCAAGAGGAAGTGAAAACGATGCTCAACAGTGGCTCTCGCCAAACGCAACTGCTCGGTTTACAATTAGCAACTCGTCTCCATAACCCTAGCCAGGTTTTACCCGAAGTCAAAACTCTGTTTTCCCAGACTCACCCGGAACTGCGTCAAGGAGTCGTCACCTTTCTGAGTCAAATTCCGGCCCAGGATCAAACCTTTTGTACCCGCAACCTGTTGGAGTCTAGGAATCGGTTAAGTCGGGCGATCGCCTTAGAATTGTTGATTGTCTGTCAACAACCGGTTCCCGAACCCCAGCGATCGCAATTTTGGCAAACGGGAGACCCGGAAATCCGCGCCCTGATTACCCTGGCAGACCTGCAAACCTCAAAAAAATCATTGCCCGACGATTTAGACGCTTGGGCAGCCCATTTGCCGCCCCAGAGCCAACAAAACCTGATCCATATCATCACCCGCACCGCCAACCCCGACCTGTTGATCCTGCTCGCCCCCCTGATCCGCCATGCTCCCCTGGAGATCCAGCAGCAGGGGTTAAGGAGTTTGACCACCCTAGAGTGCCAGAATCTTCCCCAGATCCGGGAGTTGTTGGCTTCCCAACTCGGTCACGCCGATCCCCAGGTGAGGGCAAGGGCGATTGAAATTTTGGGCAAAGCACCGGAGGAAACCCTCTTCCCCTATTTTGCCCAAGCCTTAAGCGATCGCCATCCCCATGTGCGCGACCAAGCGGCCCAGGCCTTGGCCCGTGGGGGAGAGAGCGCCCTACCCTGGGTGGAATCTTATCTAGAATCGCCCCGCTCAGAGGTGGTGGATGCGGCGATCGCCACCTTGGGATATATGGGCACACCTCGCGCCGAAGACCGGCTTTACCAGTATTTAGGGCCCCAGTTACAGCAGTTTAGCCGCAGTTGGCAGTGGTTGCAGCAGGTTCCCGCAGACCATCCCCAATGGCAACTGTTGGCTCTCGCCATCCGGGACTATCAAAAACGGGTCTTAGAGCGGGTGTTCCATACCTTGTCAACCCTAGGCTGTAGCGATACCCTAGATGCGCTCAAACAGGTGATTCATTCCCAAAATTTACGCGATCGGGCCAATGCCGTAGAAACCATCGCCTCCCTGCGCTATCGTCGCTTTGTCAAACCCCTGCTTCCCCTGCTGGAAACCTGGGCCAATGGTCAATCTCCCCAACAGGAGATTCAGGCCGATGCCCAATGGATGAAAACCCAAGGCTATAAACTGATTTTAGAGAGCCTGGCATCCGAAGACCGATGGTTAGAACTTGGTGCAATGGTAGCCTTGGTGGATATTCCCCAGACCCTGATCCAAACCCCAGACCCCCTGGTGCAGCAAGTGGCCAAAACCCTATTCCCGGCCAGGGGTCAAACTTGTCACCAGGAGCCAACCCTAGAACGGATCTATATTCTTACCCGCGTTCAGCTCTTTCGCCATTTTTGCCTGGATGAGCTACTGTTGATTAATCAGGAGTTGATCGAAGAACAGTTTGCACCCCAAGAAGTCATCATTGCTGAAGGGTCTCAACGCCACCATCTCTATATTCTGGCTTCAGGAACCGCTCAGATTGTCAAAACTATCGGCGGAAATCGCCAAATCCTAGCAACCTTGAGCGCTGGGGATTATTTTGGCGAGAGCCAACTGTTTAATCAAACCCCGGCTTGGGTAGATGCGATCGCCGAAACCCATTGTACTTTACTGAAGTTAGAGAGCGATCGCTTCCTCGATTTGGTCTACCAAAAACCCGATATGATTATAGAAATTTGCAAACGCTTCAGCACATTCTTGAAGCAGAGTCTAGAAGAAACAGAAATCACCGTCTAGGGATGGGGCGATCTCCAATTACCCATTACCCATTACCCATTCCATGAACCCTATCATCCTGCTCCAAAACCTCTCCCTGTTCCAAAGCCTGAGCTTAGACGAACTAATTTTAATCTCCCAAGAATTAGTACAAGAACAGTATTTAGAACATGAAATCATCCTCCCCGCCGGTAAAGTGATAAACGCTTGTTATATTGTTGGGTCAGGAACCGTCACCTCTTCTAAGCGCTCTGGAGAGCAGTTCATCCCGATTAAGGAAATTGCTTCCGGTGCAAGTTTTGGCTATCTCGATCTCTTTGATGATTCGCCCTCGAAACTGCAATTTGTAGCAAAAACAGACTGTCAACTGTTCAAAATTGATAAAAAGCGGTTAATTAGTTTAGGTTACCAGCGCCCGCAGATTTTGATCTCCATTTGCCGCGATTTTAGTCAAACCTTGCAGCAGGTAGTCTATCAGCAATGGATGCAAGAGGTTAATTCCTATGACTGAAGATTTCCTTCCACTACTAGACTAAATTTGCTCCCTAATCCAAGCCCGAAATGCTTTCATGGTTTTATTCCTACCTTCAACTTTACTCCGTTCCAGATATTCAGGAATAATTTTCGTTAAAGAAAGTCCAGGAAAATGAGGACTTTCATCAGATTGAATATAAACACCATCTTGTAGCACATTAATTTCTAAACTTGTACCATTAAAGCGCCAAAGTTCCCCAACTCCCAACGCTTCATAATTGTTAAACCGAGTCCGATAGGTAATATCAATTTCAATAGCCAGATCTGGGGGCGGATCTATACTTAAATCAATTCGCTTTTGACCGCGAACTGCTGCCTCATTTTCGATATAGAAACAATCATCAGCTTCAAGTCCCTGATTCATCCGTTGACTTTTAAACGTCGTGGAACCCAGACTCCGAAACTCAATATCCCATTCTTCCCAAATTGCTTTTACGAAGTCAGAAATCATTACTTTATCGTCTTCGTGTTCCGGCAATGGTGTCATGATTTCTAATATTCCTTGACTGTAATTAATCCGAGACCCGCGTTTTTCTCCCAAATCCTCTAGCAAGTCTTCGTACATCTGCCAACTAATATCTTTCATTAAAAGTTGACGACCAGGAGAAATAACTAATTGTTCAAGAGTTACTTGCATAGTATTGACCTTTGCATGGGTTGATTATCGGAATACCGCAATAGGATACTTGTTTACAGCGTTTTTCGATGTTATGAGGTACAGTAATCGAAATGTTCCTTGAGAGTGTTGTCCCATGAAAAGCCTGAAGAATGGGCACGCATAGCGTAAAAAATGGTTTTCCCATTACCCATTACCCATTACCCATTACCGCG
>NZ_JAQPOK010000122.1 GCF_030068445.1 Roseofilum halophilum BLCC-M91 | reverse complement strand
AACGTACTCGTAAATCTAAAGGAACAGAAGGAGAGCAACTAAGTTTATTCTAAGATTCACGGCGGTTAAAACCGCCTGAGTCGAACTTCCTCCGCGTACTAAAGTAACCCGGCTTCCGTTCTCCCACTCTTTTTTTCGTGATGACAAGGAGCGGGGTTCAGCCTACTGTTAACCCATTGACTGTCGGGTTGATTGCTCTCTCCTTGTGTCATTAGAATGAGTAATGAGTCATTAATTCTCTTAAATAAAGGGTGACAACCATCCGCGTAAAAAATAGTAGATGGTCACTAAATATTCATTGGTGACTTGGGTGCTTAAGGTTAGGGCTTGGGCACTAGGAATAAGATCTTCTAAGGTTATTTTTTTCAAAATCGATAAATCTTGACGAGTAATAAAATCAGTTGGGCTAGGAATAACGGTCATTCCCAGTTGAGAAAAGGTGAGTTCTGCCCGATGCATTTGTAAAGCGGAGGTGACCAGAATAATCGGAGTCTTTTGTAATCCTTGCACCTCCATAATTTTTTGGACTTGTAGGGCAGCGCGATACATATTATTCCCTTGAGAAATGGGTTGCAGGTTAGAATTATGGACTCCAAAACGCTGGAGTACATTGACAATATCTTGGGCTTCGTTCGGGGGTTCAGTGAGGCTGACACTCTCTACCCTAGACCGTCCGGTGACAATGATTTGGGGGTCTTGGTTTTGGGAAACGGAGGCCCAAAATATTTCTAGGGTATGAAAAATTAGGTTACCGCGATCGCTCAACTGCACATGGCGATGATTTTCCGTAGTCAATGCTTCCGTCGTATTTTGACCTAAAAGGACAATGATCCGAGCTTGTTCAGTTAAGGGAACAGGACAAGCCGCTTGACAGTTCAGATACCGTTGTTGCGTGGTTCTCACGGATTCCGATTCGGCTTGATGGGCCAAGGTATAGGCAACTAAGGGCAGACTAAACACAACCAAAATAGCAAACCCAGCCCACAACAAAGTTTTCCCCGGTTTAGCAATTTCCTTGCCTTTGAAGTGCAGCATCCCCGATAAAATCAGGATAATGGAGAGTCCGAGGGGGGTGAGGGGAAAAACCAACAACCTCCAAATGTCTGCCACCACCACCGTACTGGGATTGAAAAAGGTCAAGATAATCAGGGTGAAAATCAGGATTCCGCCCAACCAGGTATAATATTTTTTCGGAATCCATTGCAGGAGAATCGCGTAAGCAATGACTGCAATCAGCAGCCAGAGCAAAAGCCGAGTGAGTAGGGAAAAGAGCATACTGCGGCCGGTCTGGGTTAAGGACTCGTGGGTAGTTCACTTCCCTATCACTATCTCCTATTCGCTACGGTCGGGACAAGAGGCCGTTTTGGCTTGCTTTTAAGGTTGTACAAGCCCGTTATTGAGCCGCAAAGCATGAGACAATAACAGGTTGAACGAGTGAGAGCAACCTTTATGTCCCAACCCCTGACTGAGAATCGATATCCGGAAGTGCTATCTCTAGAGTGGTCTGTTGTACCCCTTTCTGAGTCTACGGGGGATGAGCAACAGTATGATTTGTATTTGAGTTTGACCTTGGGTCGTCAGTGGCAGTCCCTGGGGAATGGCAAGCTGCAATGGGGCTTGAAGGGGGGCGAGTTGGCGCTGAGGTTGAAAGGAGGAATTTGGTGTTTAGAAGCGGGTCAGGAGCCGGATTTGGGCGGGATTGGGGCACGGGCTAAAGCCTCTGGAATCCCAGAAAACCCCACCTGGACGTTAACTCCCCTGAAATCCGGCCAGATATTGGCCGGCTCTATCACGGGATGCAAGTGGGGGCGTATTCGAGCTAGTTCTAGCCAGGGAGCGCTAGAAGCGACGTTTTCTCTGAAGGCGACGGATATCCAAATTATGGGGGCAGAAGGGTTATGGCTTCATCAAGTCACGCCGAATCAAGTGGCGATCGCCGAGCAAAAACTGGCCCTGATGCTGCTAAAATCATCACTGCAACCCTACATCAGTCGCACCCTCTGGCAATCTCAAGGGGAAGTGGAGATGCAACCCCCCTATCAACCCCACTTCGATCAAACTCCAGCCTTAGACCTGATTACCCAAATTACCACCGCCAACACGGACAACTTCCAAGAACTCGCCGACATGGCTGGCTTAAACCTAGCCCAAGACTTAGCCGGAGCTAAACTCTTAGGAACCAATTTAAACGGTTTAGACTTGAGCGAAGCGAACCTTTCTCGCGTCTATTTACGGGGAGCAGAACTGTGTGATGTGGATTTCAGCAGTGCAAATCTACAACAGGCCAACTTTGGCGGTGCAGACCTCAGTGGCGCTTATCTCAGCGATGCGAATTTAGAAGGGGCAAACTTCCACCGCGCCAGTTTAGCCCTCGCTAACCTCAGTGGAGCGAACTTAACGGGGGCAGACTTCACTGAGGCTAACCTCCGCAATGCCAACCTCAGCGATACCCAGTTAAAAGGGGCGAAGTTTACCGGAGCAGACTTAACGGGTGCAGGTATGGTGCTTTCCGATATTACCGACGTTATTCTCGATGGAGTTAAGGTTAACAATACGCGATTTAAGGATAATCCGGGGTTAACAAAAGCCTTGCACGATACTTTGTTGCAAAGTGGAGCTATTTTTGAAGAAGATGGGGAGTAAGGAAAAGAGCAGATTTCAAGAGTAAAAAACGTTTACCGATTACCAGCGCAAAGGGCTATAAGTGTTAATTGCTAAATGCTAGAAGCTCTTTCAACTGGTTGTTTAAATCTGGGGATGCGGTTAAGGGATTATAGACTTCACCCTCATAAGGTTGCCAAACATAATGAGGGCTAAAAAGTTTGGCCATAGGTTAAACGGAGCAGTTCTCAAGCTTGGGTTAAATTAGCATTTTAAAAAACTGGGTTTTTGAACCCCTAAACTTGCCCCTGGAGCGCCTCTAATTGGGCTTGTAGGGGTGGGGGATTGTAGCCGAGGGCAAAGGCTTTAGAGCTGTCGAGGGAAACATCCTGGGGGCGCGGCGCTGCCATGGGGACATCCTGTTGGCGGGCGGGTTGGATGAATTCCGTGGGTAGGTGTAGGGATTCTGCCATGAGTTGGCCAAATGCATAGCGAGAAATACGTTCATTGGCTCCGAGATGGAGCAGTTCCCCTGGATGGTTGAGGGCAAGCAGAAGTCCCTGAGCAGCAGTGGTGGCGCTGACGGGGGTGCGCCATTCGTCGGTAAAGAGGGCGAGGGGTTGATTGGATCGCAAGGTGCGAATAAAGGGTTGAATAAAACTACTCCCATGGGCAGGGGCAGCGCCAAACATCAGGGGCATCCGACAAATAGTAACTTGGGGATAGATCTGGCGCATTGCCTGTTCTGCTTTTACTTTTTGCTGTCCATAATGGTTAATGGGGGAAGGGCGATCGCTTTCTAGGTAGGGTGCGCTTGTGCCATCAAACACGAGATCGGTGGAGGTAAAGACGCAGGGAATTTGCAGTTGGGCGCTGAGTCGGGCAATTTCGACGGCAGCGTTAATGTTAATTTTGTCGGTTTCTTGAGGATGGTTTTGGCAATAGTTGGGGCTGGATTGGGCGGCAGTATGGATGATAGCATCGGGTTGAATATCGGTGAAGAGGCCCTCTAGAGCGGTGAAGTCGAGGAGGTTAAGGGGGGTGAGACGAATTTGGGGTAAGGGGAGGCTATGGGTATGATATGTGCCGTAAACTTGCCAATTAGATTGGGCAATTTGGCAGAGATTCCAGCCTAAAAAGCCACTTGCCCCGGTAATGAGTAGTTTTTTCATCAGAAAAATTGGGTCTGAAACCCCGCCCTTCCAGGGCGGCTTTACTAAGCATAGGCTACCACAATTACATCTTAGGTGCTACAATGTGAGAAGTCCTTCGACTCACCCATGGAAAGAGCATTTAACTACCGATTTTACCCAACTTCAGAGCAAGAGTCCCTATTCCCCCACTAAGGCGCATCTGAACCATCAGCTTGCACGGAACCTTTATCCAACGTGCGGGGCGTTTTTTCCAAATAATTGCTTTCCTCCTCCGACCAATATTGACGATACAACAGCTCTAACTCACTTCCAGCGCGGCGAAAGAGTTTCACTTGCATAAAAATCAAGCCTTGAAACAAGCGGTAAAAGGCCACAGCAGTAATCGCAATCACCAAACCCACGGCGGTACTAATTAACGCTTCACCAATCCCCAAGGTTACGCCACGGGTGGAGGCAGTGGCTAAATCCCCAATACGAATGGAGCCTAAGGAATTAATCAACCCTAATACCGTTCCCAGGAGTCCCAACATGGGAGAGAGGGAAATCACCGCTTCTAGGATTTTATCCCCCCGACGCATGGCTGCTAGTTCATCATCGGCTGCTGCTTCCAAGGCTAAACGAAAGGCCTCTGGATCGGCATTTCTGATCCTTAGCGGAGCATAGAGAAACCGACCGACGGGTTGATCGCTGGCGCGTCGGGCAATTTCTGGCGCAGTTCTCCAGTCTTCCCGTGCGGCTTCTAGAATTTGCTCGATCAGTTCTTTTTCCTTAGTTAAAACTGTCCACCAAAACCACAACCGTTCAATAATCGTACTGAGGGCAAGTACGGATAAGAACAGCAATGGGCCAATGGTTAACCCCCCCTTCTCTAAAATTTCTGCGATCGTCATGGTTGTCTGGTTCTCTGTGCCTAAACGCTGGATAATGGATCGGTGTTCTTCGATTGTCTTACATTTTAGGGTGAAATTTCGGGTGTTCGGAGTTTGCGATCGGGTTTTTGCTTCCGGTGGAGCTAGGTGGGGTAATCCTTACCCGCATTTTAGATAAGAGTTTGCCACAATAGAGGCATTGAGAGAAAACGATCCTATGAGCAACCCCATTCAATCCCTGTACACCTGGTATCGAAATATGATTCGCAATCCCCAGTATCGCTGGTGGATTATTCTGGGGACATTGGTTTATATTTTCAGCCCTCTAGATATTTCCCCGGATGTGTTTCCGATCGCCGGTCAAATTGATGATGTGGCCGTCATGGTAATTTTGCTTTCCGAGGTCTCCCAATTGATTTTAGACCGAGTGAAAGCCAAACAGCCATCAGCGACCACCTCCTCCAGTGACGAAAGCGCTCCCCAAAACACGGTTGATGTGGATGCAGTTTCCCTTGATTAACGCTCTGATTCTGAGTTCGGATTAGAAATCGGTAGAACTTCGAGTCCCGGTACTGGAGCAACAGACTCTGGTGCATCGGGTTCTGGGGGCGCAGGTTCTGGGGTATAGATGGGAGGAGCAAGACGGGCTTCCCAGACTGTAATCTGGGATTGGGCGCTGGAATAGAGGCTATGACTCGGAGGAATTTTAGCGGCAATGGCGATCGCCCCTGGCAGATCGTAACTGGATCGAGCTTGGGCTAAATTCAGTAATTGTTGTCCCCAACGAGTCATTTCTTGTTCAGCACTTTGACGTAAGGGATGTTCCCAAGGCACTTGTTGGACGCGGTTAATGGCGGCTGCTAGGTCTTCGGGTGAACCTTTAGCCGCGATTTGTTGAGCTGTTTGCAAATTATCCCGACCTCTGAGTTGCCATTGCCAATCATCAATTAAATCATTGGCTTCACCGGAAAGGGCGCGACCGGGGGAAATTTGCCCCGCAGTGGCGATCGCCCCACTGAGATCGCCCATATTGGCATAATTTCGCGCTCGATCCAGATAGGGTCTATCTTCGAGTAGCTCTAACTGATTCGTCCACATGCGGATTTTCTCCTGAGCTTGGGGATAGAGCGCCCGTCCTGGAGAAATGCGTCGGGCTTCATTAATAGCAGATTGTAGGGAGAGAGCATCCCCAGCAAAGGCCAAACTTTGGGCATTATTTAAATAGGGCCGATCTTCAATGCGCTCCACTTGGTCTTGCCAACGGTCAATTTTATCTTGGGCTTGATGATAGAGACTGCGACCCGGACTAATCATACTCGCTTCCCGAATGGCCGATCGCAAATCGTCTAGAGTCCCTCCGATGGCCAAAGATTCAGCCCGATTTAAGTACGGCCGGTCTTCAATCGTTTGGATTTCGGCATTCCAGGTATTGAGCAGGGTAGAGGCTTCCTCATAGCGGGGCGCATTGGTAGAAATTAAGGACACCTCCGCCACCGCTTTAGCTAGATCGTTGACTCCGCCAGAACTGGCTAGATGGCGGGCTTTTTCCAACCGCGCCACATCTTCAATATCCCGTTGCCATCGAGAGATAAAATATTGGGCCTTGCCATAGAGGGGTCGTTTAATATCAATTTGTTGGGCCCCAGCGATCGCCTTTTCTAATCCTGAAACCGTATTACTCCAGGTCAATTGATGGGCTTTAGCCAAAACCGTAAAATCCTCTACCTGTTTCTCCATTTGGGCAGTAGCCGGAATTTTAGCCGCAATGGCGATCGCCCCTTGGGCATCTTCAAGTTCTAACTGCTCTTGTGCCAATTCCATCATCTGGCGACCTACCTTACGGATCAGATTTTGAGCCTCTCCATACAAATAACTCGACTTCTCCACCTTCTCCATCAAAGCAATCGCCTTGAGCAAATCCTCCACCGTGCCCAAGTCGGCCAAATCTTCGGCCTCAACCAACGTTTGACCATCCCGACGAGCAGTTTGGATCAATTGGGTCAACTCCTGATAGCGGGTTTCCGACCAATAGACGTTATTAATTTCCAGCAATCTCGTTGCTTTGCGGAACGCCTGCGTCCATTGTCGTTTGCGGATCAATGCTTCTGTTTCTTCATAAATCCCTTCCGCCTTTTCCCATAAAGCCCGCCAGCGCTCCAGGCGATTATTCACCAGACCTGATGCCGTGGTATTACTGGGAATATTTTGGGCTGTGGCGATCGCCTCTTGCAACTTCCCCTGTTCAAACAGCATATCCCCCAAAACCAGCATATTTTCTGCCCAATCCTCAATTGATTGATTAATTCGAGGGCGCAAAGGATGATCCATGGGCAAAGCATTTACAATTTCGATCGCCTCTAAATACCCTTCTCCCGTCTGCTCTTGAGCCGCCATTTCCGCACAATGCAAGCGCAGGGAAGCCGAAGCTGTTGCCCATTGAACTTGGTCGCAGTTCGGTAACTTGGGCAATTTCAGCAAAGTCAAGATACTTAAAAACCCTAAACCTCCTGGCACAAGGATAATCAGGGCAATCCAGAATAACCAGGATTGAGGGCCAATGGTCTGAACCTTGAGATTGGAGTTGGGGGTATGGGATGGAGAATTCATAGGGCCAGTTTGTCAAGACTTGCTATATTATGGGGGCAATTCAGGCGATCGCCAACGAAAAAAGCAGATTAAAAGGAGATTAAGGGTGTTCTTATCCTACCGTTGCCGTCCAGAAACGCCAACCGATCGATCCTGAATATAAATTCGGGTTAGCTGCTTAAGAACCCGTATTGGTTTTTAAATCTTCAATCAGTTCTGCCAATTGATCCGAGTTCACCTGATAGATTTCCTGACAAAATTCACAAGTGGCTTCTGCACCCTCATCGTTTTCAATCATATCTTGCAATTCCGTCTGTCCCAGCAATTTTAAAGCCCCTAACACTCGATTCACGGAACAGGGACAAGAAAATTGCACCATCTGAGTTTCTGGGAAAATATGCAGATCGAAATCCCCTAAGAGATCCTGAAAAATTTCCGGCAGCGTTTTATTAGCCCGGAGCAGGGGCGTAAACCCGGATAACTGAGAAAAACGGGATTCTAAGGCACTCACCAAACTCTCATCTTCGGCTGCTTTCGGCAACACTTGCAGCAACAGCCCCCCAGCCGCTTGTACCCCATCGGCATCCACAAAGACCCCCAAAATCAGAGCCGAAGGGGTTTGTTCAGAGGTTGCCAAATAATGGGTTAAATCCTCACCAATTTCTCCAGAGACTAATTCTACTGTGGTGGAGTAGGGATAACCATAGCCCACATCCCGTACCACATATAAATAGCCTTCCTGGCCCACTGCGCCACCAACATCGAGTTTACCCTTGTCATTGGGCGGTAATTCCACATGGGGATGATGGACATAACCGCGCACTTTCCCATCTAAACCCGCATCGACTAAAATCGAACCCAATGGCCCATTACCATTCACTTTAATGGTCACCCGCGATCCCGGCCGTTTCATGCTCGAAGCCAGTAAGAGTCCGCCGGTCATCGTGCGTCCCAGGGCTGCTGTCGCCACATAGGACAGATTATGCCGTTTACGAGCCTCATCCGTGAGGCGGGTGGTAATGACTCCTACTGCTCGAATACCGCCATTGGCTGCTGTGGCCCGAATTAGCTGGTCTACCATAAAACCCCTTACATTTCTTTACACTTTCTTTATTCTAAACAGGGAAGTGAGCTTTACAAAACGACAAATCTCTCTGGCATACTGGAGAAGGGAACCCTTGCAATTGGGATAGATAGCATGTTTGGGACATTTCAATCGAGCCAGTTACGGATAGAAGTTGAGGCTTCTGAAGCTAAGATTCGCCAGAGTCTGTTGTATCCCGATCGCCTACGTCAGTGGTTATGGCCCCAAACTTTATCGGAGGGGTTACCCGAACAGTTGAGCGCAGGGGTCACCTTTACCAGTAAGGTGGGGCCGGTGGCGATCGCTCATCAGGTTGACTTGGCTGGCGATCGCCATTTACGCTTACTCCTGAGTCATGGCATTGACGGCTTCCATGAATGGATGTGGGGCGATGGATGGATACAGTCCCGACTCGAAGGAGTCACCCTACTACCGCTCAATTTGGGCCAAACCGTTAGTTTGCTCAGACTCAAACAATTTTTAACCCAACCCGATCGATCCTGATGTCTGCCAAGGATGTTTATCACAATACAGTCAAAGATCGTAGGGTGTGTTAGCGACAGCGTAACGCACCCTAGTGCCGTGACAACCCTAAAATGGTGACCCATTACCTAACCATGCTACCTGTTGCTGAAGCTGAACGTTTAATCCTCAATCAAATTCATCCCCTCAACCCCGAAACTGAGTCGCAAATGGTTACCCTGGATGAAGCTAGGGGGCGCGTACTTTCGAGTCCCGTAACCAGCAACTTGGATTTTCCCCATTGGGACAATTCGGCTATGGATGGCTACGCTGTCCGCTATCTGGATGTGCGCGAGTCTTCCCCAGAAAAGCCGGTGCTTTTAGATGTGGTGGGGGAAGTCCCCGCCGGAAAAGTACCGGCTTTTACCCTAGATCGCGGGCAAGCTGCCCGCATTTTTACCGGGGCGATGATTCCGGCTGGTGCAGATACCATCGTCATGCAAGAAAATACGAAACTAGAAGGGAAAAAAGTTTCGGTGTTGGCGGCTCCTAAATCCGGGGAATTTATCCGCAAACAGGGCAGTTTTTATCAAGCGGGTAATATTTTACTCCAGTCAGGAATACCGATTAATATGCCCGAAGTCGCTATTCTAGCGGCGGCTCAATGTAACCAAGTTTCCGTGTATCGTCGCCCCAGAGTGGCTGTTTTTGCGACAGGGAATGAATTGGTTGCTTGCGATCGCCCCTTAGCACCCGGTCAGATTGTAGATTCTAATCAATATGCGATCGCTGCCGGAATTGCCCAATTAGGCGGCATTCCCCATTGTTTTGGCATTATCCCCGATGACCCAGAAGCCACTCAAAAAGCCATTTCTGGAGCCTTATCCATAGTGGATGTAATTATTTCTTCTGGCGGCGTTTCTGTCGGGGAATATGATTATATTGACCGCATTTTGCAGGACTTAGGCGCAACTCTCCACGTCACCAAAGTGAAGATTAAACCCGGTAAACCCTTAACCTTTGCCACATTTCCCCAAAGCTCAATTCCCAGTTGTTCATATTATTTTGGTCTCCCTGGAAATCCCGTTTCGGCCCTAGTTTGTTTTTGGCGATTTGTCCAACCGGCGCTGAAAAAATTATCCGGTTATAGCAGTGGATGGCAACCGAAATTTATCTTAGCCCAAAATCGCTGTTTATTGCGCGGCGGCCCCAGAGAAACCTATGTTTGGGGCAACTTAACCTATACTCCCCAAGGCTGTGAGTTTGATTTAGCCCCCGGTTTACAAATTTCCGCCAATTTAATTAATGTAGCCGGAACCACCGGGTTTGCTGTCATTCCCGCAGGCAAAGATCGGATTCATCCAGGGGAATGGGTGCAAGTGCTGGCTATTTAATCGCTTTCTTGGCTCTCCTCTGGTTCCGGTTCCCTGAGAATACGGGCTAAGGTGGCTTTTAAGGTGGCTCGATCTTGGGCAAATCCTTGATGGGTACGAGCGCTACAATGGAATCGATCGCCTTGGGAACCGGTATTGGGGGCTAAAATCCAATCGACTTTCCCAGAGGCAATCGAGTCTTGCAGTTGTTCATCTTGGCGGATAAAGGTCTCCATTCCGGCGATCGCCGTTCCTTGAGCATGGGTAGGGGAGAAGGGAATGCGGGGTTTTTCTTCTAAGCTATGGGCAATCAAATAGAGCAGAGACCGATGATAAAGGTTCGCGCAGTGGTCGTTCTTTTCCGCATCATCGGTGAGGGTAAAGAGGGTAAATTTACCGATCTTGTCGTTGGCGATCGCCTGGCCATAGCTTTGATGAAAGGCCGATAGAGTAGATGCAGGGGCCCAGAGGGTACAGGAGGCGATCGCCTGACCATAGCCCACATCCCCCGCAAGCAGAGAACCGCCAATTAAGCCCTGTGTGGTTAACAGTTGTACCAAGGGTTCTAAGAGCAGACTGCCTACACTATGGCCGATGAGATGAATTTCTAGATTCGGCTCTTGTTTTTGCAATTGATTGATAAATTCCAAGGTTAAGCGAATCGCCCCATTGTAGACTTTTGCCGCTTGCAGGGCTTTCGTTTTCAGGATGCTCCATTGCAGACTGCCCTCTGGACGCACCAGGGGTTCTAGGGCATCATCGAGGCGATCGAGCATAAAGTCCTGATTCTCTTCTACTGTACCTTCCGGTCGGCGCTGTTTTAAGCAATTTTCCAGAATCTGGGTTAAGGTCGCCCCATACTCAGTATTCCAGAGGAAAGCGAGGGGATAAATTTCTTGATTGAGGAATATCTGCCGCAAGTCGGTGAGCGCTTCAACCACCTGGTCTTTGGACTGTAAGCCTCCTGGAGCAAAGAGACAGAGGCGTTTTTTCTGCCAAGATTTGGTAATGCGGGGAAAATCTTCGATTAACATCCGTTGGAGAGCTTCCGAGGAACTGGCATAGGTTCCATTGTCGCTTAATGCCCCATCTGCGCCAATACTGATGAGGTGGGGACGTAGGTCTTGATAGATATAGGCGCTGGTTTTTTGCAGACCACTGAGTTGTTTGGGTTGTCTGGGAATGGGGTTGTTGAGGATCACGGGAACGCCTAGACGCGCCACCCACACATCGGTTCCGTTGATCAGCCAATCATCATAGGTAATCAGGGCAAAGCCGTTTTTTCCCCAACTGTTGCCCCAGGAGTTTTGGAACCAAAAGCCCCGTTCATCATAGCCAACGAGGGCAAAAGCATGGCCGCCTCGGATGGTTTTTTTCAGGGGAATTACTCCATCTGATCCAATTTGTTCCCATCCTTCATGGACGAGGCCGGTGGCATAGAGGACACCGACTTCGGCGATCGCACTATGCATGGCTACCAAGTCTTTATGGTTGACCCGGTAATAGGCTCCTAGGGGGCGTTGGGCAGCATCCGAGGCTTGGGAGTCGTTTAGGTCTCGTTTCACTTTTCCGGAGCGATGAGTCCAGATGCGATCGCTACACACTCCGTGTTTATGCCAAGCTTTCATGGCTCCCCTGGCACTCGATCCTTCGTAGTCTTCGCCCGGCCATTCATCATAGCGCTTGGCCATGGCGTATAACATCCAGGGGCTAACTTGAGTCAAATTTTTTAAACCGTAGCGTTTCGTGAGTAAATAATGGGCAACCGTAGCCAAAGCAAACCCAGTACACGCTCCTTCCCGTCCTTGATCGAGGATGGGAATATTCCATTTCATGTATTCTTCCAAGTCGATGCGAGCCGGAACTTCCACGAGGGTGGCTTCGTAGAGTTTATCTCGAAAGTCTAGGGTATCGGGACGGGTGTCTAGGATGCGATCGACGGCTTTAAGAATACTATGCATAAGGGTTTACAGGTAGAGTCAGTCGTGTGGGTTATGGGTAACTGATTTAATTTTATGGGCAACTTCAGAGTTAACTAGGATTTATTTGCAAATCTAAACATTTTGTAAAACCGTAGCTACAATCACAATCAATGATTGCAAAATCCAATAGACTCTGTAAAGATATAATGTGGTCTAAAAAAACCATGCACAAGCACTCTCAGTTGCTAATAAATAACCTACAAAGAATATCAAAACACAGTGCGATCGCTGTATTTTGGATTGGGTGCATCGTGATTGTTGGCTGGTGTTTTGATATTGGCTTACTCAAAAGTGTGCTGCCGGGTTTAGTCACCATGAAAGCCAACACAGCATTTGGCTTTATTTTCAGTGGTCTTTCCCTGTGGGCATGGCATCAAACTCCAGGGAATACTAAAACTCGTCTGCTCGCCCAAGGTTCAGCAATATTAGTATTTCTTATTGGTTTCTTGACCCTGGTTCAATATGGGTGGAATGTAGATTTGGGGATCGATCAACTGGTCTTTCAAGAATCAGTCGATGCCGTAGCCACAGCCTCTCCAGGGCGGATGGCACTCAACAGCGCTTTTAACTTTTTGATTGTCGGCTCGGCTTTAATGGCTATTGTTTTTCCCCGTAAAAATTATCTCAGTTCTCAGATTTTAACCCTAGTAAGTTTTTTGATTGCTTATTTAGGATTACTGGGCTATCTTTACGGCAACGCCTACTTTTATAAATACGGTTCAGCATTTACGGCGATGGCTCTGCATACGGCGATCGCCTTTATTTTAAGTACCCTAAGTATCTTCCTCGCTAATCCCAAACGGAATTTAGTTTCATTAATCACAATGAACAATGCCGGAGGAATTTTAGCACAACGCCTGATTCTCGCTGCTGTCATCATTCCGCCATCGATCTGTTGGTTAATGCTGCTGGGATATCGTTACAAAATCTACACCGCCGAATTAGCCATTTGTTTATTAGGGATCGTCAACGTGATTGTATTTTCCAGCTTAATTGCCTGGAATGCCAGAGCATTAGGCAAAATCGATCGCAAACGTCATAATGCCGAAGCCTCATTAAAACAAGCCAACGAAGACTTAGAGCAACGAGTTCAAGAAAGAACCCAGAAACTCGAACAAACCCTATTTGAATTACGCAGCACCCAAACCCAATTGGTGCAAACAGAAAAAATGTCCAGTTTAGGACAGTTAGTGGCTGGAGTTGCCCATGAAATTAACAACCCCGTCAACTTCATCTACGGCAACCTCAATCATGCCCAAGAATATACCCAAGATGTCTTAAACTTGATTGAACTGTATCAGAAATACTATCCCCAAACAGAAGAAGAAATAGAAGCAGAGATCGAAGCCATTGATTTAGAATTCCTTAAAGACGATTTACCCCGTTTAATCGGCTCCATGAAAGTCGGTTCAGAGCGGATTAAAGAAATTGTTAAATCCCTGCGTACCTTCTCGCGCATGGATGAATCTCAACTCAAGGAAGTCGATATCCATGAAGGCTTAGATAGTACCTTAATGATTTTGCACAATCGCCTGAAAGCCAAACCCGAACATCCCGAAATTCAGATCATTAAAAACTATGGTGATATTCCCCTGGTACAATGCTATGCGGGACAGCTCAATCAAGTGTTTATGAACTTGATTGCCAATGCCATCGATGCGTTAGATGAATATAATCAAAATCGATCCTATGAAGAAATTCAGGACAATCCCAGTTATATTCGCCTTCAGACTTACCAAGACCAAAATACCGTGAAAATTGCGATCGAAGATAATGGATTAGGGATTCCTGAAGAATCAGCACTAAAGCTTTTTGATCCGTTTTTTACAACAAAACCGGTGGGTAAAGGCACAGGCTTAGGTTTGGCAATTAGCTATCAAATTGTGACGGAAAAACATCAGGGAGAACTCGCTTGTGTTTCCCAACCTGGAAAAGGGGCGACATTTGAAATAACTTTGCCTTTAGGAATTGGGTATAGCGAGCAAATGAGCTGTTCTTCATAGATCAATAGCTAATTCAATGGAGGCGGGTTTATGAACGTTATTAGTGGGTGTTGTAAAAGGTTTGTGAACCCGCCCCTACAGGTAATGAATAATAATATCAAATCCGGTTAATGGGTTAATTTAATATTAAGGAGTGGGAGCATCTCGCTCCCTAGGGTTTTAATAATGATATTCAAGCGGACTTGATATCATTATTCATTGTTTATTAAAAAGGCAACTGCCTCCACATGAGCCGTTTGGGGGAAAAAATCCACGGGTTGGACTCGTGTCAGACGATAGGTTCCATCCTCACAGAGAATTTGAAGATCTCGCGCCAGAGTTGCCGGTTTACAACTGACATAAACCAGACGATTTGGACGGCGTTTTAACAACTCTTGCAGCACTTCCGGTTTGCATCCTTGACGGGGCGGGTCGAGTAAGACAATATCAGGTTTATCGTCTAATTGGGGTAAAATGTCCTCCACTTTGCCCACCTGAAAAGTTACATTCTCGATATCGTTTAACTGGGCATTTTCTCTCGCTTGTTTAATGGCTTCGGCTTGGACTTCTATTCCCATCACCTGTTGCACTTGACGGGCAAGCGGTAAAGTTAGCGTACCCATGCCACAATAGGCATCAATCACCCGTTCTGTACCTTGTAAGTCCAGATGCTCCATCATCACCTCTAGCAACATTTCTGCGGCTTCAGTATTCACCTGAAAAAAGGTATCCGCTCCCAAATGGAAGGTTAAACCAGCAAATTGCTCGCGGACATAGGGTTTGCCGACAATGGAGAGGGTTTGCTTACCAAAAATGCGATTGGTTTTATCCGGGTTAACATTCAGACAAACCCCAACGACCCCCGGATATTGGTTTAACCAGTTCTGGCTATGGGTCGCTAAACTCGGTAACCGGCGCTTCGTGGCCACTAGAGTGATTAAAATTTCTCCCGTGCGTTGACCAATACGCAAACATAAATGGCGCAGGAGTCCCTTGTGTGTCTGCTCATCATAGGCTGACCACTCGGCTAGATCAAACTCTTCTTTGAGGTGAGCGAGAAGGGGGTTTAAGCGCTCATCCTGGACAGGACATTGGTTAAGGTTAATCAGTTTATGGGTTCCTTTTTGGTAATATCCGGCTTTGAAGATGCCAATATCCGAGAGTTCTAGGGGGTAGGAGACCTTGTTCCGATAGCCGAAGGACTGGGGAGAGCCGATAATGGCAGAAACGGGAGGATCGGCAAATTTGCCAATCCGAGTTAAGGCTTCTGTAACGAGGGTTTGTTTGGCCTGTTGTTGATAGTCGTAGCGAACATGCTGCCATTGGCATCCCCCGCATTTATCCGCCACAATGCAAGCCGGACGAATGCCATGGGGGGAGGGTTTGAGGAGTTCTTCGATCGCTCCTTTGGCAAATTGGGGCTTAACATAGAGTAACCGAACCCGGAGGCGATCGCCCGGAACCGTATTCGGCACAAACACCACCCGGTTATCCACCCGTCCCACTCCATCCCCCGTATCGCTTAAGGAAGCGATCTCGATTTCCACCACATCACCTTGTTTCCAGTTCGATTCTGTTTTCATGTTGTTAAGTCTCTCTTCCCTTGTGTCCCACCCAATAGTTAAACTAACAGGATATTGATATTCCGTTTAGGATAGGGACTCAAACATAATCATGAGCGTCGTTACTCAAATCATTCTCAATGCAGACGAAGAGCTGCGCTATCCGAGCGCAGGGGAACTGCAAAATATTGAAGCCTTCTTAACCACCGGAGAAAAGCGCACTCGCATTGCCTCCACTCTCACGGAAAATGAAAAGAAGATCGTAGACAAGGCCACCCAAGAGCTGTGGCGCAGACGACCCGATTTCATTGCTCCTGGAGGAAATGCCTCTGGTACACGGGAACGGAACCAGTGTATCCGTGATTATGGCTGGTATCTACGTCTGGTGACCTATGGAGTTCTCGATGGTAGCACCGAGACCGTTGACCAGATTGGTGTGTTAGGAGCGCGGGAAATGTACAATTCCCTCGGCGTACCCCTAGCAGGCATGGCAGAAGCCATGCGTTGCTTAAAGCAAGCGTCTTTAGCTCTGTTGAGTGTGGAAGATGCTCAGGAAGCGGCTCCTTATTTTGATTTTCTGATTCAAGCCATGTCTTAATCGGATTAGCTCAATCCACCAACCCCTGTTTTCTCTCCAGGAGAAGGCGGGGGTTGGTTGTGCGGGAATGGCCTCAAGGGGTAACACAAGAGGGATTACCATAGAGGTTCGGGTGGCAATTTTTCTTTTATTTTGGGCAACTCTCCATCAATTCGTGTAATATCAGACGTGACATCTTCCATTTGTTGTTTCATTGAATTCAACTCGGCTTGAGTATTGGTCACTCTTGTTTCTAATCGCTGCGATCGCGCTGTAAATGCGCTCAAATCTTTTTGGGTATCAGCCAGTAATTTCTCTAATGCCTCTGATTTAGCTTCAGCTTCATTCCAATTGGCAGTAGCCTGTCTTAAATCGTTCTTCGTTTTTTCCAGTTCAACCTCAATTGACTCCCATGTAACTTGAGCCTCATCCAGGGATTTTTGTAATTCAGGAATTTGATTAACTAGATTATGTGCTTGAGAAACTTTCCTCGCTGCGTACCAAATAGCCCCAATAACTAGAAATACAGCGACTATAGCAGCTACACCAGCAGAAGATATTAGTATTCTTTGCCCAATAGCAATCTGATTTTCTTCACGAACATCATCGTATGTTCGTGAACAGTATTTGCACTTAAATTGATGGTTTATAACTTCTGAATGTGGATTGTTGGTAACACCAGTGCATTTCCACTTAAGTGTCGGGGAGTCAGGCTTAGGAGAGTTAGGAGGTTGTACAGTCATTTGATTGAGTCTTCTTAAAATGTGGAATCGACTATAAAAGCAATAATGGGTTGAATTAACAAGTCCGGTATCCAACTAAACGTTGCTTTGAACATCCAGCCAGCTTCTTCAACTAGCGAATGGGTTTTCAATACTTTTAGGTAATTAAAAAAATCGGTTATAGAGAGGTTCTGCACATATGTTTGAGTTGCCGTAAAAAATGCGACTTTGTAAAGCTGTTTTTCGACGGCTTTATCTCTCCACCACTTGAGCAAAATCAGAGCGCAATTTGGCAATATATACTGGTTAAAAACATCGACAGAAAATTTTTCCACATCAGGTCTTTCACTATCGTTCAATTGTAGTTGAAGTAATAATCCTATTAACTGTTGCTCTTCAGCCGGATTAATGACTTTAGCTTCACGATATAGGTAAGGGCTAATTAAGTTAGCATTGCACGCTGAAGGTTGAACCGCTTTGAGAATCTCTTTCTGTTCATCTAATTCTAAACCCCATCCCGCACAGTCATGAAGCAACCCACGTGTTTGTTCTGGATGATTGTAGCGACTTACTATTGTCTTAGCATTCATCTGCAAAGTAATTTTCTGCTCAGGTGTCAAAGCAGTTTTCACTCCTAGCGGTAGTTCTAGATTGAGTTCAATTCCTGGTTCCCAACTCAGACGTTGTAGAATCAACCAATCCTGAGTTGTAAAGGTATTCGTTACGCTAGGGCTAGTGATTACATTCCTCAAGTCCTCATCAATTCTCTTTTGTCGTATCCAGGTTTGGCAAAGGTAATGCAATAAGTCACCCTTAATCCAGGAAAGACGTAAGGCATCTCGCAAACAGCGAGTCAACGTAGGAACATACTGTTGGGAACGATGAACAAGTTGATTGAATCCTTCAACCGTAAGACTTTGCCATGCAGAGGATGTAGCAATAAAATTTTTCCTAAGATTATCATTATCAGCGATTAGCGGGAGCCATTTTTGCATCACCGCAACAGGAAAAATATTTCCCACTAAGCTGTCTACAAATTCAGTCTGCTCTTTTTGGGTTTGATAAATAGCATGAGCCAAGTTTACCCAATTGTCACAGCTATAATCCTGCTGGAGACTATCGAAAATCGCCTTGAGTTCAGGCTGCTGTTGTTCAAACCAAGTATAGGTTTGACGCAGCTCATCGCGACTAAACATATTACGATACTTTTGGTTGTCTTTAATTACCTCAACCAACAGCAACTTTGCCTGTTCCCAGGAAAACGACCATTTTTTCAGAAATATTTTGTACCAATTATCCTTAGCGGCATTATCCATCTCTATTAAGTTGGCTATCTCTGGCAGATTTGCTAAACCTGCATTGCACTCTGCAAGTAGGGCCTCAAGCAAGTCTGCTACCGCTAGATTTTTAGAGTTAAGCTGTCGGTGCAAATTACTGTGTTTGAACTGTTCCACCTCAATATTCGGCAACAAAATTGCCAGCTTTAAGGTGAAACAGTTGTATAAATCTTTAAGAGAAATTTCACCTAACAGGGCAGTATCGAGTAGAGAAAAAGCCTCTGTCTCATCTGGAAAAAATTTATGAGTTGCCAGATTAGTAGCAAATCCCCATGCCTTTTGCCAACTCGATTTTGCTTTATGCGCTACCACTTTTTGACAAAGTTCGATTAATTTTCTTACAATTACAGTTGATGACGAACTAGAACTAGGGGGAGGTTTAGATATCCTTGATAGAGCATCAGGATCGTAACCCTCTGAATACATAGTCTGTGTAGATGGTTGATAGGGTTGAGATTTTAATGTGTAATTAATTATAGTATTTTCACCTTGGCGCATGGGACGATCTAATAATCGCTTTTCCCTCAGTAATATCTCTGCCAAGGTTAAATTATTATTGAGTTCATCTAACAGCCGGACTAATTGAATATTTTCAAGGCGACTCCAAATCTGTAACATTAGTGGGATTGCTTGAGCTTCTAACATTGCCTTTTTGCCTAACTCGATCCATGAAAATACAAGCCCCTGTTGATAATCTTCTTTGATGATCGGTGGGATAAATTCTTCCCACTTTTCGATAGTCAATCCAGAAATATATTTTGACAAAAATATATCTTGTTGTTCTTCAGGTAATGCGGGAATCAGGCGGACAATGATTTTGGGTTCAGCTAGGGACTCTAGTGTAATATCATCCTCAACTATTTCATCTAATTTTTGGATCAGTTGCTTAAGAGTATCTGGGGCTTTAGCTATATGATCGCGTATATAATCAACATAGCGATTCTCAAATATATCCTCATCAAACTGTCCCTGAAAGGTTTGAGTAGCACGGTTAAGCCAAATCATATTTTCAGGTAGCGATCGAGAAGAATGTTGATTCGTTTTAATAACCAGTTGTGCCCAACTACATTCCTGCTCTTTAAGAGTGCCAACAGCAACGGAGATTTGAGGGCGAATACTAGCAGGGAGTAGGAGCAATAGGCTATCCATCCAGTTCTGAGGAGCAATATCTGTTTGCTCATTGGTGAGCAGTAGCTGTTTACCATTGATGATTGCCGCTAATGCAGATAAAAGTAGAGTTTTTTGCTGATCAGTATATTGCAAACAGGTCTGAATTTTTCCAATTTCTTGCTCCTGAATTTCGGCTGATATTGGCTCTTCTAAGAGTGAAATCGATAAAGGTTCTAAATGAGCATTAAACTCTACCAGTAGAGGGATGGGTTGTTTCAATATCCAAACAAGTAGTCTAAATGTCCGGCCTTGTAGCGCTGATATGGATGCGATCGGGATAAAAACATAGCGGTGCTGATTAAATCCTCTAACTCCATTGACAGCAAACTGACCGCGATCGTCTACAGCAGTTTCAGCTTTGACTAATACCAGATTCTGATTGTGCAAAAAGATTCCAACTGCTTTCACCTCTCTCTCTGGTGGTGTCGATCCCCAAAAGCGATGGGTTCTCTCGGCCATCGTGTTTAAGTCAGCTTCATTAGTCAAATCAGGACTGCGAGCAACAAGCTGATACTCAGAACTTCTGCTGCCAACAAATTTTCCGTAAATAAACTGTGAGTACATAGGTCAACAGGTTTTTTGTAATGTGGATGCGATCTGTTTTTAAATGCTCCAGCCATCAGCGATCGCTTGTATTTAGCTTATAGCCGAGATGGTGGTTTTTTTTGAATGCTTTGAATTAACCACTGAATGGGTTCGATCACATTAATGGGTTCATGTTCCACCTCTGTATTAATAGTCGGGACAGGTATCTGAGGTGGTTCTGCATTCCTTGATGTCTTATTTAAATCTGCCCAGTCGTCATCAGGAGGGTTAGGTCTTCCAAATGGAGCATCAGGATCGTAACCCTGTTGATAGGGTTGAGGAGCTTGAGGTTTTGATGTGCTTGAGCTATCTGGGATGTCTGGATAAATTACAGCTTCTTTCCAATGGCCATCTTTATCTTGACAAAGACCGATAGATGCTACAGAAAAGAATTCATAGCGACCTGGAAGACAATAGTTAGTTCTTAGTCTTCTAAATAATTTCCCACCCATGACTTCTTTGGCTAAATCTGCTGATTTCTTTCCTTGAGTCCATATCTCTTTTTTGGCGCACTTTGTTACACAGAATACCATATACTGTTGTAATTTGGTGTCTGTGCCCTGTTGTCTAGATCGCCTTTGAAACTCTCGAAATAATCTTAATACCAAAGTCTTGTAGGACTCACCGTCTTCTTTACTGCGGATTGGATCGAGTAAGAAAATAATGCCATCACAACTGCGTAAATAGTCTACGATATCTCCTAATGTCTCCTGATTTTCTTGGCCTTCAACTATCTGGACTTTTTGATCTGTATTGCCACGGAAGTCTTCGTAAAACTTGCCAGGAGCGTCAATAAAGTTTAGTTCGATAGACCTTGTTCCTCCTTCGGGTCTTAGGATATAAGTAAAAATATCTAGCTGCTTCCCTTTTGCTATTTCGGTGGGAGGTGGGAAGTTTCCACCATCAATTGTACTGATGTGTTCATTTATAAACTCATCAGCGCGATCGTCCCCTGCCTCAACTCTCAATTCTTCTGAATCCTCTAGGGCATCGTAAAGCATTGCCAAATAAGTTGTCTTTCCAGAGCCAACAGTTCCCCAAAGCCCTATGCGTATATCAGTTGGTGAAGTTTGTCGATCTAACCATTGTTTTAAACTGGTTCGTAATTGCGAGAATGGGTTGTTAGTATTCATAAAATATCCTGAGTGAATTATTGTCAAAAATTAACTGTGCCCTTTTGGGAAGGGCTGAGTTGATTAGGATTTGATCGTTTCGAGGATAGCCAGTTTTTGTTGGATTAACTCAAGACGTTTCCAGTTAGGATCGTCGCTGAGACTTTCGTTGATTGCTGCGTTCAAAATCGGATCGTTTGAATAACGGATTTTGTGAAACATCTGTTTAATGTAGTCTAGTAACGAATCTTCGATCACAATCATTTCATATCGATAGACATTCAAAAGGCCTACAATGCAATATGGAGACACAAATTTTTCATATATTTTTCGGATTTCTGTAATAAATGCAGTGAAATTTTGACTACTTACTTCTGGCTGACGTGGGATTTGAGCAAGACGATCGAAAAGCTGCTTTTTCTCAGGGTGACCGTTAGCATCCATAGCTGTAAAATAAAGCGCGGGATCGGTCATTTGAGTTATGGCAATACGACGGGCTATTTCAGGTAGGTTGCGGTGCATGTTTTCGTCTATTTTTTCTTGGATTGTTGAGTGGAGTAGAGAAACGTCTACATAGTTGTAGCAACCGCGAGCAATTTTTTCAGCTATCTGGGAAGTTGCGATCTGATCGGTGTACGCTCGAACCAACTTCTTGGCCATATCTGGAACTTCATGAGTTAGTTCATACCAAAGGTTAATTTGAGTTTCAGTCAGTATACATTCGTAACCGAGTTTGGCAATGTTTTGACGACCAAGACGGTCTTCTACATCGAGAAAACTGGTTTTCCACAGTTCAGGCATCTTCTCTTGAATGGCCCGATCGCAGCGATCGCAGATCGACTGAGCTATTTTTGCCAGTTGACTGCGTAAATTCTCCAATCGACTCTCTTGACTTTCTCGGATTTGCTTAACTAATCTCTCCTGCTCTTTTTGCCTTTTTTTGATGATTTCTTCTCGTTTTTCCGTTAAGTATGATGTGCCTCTACGATCCCGAATTTGACTGTCTTTTTTGAAACTGTCAATCAGCCATTCAATGATACTATCAACAGCAGATTTACCATCGCGAATTTGTCCCTCAATGCGATGCTCGCGGGCAAATTTAGTCAATTCTTCTGCCAACTTGGGAACTTGGCTGGCTTCTAGGACTTCGCGATCGCCTCTTCCCTGAACCCCCAGCTTGAGTTTAACTGACTCATAGGTTTGAATATCCTTGATAGGTTCTCCATTCAGTTGCTTCTGAGCAGCATATGCTGCCCAAGCAGAAGTCAAAAAGTAAGGATACTCGCCACCGCGATCGCTAAAATATCTAGCATAATTGGGCACAAGCAAATCCATCAAATCCTGCATATCCCTTGGCAGGTTATCTGGTGTCCGTCTGTCATCGACCATAATGCTATCTCTAGCGTTCAAGACCAAGAAGATGCGATCGCCCGATTCACTACTACCCTCAAGACTGATATATTTGCGTACCCGATTCAGCAGATAAGCATCTCCTCGACCGAGGATGCGTGGGGGACGCAAAATAAAGACAACGGCATCAGCATCTTTAATCCCCTCACTGATGATAATGTCATGGAGAGGAGTACCATCAAGTCCAGGCAGATCGACCAAGCAGACATTTCCAGGAAGGTGCAGTGTGGCCAATCCATTGAGGTTGCTGTGAGGCTTAATATGATAAGTGACAGATTTTACTAAACCAATGCGGCGTTGAGGATTATTCTCGCTATTGAGCTGGCTATTCTCATCAATTAAATTCATCAGTTCTTGCACATCGGTTGAGTTAGATAGAAAAAACTCTGTACGAAGACTATGATTGCCATTATTGGCGGACTGAATAACGATATCAGCCAGCGTATTTCGTAATTCTTCAAATTCTCGGCGTTCCCGTTCCGTCAATGAATTCTGAGGTTGTAATTGACGAAGAGCCGTGGCAAAACCTGCATCTAAATTACCAGTGAGTCCGGAAGCATCAAGCTGATAACGTTCAACAAAATCCTTAATGAGTTCCCGGATATTTGACTCCTTTCGATAACTGACATCGGCTTTCTCAATGCCTCTTTGGGATACATCTAGAAAAATTTCCAGAGCAGCTCCAGTTGCCGGTTTGCCAATATCTTTCATCAACACCAAAGATCTTCCCAGCAAAGCATTCAATAGCGTACTTTTGCCTGCACCAGTGAGACCAATCATCGCAATTCGATAGGGTCGCTGATAATCGAGGGCTTTGATTGCACGAGCGAATTCGTTGATGGGGAAACCGGATTTATCTTTCCATCTTTCTAGATCCTCTGGATATTGTGAAAAATATTTCTCAAGCTCTTGCAGTCGCTGAAATTGATGGGCAAAACGTTTGATCTGATCCTCAGTAGCATCAGGCAAATATCCTTTAATGGTGTCATGTAAATTATCTAAAGGGGATGATGAGGTAACCATGTGATGGACTCCTAAATACTCAATTGAAAAGGGATGGACAAATTGGATATGAATTCACGCTGTACTGAGTGAGAACAGCTCTAGATTTCCGGCTGGACTTACCATAACCATCCTGGAGATGGTTCGTTAGAGGGAGGAGCGGGTTGCTGCGCTGGAGGGGGTGAAACGGGAGCAGGTTGAACGGGAGGTGGAGCAACTGGAGCTGAAGAACCTTTTAACCAAGGGGGAGGAACTGCTGCTCTACCCCGACAATTGCCGTTGTTACAAGATTGGAGTTCGGGTAGTCTAGGAATAGCGGCACTCGCTCCAATTTGACTACAGCCATACTTGATGCGGAAATAGCCGTTTTCTCCCCAATCATCGCCCCAAGAATTACGAGCAATCCAGTAACCTCCTGCATCATCCCAACCAATGAGGTTAACAGCATGATCGGGTTTGGAAGTTGAGCAAGCATTAAAGACTCCACCTTGATACGCTTGAAAGGCTTCATTGGTTGCCATTCCTACCCAAACACTGCCGGAAGTATAAATCCCTTGTTTAATTTTGGTGATATTCGGTTGACTTCCTGGATTGTCTCTGAGGCTAAGGATAAAGTCAAAGGCTCTAATATTGTAAATATTTCCAGACCTTGGTGGACTTAATCTTCGACAGGGAGTTTTTTCTTCTTCATAAGGATAAACTTGTTCAGTGACTACCCCAGATTGATAGCGATAATGGGAGTCATCTTCAGTGACAAATCCACCCTCACAACTATAGCCTTGAGGATTACAAGAGAGCAGTTGTTGTTCGCTCAGATTCAAGCTATTACTGGGGTATTGGTAGCGGGAACTGTAGGCGATTTCGTGAGAACTGATGCCTGCAAATGCCCAACAACTTCCGCAACCTCCTTGGTGTCTAACCCTAGGAACAACATTCCATTCACGAGCATCAAAACGGCTGGGTAATTGATTTTGATTGGGATTGGGTTGAGGTCTCGGTTGAGGAGCAGGAGGTGTAGGAGCGGGTGGCGCAGGTGTGGGATTATTTTGCGAGGCTTGTTGAATTAATAGGGCTAAAATTCTGGCAATGTCGATGATTATGGGACTAAAATTATCGGGAATTCGAGTACCAGCCAGCACTTCGAGAAGAATTCTAAAGGCTAAACTATCACCCAGATTAAATGTCCAACCTTCACGCTGTCCCTGTTGTCGCAGTGCTGCTAATTCTGCTGCTGCTTGTTCATCAGATTTTCGGAAATTTTGTTTATCGATATTTTGCGGTTGTGGTTGAATAGGAGTGCCCGATCTTTGGACTAACTTGAATTGTGAAGAACGTCCTCTACAACGCCCAGCACCATTGCTGTAAGTTGCAGTTCCAGAAAATTGACCTTGTTGATTTAAGGAACCATTCAAGACTACAATCTCTCCATCTAAAGGAGATGTAATTGTTAACTGTACATTAGTACCGCTCATTACACCATTAACTACAGCAACAGTTCTTGGTCTATTATTTTCTGTTCGTTGGGTTTGTCCACTAAAAGAAGAACCATTCAAAACCATCTCGATTTGCACCATGTTACTGGATTTGCATGTCCTATTTGACCATTCAAAACCAGGAAATTCTAGAATCCAAATTGATTTTTGAGATTGTTTATATGCTGTTAAAGACAATTGAGGTATTGGTTCAAGTGCTATAACTTTCTGACTATCTAGCCAGAGACAGAGATTGGTGTTTATTCCCAGAATTCCGCACAGATAAATTGCTACAAACTTCTTAAATAGAGCTGAAGTGATAACGAGTAGGATAGAACTGAAGACGGTAATGATTATAAATTTAATCCAACGCATAATTTACCTCGCGATTCGCATTCAATAAAGTTGAGAGGTTTGTAAGTTAGTTTGAACGCAGTCAAACCCAACTCAACCCAGAGCGGAGTTAAGTTGGGTTGAGCGCGATTAAAACGGTAAACCGGGAATCGGAATCGGTAATCTCGGTCGGGGAATGGGCACGCCACCAGGGACAATATCATTGAGTTGGTCGATGATATTTAAGGCGCTGGCGGCAGCTTGAGCAAAGCTTCGGTCGCCCGTAAAGCCAACATCGAAGATACAGCCTTCCAATAAGTCCGGTTCAACTCCTGCTTCTAAACAGGTTTGTTCGGCTTCTCGGATTTGTTGGGCCGAGAGCATATCCATGGTTTTATAGCGTCTGGGGAAGCTCTTATCGGTGAAGGTTTCCGTGGTTTGACCGGGGGCATAATCAAAGAGGGATTCGCTTTGACTAATGCGCCAGCTATTGCCAAAGTTTTTATAGAGTTGATTGAAGACTGCATTTTCAATGCGACGAACAGGAATAGCACCGGGAATGGGAACGATTCGAGTGACCACATCTCGCACTTGTCCGTAACTGGATTTGGAGGGAAGCACATTACCGCTTCGGGTTCGTAAGTCGTCACCAGGATTGCCGTTTAAGTTGCCTAAGAGTCCGGTAAATTGACCGGGAGGCGAACTGAGAACATGGGGAGTGACGTTCATATATTCAGAACCGGACATTTGAATGAAGCGGATGGCGACTTCTTCTCCAGAGGGCCATTTGACGAGATAATTTCGACCTCCCTGTTTATAAATTGCGCCTCCACCGGGTAAGGAGAGGGAGTTACCGGAGATTCTGGTGGGCCTACCGTTGACGCGCAGGGGGGTACTGGTATCCGAGTCTGGGAAGAATTTACTATAAAATGCGATGCGATCGCGCCCTATCTTCATTGCTGCTCCCGTATTCAGAGACACATCGCGTCCCGGTATCGCTCCCTGACGGGTTTGCACCTCAAAGTCTCCCCCCACAGATTTAGCTAAGATAAATTCTCCCACCGTTTGGAAGCTATATCGGAACCCATCAAAGGTAACCAAATGAGGATCTCCATAACTGGAACCTTTGAGTAGATTTCCAAAGCGTTCCAACCCCTGTGCAATATTCTCTCCTATCCGCTTGCAAGTATCGGGGTTCGCAAGACAGAATTCATAGGCAGTCAATGCTAAATCTAGGATCAGTAGAGGAATCGCTAATTTCCCAGCTACTCTTAATCCTAATCTAGCTCCTTTCAAGGCGACTCTTAAAACTCTACTTCCCCGTAAAGCAGACCCAACTGAACGAGATGAAATTGACGGTATTTTACCTCTAATACATTTGGAGTTGCTCTTGCAAAAAAAAGATTTACCAAAATCCGAAATTTTTCTTACTTTTGATCGCAACCAATTTTTAACGGAATTATTATCAACTGCTTCAACTCTATTTATGGCTTGAACTTTTTGACTGCCAGATGCAACATCAGTAGTACTCACAAATCTATCAAATCGATCTACATTTTTGGTATTTTTCGTGAAATTAGTTAAGTTAGGATTTTGAGTGGTTGGCTTATTGTTAATATTATTTGATCCAGGATTACCTCCTGGAATAGGAAAATTTCCTGAACCTCCGATAGGATTAACCTTTAAAGATTTACCAAATTGTGAAGAAACAGGAACAATTCTTAACATTGTAAAATATAAATATTCCCCAGTACTTGTATCATTGAGTTCTCCCCACATTTGCTGTCCATCTAAACTATCAACAGTTTGCAGTGTTAAATCTTGGTAACGAGCAAAAGCTGATTGTTCGTGAGGAGTTCTGGTTTTAGGATAAAAATCATAATTTTGAACAATTCGATCGCATTCAGCATCACATATTTGTATCGAATATTCTAATTCTTCAGTTTCTCTATCTACAGCTTCATTAATTCTGATAGATGTGATAAGAACAGGTTCATTAGCTAATGGCTGATCGTAAATGGCATATAGCCAGATACCAGCTAAACTCTCTTCTTGAACTTGAGATTGAGGAGTATTAGGTATTTCCGGTTGAGGAATGGGTGAATTCGGTTGATTCACATCCGGATTCCTGAAAATATCAATACCTCCAGGAGCAGAGGGTGCGGGGGGAGGTGGAGAACTTCCTCCATCGTTGCGGAAAATATCAGTACCGCCAGATTGTGGGGGTGGTGCTTCACCATCATTGCGAAAAATATCAATGCCTTGAGCAAGATTATACGCTGGGGGTTGAATGGCAACTGCTCGGTTTTGTTCTGCCCAAAAACAGGCATTAGAGTTAAACCCTAGAATGCCACATAAAGCAACAGCAATACTTCGCTTTATCCAGGCGCTACCAAGGACTAAAACGAAACTGATTAAGGCAAACCACAAATATTTGATTAGACGCATAACTCACCTCGTAATTGATGGCTTTTTCTTGCTACTCTCTGGTTTAGGTTGGATTAGCAACAGCGTAACCCAACATTTTTGGTGTGGATTGTTGGGTTTCATTGCGTTCAACCCAACCTACGTTTTTTGGGGTTAATTACCATAACAAACCGGGATCGGGTTGATAAGAAGTTTGAGGTTGAGGCTGATTCCCTGCAACCACTGGATTATTGTTAATATGAGGAGCCAGCAGGCGGTTCCAACTGCTTAGTTTTTGAGTATATTCGCTTGGACATCTCTTGGCTCTGCTCTCTGGCAAAATGTTACGTTCTACTAAATGAGAATATTTGTCCGGGTTGCTACCATAGACTAAACAGAGTAAGCTGAAAAATCGCTGTTGATCTAGAGAATGTTCGCCCCAATAGGGTAGATTTCTGATGTTCTCATTTTTTTCTGCGGCAAGAAGGAAAGAAATGGCGGCTTGTAAAACAGTTTGTTCTGACTTAGCATTTCCTTGTTCTAAGAGTAAAATTGCAGCCATTTCATCTACCGCATCTTCTTCTCTTCCAGTAACGGGAATATCAAAAATATCGATAATAGCGTGTCCCATTTCATGAAGAACGACAAAAGAGGTGACGTTAAATGCCACATCTAGTAGTTCCTTAAGCGATGCATCTGGGTCATCTTCATGAAAACGCACAACAAAGGCATGTACCAGATCGATACACATGATAATTTGTCGTTTACTGGGACTATAGAAAGCATTGGCTTCTCCACATTCGCCAAAAATAACGGGGACATCAGCCGGTAAATTTAGATTTAAGTTATTTAAGTTATTTTGCATGTAATTCAGCGCCCCAGAATCTTGCAGCCTAATGTTCAGTTGCTGTAAATATTCCTTTTTGATTTGCACGTGAACAATTTTGAATCGCCCTCGTATGGGCCCTGTGGAAACTGGAGGATTGGATCTGGGAGCAGGAGGACGAGAGGGCGCTGAGGGAGAAACATTGGGGTTGCGGAACAGATCGTATTCGGCAGTAGCGGAAGATAGAGGAAGAAAAGATTCTCCAATTACTGCACAGATACTCATGGCTGCAATTAGGCTAAATTTAATCCAACGCATCATTATTTTGCCTCTGAATGGATTCAGTCGTTAGTTGGGTTTCACGTTGTTCAACCCAACCTACAGAAGGAAGGTTTACAGTATTTGGTTCTGATATTTAGTCCCTCTCGATCCCCCTAAATCCCCCTTAAAAAGGGGGACTTTTACTGCCCCCTTTTTTAAGGGGGGTTGGGGGGATCAAAATTTCCCTTGAAGGAGCGCAAAATGCTGTAAGAGGGGATAGGAAGATCAAAACGTAGTTCACCGATCGCCAAAAGTGCTATCATCGACAGCCAAAGAATCCGCAAACTCTACGGAAGGTGTCAACCCCTCGATTGATGGTGTTTAAACCTTCATTAATGTTGGAGAAGACTTGGTTAATGTTCATGGTATCCCGTGGGTCAGGTTGCGCGGGCGGTGTATAGTCAACCACGGCTTGTTGCACGGGGGTGTTTTCGACTTGTACGGTGAGAAAAATGTTTGACCCAGGAGCGGTTTGCAAATAGATAGTGATGGGAATGCCTAAGTTAAATCCTGACCCGATGAGATCGGCAACGGATTCGATTCCTGGAGCATTGGGAGAAACAGATTGAACTTGATCTCGCGTTTCTGCATCTCCTAAACCATGAATGGCAATAACGCGCCCCTCAGAATCAAAAACTGGGCCGCCACTCATACCACGTCGGGTGACTGAATCGTAGACTAAAGCATATCCATCACTACGAGGTTGTTCCAGTAGGCTGGAGACAATACCGCTCGTAAATTGGCGAGTCACTTCTTGAATGGATTGACTGGTAGCTGGCCAACCGGAAATGAAAACGGATTGTCCTTGTTGAACGGTATTGGTGTTGGCTAATTTGGCAATGCGATAGTCTTTGTCACTGGTGAAGGGAACAATAGCCAAGTCTACGCCATTCAACCGTTGGATTTTACTGTAGTCGATCGCGTAACCTTGCTTATCTCCGGTAACGAGATTGTACTGGGTTTCATAACTGACGACATGATTGGCGGTAAGAACGTAATAGGTGTTGCCTTCTTTGGCGATAATGACTCCAGAGCCATGGCCTTCTCCTTCAGGATCTTTAATAAGAACGGTGACTTCGCGGGCAATGTTGTTGATTTCGACTCCAGTGAGGGCAAAAGTGGGTTGAGTTTGCGTCATGACGATTGTGCTGACGATCGCCGTTCCTGCTAAAGCCGCAGATAGATAATTTCTATTCATTTTAGATGTACCTCATATTTGATTCGACACGAAACAGAGTGTTCTTTGGGTCTGCTCACCACACGAGTTCTGAATGAGATGGAGGAACTGGGGGCATGGGATGAACCTCCCCAGACTCTTGGGACAAAACCTCGAAACTACTCAAACTTTGAAATAGGCCAATGGGAATGGCCCAACTGAGGGCGATCAGGGTTTCCCGCAAGAGAGGATCGGGTTGGCTGCCATCAGCATAGATATAGGGATTTCCCCAGAGGGGATAGGCGTGCATTCCATTAATGCCAATGACTTCACCTCGGTTGTTTAAGAGAGGCCCCCCGCTCATTCCTTTACGAATGTCGTTGTCGTAACCCATCTGATAGCCATCGGCTAAGGGTTGCTCTAGGAGCCATTGGAGGGTTCCTTGGTTAAAGACAAATCCATCCTCAGCCGCATCAGGGGGAGATTGGAGGGGAAATCCTGCTGCAAACACTTCGCTCTTTACGACAGAAGAAACTTCTGCAATAGAAGCAAGGGTATAGGGGCGATCGCTCCTAAATGTCAACAAGGCCAGATCCTTGCCCCGGAAATCAATAGCAGTGACCTGAATGGCTGCATAGACCTGACCATCAGAGGTTTGAATCTTGTAGGTATCCGAGGCCGTCAACACATGACGGTTGGTCACTACTTGATAGGTTTCTCCTTCTCGGCCGAGAATAATCCCCGAACCATGACTGGTTCCAGCGATGACTTTAACGGCGATCGCCCTAGCAATTTGGCGCAGTTCCTGGGGAGATTTGGCTGGGGAAACCGGAGTAGTGGGTACAGTTGTCCAGGATGGGCGATCGTCTAACTGGGGCTGTAGGGGCCCGTAGTGCCATGAGATGGGAACAGTGGTTAAGGGGCGATCGTCCAACACAGGTTCTAGCGGCCCGTAATGCCATACCAAGCCGCACATCCCACAAGCCAGTAATGCTACAACAGGCTTAGTCATCAAGGATTTACCAAACCGAGCCACCCGAACCCGAACCTGGATTATTGGCTGGAGCAGGATTGGGAGCTGGCTGGGGTTGGCTTGGAGCTACGCTAGGAGAAGACCCACTTTCAACGGGCGCTGTATTCAGATAATTCTCCATATCAATATAGAGTTTAGTGGGGCGGCGGCCTGTACTCTGATACAACGGCCCCGAAGCACCAGAGCGAACATCAAACATTTGTTGTAAGACACGGTTAGCATCGTCTCCTTGTTTGAGAGTAAATAAGACCTCCGTATCTGCACAACTGCCTCCATTAGTTTGACTAACACAAATGACCGGATAACCATTCACGATACCTGTCGTCAGATACTCTAGAGATCCCTTGCTGTAAAATGTCTGGAACCGAGAGGACACCTCCTGGCAGCGTCTTTGGGGGGAATAACCGGAAGCTTCAAAATAAGGAGATTGCCAAACAATCACAGGAACGACACCTCGTGGAGTGTTGGCGAGAGTAGCTGGCGAACCCTGGCTCGTTCCGCAGTAAAATCGGGCGCTTTGGGCCTGACTGGGTTGGGGCAGGGCGATACTCAAGGCAGTCAGCGACACAACGCTCAACAGTTGTGCGCCAGTACGAAACAAATTGGATAAAGGTAGGTTCATCATTTTCTAAGATCCTTAAGGTTAAAAGTTCCACAAAACCTTGAGAAAGTTTTGCGAACAGAGTTAGGAGCGGAAATTCAGAATTTCGGCGAAACTCACATCGGGGTTTCCAGAATCTGAATCAGGATAGGGGTAATGGTCATCCAGCCCGACTTAGTTCTCCTCAAGTATTGAGTCATAGAGTTCCATACATGCCCCATATCTATAGTAATCTTCTATGCTTTGTTTGTAAGTAGCATTAAGTAGCGTTTTGTAGCGTTCTGTGCAACTTCACAAAAGCTTAAAATTCTCTCAGGAACTATCCTCAGCCTCCCGATCTTCCAGGTAACGTTCTAGAGCGCCGCGAATGTTATGTTTATGAATCTCTTCCCCAAATATGGGGGATAACTTGTTCCACAAACGAGCGCCAACCCTCCTCAGTTGCTCCTGACTTTTTGGTATTTCTTGACTCATTTGTTTATAAGAGATTCCCTCTAGGCAGGCCCTTAGCACCTGTCGCTCGATATCCGTCAGGTGTTTTTGGGTTTCGCGATAAAGCTGGGCATCTGCAACCCGTAGCAGTTGTTTGGTGTTCATTCATCCCGAATTTGAGATCTTCTATAGATCTCTCTGAAAAATCAGGGTGATTTTATGCAAATGGGCAGAAAATTGTGATAAATCTTAATATCGATTGGCTTTTAAGTAACGTTCTGTTACATTACCAATAGGCTCTAAGTGGAAAGTTGCGAGTAGAGAAGTGGGAAATTTGGTATACAATCATTTTTAATTTTTAATTTTTAATTTTTAATCGATCATGCGTTTAGGTAAAGTCGTTAAATCGAATTCCCATTGTGATTATGTGGTGCAACTAGATGCCAAGGGTGAGTTCTTACATCCACCAGCACCAGAGGATTATGGGTTTGGTTGTTTTGTGAAATTGGAAGATCTGGGCGATCGCCATTGGGCAGTCGGTTTAGTTTATAATTCCCAGTTGTTTAATCCCCAGTTTCTCAATACCGGGCCTCGGTTATCCAACGATCCAGATCCCTTTTTTACACCAGATCTCATTGTAGAAACACGGGTGTTACTGGGTACAATTTTAATTGGGGAATTGACGCAAGTCGGCGATCGCCTCTACGGAGCGCAAGGTATCCCTAGGGTAGTTGTTCCCGTCAATACCCCCGTCTTGAAGATGAGTCCCGAAGAAATTCATCAGTTTCACTTAAATGCCCAAGGTCGTCCCCATTTAGGCTACTATGCCCATGTGTTGCGGAGTGGGGGCATGTTTGCATCTCAGTTGGTGCAACAAGTGATTGGGGAACTCATTGAGCAAAATCTATTTTCAGGAGGCGATCGCCGAGCGCTGGAAATCCTACGCAAGGAATTAGCCTGGAAGAATACGTTAGGCTCGATTAAGGGTTAAAAGATACTCGATTCTGGAGTGACAATTATGCTGAATTTAGCGGGTTATCAAGCAGATGAGCTGGTCTATGATGGTAGTCACACTCTAGTCTATCGTGGAGTCCGAAAGAGCGATCGCCAGCCAGTCATCATTAAAGTGTTACACAATCGCAACCCCAGCTTTAATGAGTTGGTGCAGTTCCGTAACCAGTATGTCATCGCTCGCGAGCTAGAACATCCCCACATTTTGCAACCCGTGGCATTAGAGCGCTACGGCAATGGCTATGCTCTGATTCTGCCCGATTCTGGGGCGATCGCTCTTTCTGAATATTGGCACTCATTCCACTCATCACCCAAAGACGTTCTCACTCTGAGCATTCAACTGACAGAAGCCCTGCATTATTTAAGCCAACAAAGAATTATTCACAAAGATATTAAACCTGCCAACCTGATCGTTCACCCAGAAACTCATCAGATTAAACTGATTGATTTCAGTATTTCCAGTCAGCTTCCCAAAGAACAACAACAACTGCTCAGTCCCAACCTCCTCGAAGGCAGTTTATCTTACATATCCCCAGAACAAACCGGACGCATGAACCGGGGAATTGACTACCGCACCGACTTCTATTCCCTCGGAGTCACCCTCTATGAACTGCTCACCCGTCAACTCCCCTTTATCAGTGATGACCCCATCGAATTAGTGCATAAACATATTGCCCAAACCGCCGGATTTCCCCCAGAAAGTGACGTGCCGGTGGTACTGCAAGCGATCGTCTTGAAGCTGATGAGCAAAAATGCAGAAGACCGCTATCAAAGCGCCTTGGGCTTAAAACATGACTTAGAGAGATGCCTAGAGCAGCTAGAAACCACGGGAGAACTGGTTTTATTTGCTCTGGGAAAAGAAGATAGGAGCGATCGCTTCATTATCCCCGAAAAACTCTACGGCAGAGAAGCCCAAGTGCAAACCCTCCTGCAAGCCTTTAACCGCGTAGCACAAGGCAACACCGAAATGATGCTAGTCGCCGGATTTTCCGGCATCGGCAAAACCGCAGTCGTCAACGAAGTCCACAAACCCATCGTCAAAAAAAGAGGCTACTTCATCAAAGGCAAATATGACCAATTCAATCGCAACATTCCCTTTTCCGCCTTTGTCCAAGCCTTCAGAGAACTCATGGGGCAACTTTTAGGGGAATCCGATGAAGAATTAGAGAACTGGAAACAGAAAATCCTGCAAGCATTAGGTGAAAATGCCGCCGTCGCGATCGAAGTCGTTCCCGAATTAGAAAAAATTGTCGGCCCCCAACCCCCCGCTCCAGAACTCGAAGGCAACGCCGCCAAAAATCGATTTAACTTTGTATTTGAAAAATTTGTCCATGTCTTTACCCATCAAGACCATCCTCTAGTCATATTCTTAGATGATTTACAATGGGCAGACTCCGCCTCCTTAAATCTTTTAAAACTATTAATGGAAGATTCAAAAACCGGATATTTATTAATCCTAGGAGCCTATCGGGATAATGAAGTTTTTCCTTCTCATCCTTTGATGTTACAATTAGAGCAAATAGAACAAGAAAAAGCCGTAATCTCTACAATCACCCTAGAACCCTTAGCCTCTGATTATATCAATCAACTGATTGCCGATACCCTCAACGACCCTTTAGACAAAGTACAACCCTTAACTGATTTAGTGTACCAGAATGCTCAAGGTAATCCATTTTTTACCACTCAATTTATCAAAGGACTATATAATGAAAATCTAATTGACTTCGATGAAAAATCAGGCGATTGGACTTGGAATATAAGCGAAATTTATAATCGTGCATTACCAGATGATGTAGTGATTTTTCTGGCGAGACGCTTGCAGAAATTCCCGCAAGAAACACAAGACACCTTAAAACTAGCAGCTTGTATTGGCAACCAATTTAATTTAGATAATTTATCTGTAGTCTGCGAACAAACCAAAGAAGAAGTAGCGGATCATTTGTGGATTGCTTTGCAAGAAGGTTTGGTGTTACCAACGAATGAAAGCTACAAATTTTTCCAAAAATCAACGACAGAAGAAAACCCAACAAAATCTTTTTTTTTAGTAGGCTATCGTTTCTTACATGACCGAGTTCAACAAGCTGCGTATTCTCTGATTCCTGAAGATAAAAAACAGGAAATTCATCTAAAAATTGGTCGTCAACTCTTGAACAATTTAAGTGAAGAAGAAAAAGAAGATCAATTTTTTAACATTGTCAATCATCTCAATGAAGCGCGAGATTTAATTAGCGACCCAAATGAGCGAGAAGAAATTGCCAGACTCAATTTACAAGCGAGTAAAAAAGCAAAATTATCAGTGGCTTACGAAGCCAGCCGCAATTATTGTTATGAAGGTCAAAAATTTCTAGATGAATCAGCTTGGGAAACGAACTACGATCTGATGTTTTCCTTGGCAATATCAACCATTGAAAGCGAACATCTGAATTATAATTTAGATGCGGCTAGAAGCTTATGTACAAAAACATTGCCGCAAGTTAAAAGAGTTGTAGATCGCGCAAAAATTAATGCCTTTGAAATCTTATTTGAAATCAATGAGAATAAAATGTATGAAGCCATTGATCTTGCTCGACAAGCCCTAATTCCTCTAGGAATTAATTTACCATCCGATCCAGAAGAGATCAAGGCTGATGTTGAGTTGCTCCGTAAGGAAGTTGAATTACCCATAGAAGAAATTGCCAATTTAGAAAATCTGCCATTGCTTGAGGATGAAGAAAAACTAACTGCAATCAAGATTCTTACGAATACAGCATCTGCGGCTTATATTTCTCAACCCAATCTCTATCCCTTGATCGCTTTTCATGGCATTCGATACCTGATCAACTATGGACAGTCGGAAGATGCAGTAACTTTTTACGCTTGGCATGGGAGCGTGCTGTGTGGAGTGTATGATGAAATTGAAGCGGGATATGCATTTGGAATACTCTCCTTAAAGGTAATTGAAAAATTTAATTGGCGGGAATTTGAAACCAAGAGTAGAAATATGTTTAATATGTTTATTCGACCTTGGAAAGAACCACTTAAAAATGCGGTTGATGATTTTATTGAAGTCATTAAAAGTGGCTTTGAAACAGGGGATCTAGAATTTGCCTTTTATGGTGCCCTGGGCCGTTCTAACTATTTCTATTTTACGGGTGGTTTTCTGCAAGAAGTACGCAAACTTCATGAACAGTATTGTCCTGCTATTGTCAAAGCAAAATATGATTTTCATCAAAGTTTCTTCATCCTGTATCGACAGATTATTGCTAATCTTTTGGGAGAAACGGAATATCCAGAAGTTCTGGAAGGCCCTATATTCGATCGTCAATCTTATCTGCAAGAGTGGGAAAAAAACAATAGTCATCTAGCCTACTGTTTTTATCAGGCGCAAAGCCGTCTTTTTTATTACTTTGAAGATTATCATAGGGCCCTAGAAGTTGGCGAAAAAGGTTGGAAAAATAGAGGAGCAGCCCTTTCTACTACTTATGTGTCTGAGCATGTATTTTATTACAGTTTAGTCTTGTTATCTCAGGAAAGTTTAACAGAAAAGCAGTGGAAAATTCTGGAAGATGATCGACGGAAGCTACAAATGTGGGCTGGCTTTGCTCCGATGAATTTTCAGCATAAATGCGATCTGATTGAGGCAGAAAAGCATCGAGTTTTAGGGAATTTATTTGAAGCAGCAGAATTCTACGATCGCGCCATTACTGGAGCCAAAGAAAATGGATTTCTCCACGAAGAAGCCCTGAGTAATGAACTTGCAGCTAAATTTTACTTAAACTGGGGCAAAGAAAAAGTAGCAGCCGGTTACATGCAAGAAGCTTACTATGGGTATGCACAATGGGGAGCCAAAGCTAAAACGGACTACCTCGAAGCCCAATATCCCCAACTTTTGGCTCCCATTCTTAATCGATCAAGCCAAGCTTCTAAAGGCAAAACTCTGACGAGTACATCTACAGGCAGCTCAAATGCCTTAGATCTCACCAGTGTCATCAAAGCGTCTCAAGTGCTATCGGAAGAAATTTCTCTGAATAGTTTACTCTCTAAGTTCATGCATATTCTGATTGAAAATGCAGGGGCGACTCAAGGGGTTTTAATCTTAAATAATACGGGAACTTGGGAAATTATGGCTCAGTACCTTCAGGGTAATTGTAATCTGTCTATTGTCCCTCTTGAGCAGGTGAATAGTTTACCCCAAAGTTTGATTAACTGGGTAAAACGAACGGAAGAAGTTGTGTTGATCAATAACTTATCAGAAGTTCACTCGTTTAGCAGTGACTCATACTTATTGCAGCAGCCAACCCAAAGCTTGGTCTGTTCTCCGATCCTGAACCAAGGTCAATTGATTGGTATTCTTTACCTAGAAAATCATCTCACTTCAGACGCATTTACAGCCGATCGAATGAAGGTGCTAAATCTGCTGACAACTCAAGCGGCGATTTCGATTAATAATGCTCGATTTTATCAAACTCTAGAGGATACGGTAGCCCGACGGACGGCTCAATTGGCAAGAGCGAATGAGGAAATTACTCAACTGAATGAAAGACTGAAAGCGGAAAATTTGCGTTTGGGGGCGGAATTAGATATTGCCCGCAGAGTGCAAGAAATGATATTACCGAGACCGGAAGAACTGCGGGCCATTCCCACCTTAGATATGGCGGGATACATGGCTGCTGCTGATGAAGTGGGGGGAGATTACTATGATGTGTTGGTCGAAGATGGGGTAACGACCATTGGTATTGGGGATGTTACTGGTCATGGGTTAGAAAGTGGGTTGGTGATGATGATGGCTCAAACTGTGATCCGAGCTATGAAAGAACTGCGGGAGAATGATCCGGTACGATTTTTGAATACGGTCAATAGCACCCTCTATAAAAATGTGCAACGGATGAAAGTTGACCGGCAATTAACTTTATCTATACTCAATTATACGGATAGTTATTTAAGTATTAGTGGACAACATGAAGAGGTATTAGTGGTGCGGGCGGATGGAATATTAGAAGCGATTGATACGATGGATTTGGGGATGACCGTGGGTTTAATTGATGATATTGCCGACTTTATTGCTCAAGTGACGGTGAAACTTGAACCCGGAGATGGGGTGGTTCTGTATACCGATGGAATTCCGGAAGCAGAAAATTGTGCAGGTCAGTTATATGGATTAGAACGATTATGTGAGGTGATACAGCAGCATTGGCATCACTCAGCCCAAGAGATTCAAGAGGCGGTCATTTCTGATGTGCTATCTTTTATTGGCGACTATAAAGTGTTTGATGATATTACTTTGTTGGTTCTGAAAGAAAAAGATCTCTAATTTTTAATTTCTAATTTTTAATTGATTATGGTGCGCTTTAAGCTGTGGCAATGGATTGTTTTAATTACCCCGATCGCCTCCATCCTGATTTTACTACTGGTCGCGGCCGGGTGGCAGATCCATGCTTGGGGTATCAGTTGGATCTGGGCGGTCTTTATCCTGGTGTTCCTGGGATGGCGCTGGTTGTTGGTGCTGTGGACTCGCCCCATGATAGAACAGCTCGAAGCAGCAGTGGCAGCCGTGAGCGCGGAGATGGACGCGGTGACGGAAGAAACTCAGTCTGCCATTGGCAATGCGGAAACTGGGGCCCAGATTGAGACAGAGTTGGAGAAGATTCTGAAGGAGTCGAAAGGCGATCGCCCCATTTGGGAGGATCAAACCACCTTTTTTCAGCGCTGTCAAGCGGTGGTGGTCTGTGTGGCTCAGGCCTATGGACAGGATGCCCAATATCCCCTGCTGAATATCTATATCCCCCAAGCCTACGGGTTAGTTCAAGGCACGGTGGAGGATGTGGGACGGGCTATTACCCAACTCTCCCCGGTTCTCAATCAGGTGACCGTTGGCCAAGCCTATCAAGCCTATGAAATGTATCGCAAGCTGGAACCCTCGGCGCGTAAAGTGCTACAGGTGTGGGGTTGGGCCCAATGGTTGCTCAATCCTGCCGCAGCAGCAACCAAACGAGCGACGCGCAAATGGGGAAATCAGGCGACCCAGGAGTTATTGGTGAACCTGGGTCAAATGTTACGGGAGTCGGCTTTGCGGAATCTCTGTCGTCAGGCGATCGCCCTCTACGGCAATGTCACCCCCCCCGATCTCAATGTTTCGGCTTCCGAATTAAGCCTACCCAAAGCCAAAACCGAAACCCTACGGGCCATTATTGCCAAAGCCTCTCCAGAGGAACAGGTCGAGCAACAACCCCTAAATCTGCTCTTAGTCGGACGGACAGGAGCCGGTAAAAGTAGTCTGATTAACACCTTATTTCAAGCAGAACAGGCGGAAGTCGATGTTTTGCCCAGCACAGACAAAATTAAGAATTATCACTGGCAGGGAGCAAATGGGGAGGGCTTAAATCTGTGGGATACTCCCGGTTACGAGCAGGTGAACCGGGCAGACTTGGCCGAGCAGGTGTTGGAGTTTGGTGCTAAGGCCGATTTGGTCTTATTGGTAACTCCTGCCCTCGATCCAGCCTTGCAAATGGATGTGAAGTTTTTGAAGCAACTGCGGGAAGAGAATGGGGAGTTACCGATGATTACCTTGGTGACTCAAGTTGACCGCTTGCGCCCGATCCGGGAATGGTCGCCCCCCTATGACTGGCAGTTCGGAGAGCGGCCCAAGGAGTTGGCGATCCGGGAAGCAACGGAGTATCGTCAGCAACAGTTAGGCCAATGGTGCGATCGCCTCCTGCCAGTGGTCACCGCAGATACTCAGATGGGTCGCCAGGGTTGGAATACCGAGCAACTTGCCGCCCTACTGATGGAGGCGATCGGGCCCGTGAAACAGGAGAAATTAGCCCGATTTTTACGCGATCGCGATGCCCGTACCCTCGCCGCCGCCAAAATCATCGATCGCTACACCTTCCAAATGGCCACCACCCAAGGGTTAACCGCTCTCTTGAAAAGTCCCGTCCTCCGCTTTGTATCAACCCTTGCCACCGGTTCCCCCACCCTCGCCTATCTCCTAGCCGAACAAATCCCCATCGAACAGTTACCCGTTGTGATTGGCAAATTACAGATGGCCTACGATTTATTTTTACTGTTGAGTAATGACCCAGAGTTAGAAGTTAAATTTGAACTGTTGACCCTCTGGCCCCAACTGTTAGAGAACCCAGAAACCCCCGATAAAAACGCCTGGGCCTTCGGTCATGCCCTGGTAGAATACTGGCTGCAAGGTTTGAGCGTGGATGAACTCGGCGATCGCATCAAGTTTTATCTAGAAATGCGAAAATAGCACGAACCTAGGATATATGCTACAGATGAGCAGATTTTTATAAATTAAATTTTACCGGGAAAAGTTCACTTTCCTTTTAAGGATTGCCCCAGACCCATGAAAACCCCCTGCCATCCCATGAGCCAACCTGCCGTATTTCTAGACCGCGATGGAGTCCTCAACCAGGAAGTCGGTTATATCCATCGCGTCGAAGACCTCAACCTCATTCCCGGTGTCGCTCAAGCCGTGCGACGCTTAAACGACCGTAACCTATTCTGTTGTCTAGTGACCAATCAATCGGGCCCCGCGCGATCGTACTATAGTATGGATCACGTTAATGCCCTCCATCAGCGCCTCTGTCACCTCCTACAAACCCAAGCCGAAGCCATATTAGATGCCCTCCTCATCTGCCCCTATCTCAGCCCCCCAGAAGGCGGAATAAACCCAGAATTTGCCCGATGGAGTACCTGGCGCAAACCCAACACCGGCATGTTAGTCGCAGCCGCTTGGGAACATGACTTAGACCTCAGTTCTAGTTTTGTCATCGGCGATAAAGCCACCGACGTAGACATGGCCCATAACGCCGGATGTCAAGGAATTTTAGTCCAAACCGGTTATGGTTCGCGAGTCCTCTCTGGAGACTATCAGCACCACACCCAACCCGATTATATCGCCACCGACTTAGCCGACGGCGTAAATTGGATTCTTGGACGAGGGAATAGGGAATAGGGAACAGGGAATAACGGAGGGGAAATTCATCGCTTTGCTTCCCACGGATTAACCACATCAATTCCACAATCCAAAAAGTCGCGGATGTTGCAGGTTGCTAATGTTGCCTAGTGATATCAAGTCCGCTTATTCATGTCCGCGAAGCGGAAATACCCGAATTAAAAATCCAGGGAGCAAGATGCTCCCACTCCAGTCATATCAAAGAATTCGAGGAGTGCGGGCATCTTGCCCGCTTCTTGAATCCAATTAACCGAATTTGATATGAACTCGGCAAATAGGATTGGGTTTCGTGCCTCAACCCAACCTACAATAATTTACCTAGACCCATTTTTAATTTTTAATCGATCATGCTCCCCAGCGAACTACTCATTTATCGCTATAGCGGCGAAACCATCATCCCCAAAAGGCTAAAACTAGACCGCTATTGGATAGGCATAGCCACCGATTTAATTGCCTGTTTTCAAGAGCATATCGGTCAACCCCAAAAACACCTCGATCGCAGCTTACAAGAATTTGAAGGCGAAAGTCCCGATTTTCGCATCAAGCGCGGACTCGCTCATATCCTCAAAAGCAGCTTTTCCGCCTTTGAAATCATCAGCCCCCTTGACCCTCCCCTACTCAGAGAGCGCATCTTCACCGCAGCCGCCCAAAGTCGGCCAGGAGAAGACTCGACAGAACACACCCTAACCCAAATTGCCCACAGTTTGAGCCAAGAACTCAAGCGTGAAATCGTCATTGATGAACTGCGTCAAGGACTCTATTGCGATCTCATCGAAAATCGCATCTTCACCCAATTTGACCCCCCAGAACCGGAGCCACTTTTGCATCGCTATAACCTCTCCCAAGTGCAAGGCATCTTTTATCGCGCCACCCATATTAAAATTAATGCCCATCGCAATGTTCCCGGAGAATATAAGCTTCTATTTCGCTACTTAAAACTATTTCAACTCATGGCATACATTGAAGGCGATGCCGACCATGGGTTTACCATTACCATTGATGGGCCCTCCAGTTTACTCCGGGTCAGTACGCGCTACGGACTCGCCTTAGCCAAATTAATTCCCGCTCTCCTGCATGTCACCAAATGGAGCATCGAAGCCAACTTACAAACCCGTGATTTCTATACCGGCGCACCCAAACAAGGTAAATTTTCCTTAGATTCCCAATGTCAATTAGTCAGTCACTATCCCCCCGGAAAACCCTACGATAGTATGATCGAATCTGCCTTTGCCCAGCGCTGGGCCAAGCAGAAAACCGATTGGGTCTTAGAGCGAGAAGTCGATTTAATCCCCATTCCCGGTAGTGTGATGATTCCCGACTTTCGTTTTGTCCATCCCGATGGGCGATCGGTTTTATTGGAAATTGTAGGGTATTGGCGACCGAGTTATTTACAGAAAAAATTTTATCAAGTAAAATATCTTGATGATAAGGCGGTTATTTTAGCAATTTCTGACCGCTTGAACTTAGAAAAAGCAGGGGTTAAAATTACCGACTGTCCCATTCCCATTGTCTGGTTTAAGGATAAGTTATTGCCTAAGTTAGTTCTGGAAGTCTTAGAAAAAACCAGATTGTAGAAGTTCTGTATGCATTGTTAATTGTTAATTGTTAATTGTTAATTGTTAATTGTTCATTGTTCATTGTTCATTGTCCATATACTGAATCCCCCAATCATGCATTGCGGTCAAAACCGGCTCTAAACTCTCTCCCGTGGGGGTTAAAGAATACTCAACTTTCGGCGGTACTTGGGCATAAACCACGCGCTCAATTAGGCCATCGTGTTCCATTTCTCGCAGTTGTTGAGTGAGCATTTTCTGTGTCACTCCAGAAATCGCCCGTTGCAGCTCTCCAAAGCGTTTCACCCCAGAGAACAACTCGCGCAAAATCAACACCTTCCACCGTCCCCCAATCACTTTGATGGTCGTTTCTACGGCGCAGGTTAGGCGGGTTGAGGACTTAAATTGACTCTCCATTGTTACTTTTTGGGTACTAGGGCACTTTCAAGTGCCGTCTTTACAGGCTCAGTTAGGCTGGACTAAACTAATAATTAATGGTTGAGTTGAGAGTTTATATTATGGTTAATGCATCTTTAACAACCCCCCAAGTTACGGTTCGGAAATCCTCAGAACGAGGTCAAGCTAATCATGGATGGTTACGGTCTAATCATACCTTTTCCTTTGCCAATTATTATGACCCTAAGTATCAGGAATTTCGCCATCTTTTGGTCATTAATGAAGACCGAATTCAGGGCGGTTCTGGATTTGGAACCCATCCCCACCGAGATATGGAAATCATTTCCTATGTGATTGAGGGTGGGTTAGAGCATAAGGATAGCATGGGCAATGGCTCGGTGATTCGTCCGGGAGATGTGCAGATTATGAGTGCAGGAACGGGGGTTACCCATAGCGAGTATAACCATTCTCAGCAGGATTGGGGTCATTTTTTGCAGATCTGGATTTTACCGAATCAAAAGGGGCTAAATCCGGGTTATCAACAAGAGTATTTTAGTCCAGAATCGAAACACAATCAACTGCGATTGTTAGTTTCTCCGGATGGCGAGCAGGGTTCGGTGGTGATTCATCAAGATGCAAAATTGTTTGCATCAGTGTTAGATCCAGAAATAAAGTTAACGTATGAGTTTGCCCCAGAGCGTTATGGATGGATACAAATGATTCGCGGGAAACTGTCAGTTAATGGTACAGTATTGGCAACTGGAGATGGGGCGGCGATCGCCCATACCCAAACCTTAAATCTACAAGCCCAAGAATCCTCGGAGTTTCTGCTGTTTGATTTGGCTTAGTTTTTGTTAATGCCTTCTGCTTATCTTCCTCTTCCACGGGGGGAAAATGCCCTCTCCCTCAATCCCTCTCCCACGGGAGAGGGACTTAATTGATCCCTATTCCCTCATCTCCAGCAGAAGGGGTTGGGGGATAAGGACAACGGTTAACTACTCATTTTTTCACTGAATCAATCATGTCTAATTCAACTAAAATTCTCGCCTTTGCTGGTAGCACTCGTCAGGATTCTTTTCATAAAAAATTGGTGAAAATTGCGGCTCAAGGAGTCACCCAAGCGGGTGCAGAAGTGACGTTTATTGATTTGCGGGATTACCCGATGCCGATTTATGACCAGGATTTAGAAGAGAAGGAGGGTTTACCGGAGTCTGTTTTAGCCTTGAAGCAATTATTTAAGTCTCACCAAGGGCTGTTAATTGCCTCCCCAGAATACAATAGCTCGATTACCGGTTTATTGAAAAATACAATTGATTGGGTGTCCCGTTCGGAACCGGATGAACCGCCTTTGGCGCTCAGTTGTTTTCGAGGTAAAGTGGCAGCCATTATGAGTATTTCCCCTGGAGGAATAGGAGGGTTAAGGGGATTGGTGCATTTACGGGCAATTTTGCAGAATATTGGCGTGATAGTTTTACCGGATCAAAAGACGATTCCCAATGCGTTTCAACAGTTTGATGGTGAGGGACAACTGAAGGATGAAAAGCAGCAGCAGTCGGTGCAAGCTTTGGGCAAAAAGTTGGCGGAGTTGGCGATGAAGTTGCAATAGATAGCGGTAGAAAGTGGGTTTCTGCAACCCGCTTTCTAACGGGACTTACAGCGCTTCGCGCGGTAATGGGTAATGGGTAATGGGTAATGGGAAAACCATTTTTTACGCTATGCGTGCCCATTCTTCAGGCTTTTCATGGGACAACACTCTCAAGGAACATTTCGATTACTGTACCTCATAACATCG
>NZ_JAQPOK010000121.1 GCF_030068445.1 Roseofilum halophilum BLCC-M91 | reverse complement strand
GGGTAATGGGTAATGGGCAGAATCGATGTTCTTGAGGAAAAAGGGGCACAATTGGGAAGACCCTATGTTGATACACTTACCGCGCTTCGCGCGGTAATGAGGTACAGTCGGAAAAGATCCCCCTAAATCCCCCTTAAAAAGGGGGACTTTTACTGCCCCCCTTTTTAAAGGGGGTTGGGGGGATCGAAATGTACCGCATAGCAGCGAAAACTGCTGTATCTAGAAGAGACAGAAGAGGGCGAATTAGTATGAAAAAATATAAAACTTATAAAGAAATAAGAAGCACCTTTTCTCCTGAGTCTCAGCAAAGAATTGCTGCGGGCGCTCAGAAAATAAAGGAGGAGCTAAGAATACTTGAAACTGTGGGAGAAATGGCCGGAATATCACCAGATGAACTGGCAGAAAGGTTCAATATAAAGCCACTTGACCTTTCACCAAATGACCCATTACCCATTACCCATTAAAAAATAGGGTGAGACACGCTCACCCTATACCATACAGCATTAATAGGAAAAGAGAAGGAGAAAAGTAAATTATTCCTTAGCTGCCATGGCTAAGATTAAATCTACCATGCGGTTAGAATAACCCCATTCATTGTCATACCAAGAGACAATCTTGAAGAAATTAGAGTTTAATTCAATGCCTGCGCCAGCATCAAAAATACTCGAATGGGGATCGGAGGTGAAGTCCGACGAAACTACCGGATCTTCCGTATACCTTAACACACCTTTCATTTCCCCTTCTGCCGCTTTCTTCATCGCTGCGCAGATTTCGGCGTAGCTCGTGGCTTTCTCGGTCTTGAAGGTTAAATCTACAACTGAAACATCAGGAGTAGGAACCCGGAAAGCCATCCCGGTGAGCTTGCCTTTGAGTTCCGGTAACACCAGAGTCACAGCTTTTGCGGCTCCAGTAGAAGCAGGGATAATATTTTGGGTGGCACTGCGTCCGCCGCGTAAATCTTTACGGCTGGGGCCGTCAACGGTGGGTTGGGTGGCAGTCATGGCGTGAACCGTAGTCATTAAGCCCTCTGCCAAGCCAAAGTTATCGTTAATCACTTTAGCAACGGGAGCTAAACAGTTAGTGGTGCAACTGGCGTTAGACACCACCGTATGCTTCGCGGGGTCATAGCTGTTATGATTGACTCCCACTAGAAGGGTGGGGACTTTATCTGGGTCTTTTTCCTTGGTGGGTGCAGAAATTACTACCCGTTTCGCGCCTGCTTGTAGGTGTGCAGAGGCTTTTTCATAATCGGTAAATAAACCTGTGGACTCAACCACAAACTGCACCCCAGTCTTACCCCAGGGTAGTTCGGCTGGGTTTCTCACGGAGTAACAAGGGATATCTTTACCATTAACGGCGATCGCCCCTTCTTTGGCTTCCACTGTGCCCTTAAAGGGGCCGTGGGTGGAATCGTATTTGAGTAAGTAGGCAATACTTTCTGGAGGAACTAGGTCATTAATGCCACAAACTTCAATCTCTGGATGGGCAACGGCGACCCGAAACACTAGCCGCCCAATACGACCAAATCCATTAATACCAACTTTGACTGTCATATTGACATGACTCCTGTAATCGCAATAGGGAAATCACTTTCCCCGATCTACTTTGACACTTCCTTTGCTGAACCCTGCTGATGGCAAGAATGTTTTAAGCATTTGGGGAATAGGGAACAGGGAATAGGCAATAGGCAAGAGAGAATCTCCGCGTCTCCGTGTCTCCGCGTCCCCGCGTCCTCCATCCCCCCATCCCCCTATCCCAGGGACTAATCCAGCTTCGGCCCGGCGTTGATAATTTCGGGTTTAGCGGTTGTAAAGCGTTTGAAGTTTTCGATGAACTTCTCGGCTAGGATTTTCGCTTGGCGATCATAAGCTTCTGGATCGCTCCAGGTATTTTTCGGGTTGAGAATCTTCGGATCGACATTGGGAACGCTTTCCGGAACCAAAACCTTAAAGATTGGGTGGGGATTGAAGTTCACCTTATCCAGATTGCCCCTCAAAGCAGCCCAAACCATATAGCGGGTATCTTGAATATCAAACCGGTTACCGACACCATAGGGGCCGCCCGTCCATCCGGTATTGATCAGATACACTGAGGTGGTGTCCTTATGTTCTTCTAGACGTTTGGCCAGCATTTCCCCATAAACTGTGGCAGACAGAGGTAGGAATGGCTTACCGAAACAAGCGGAGAAGGTAGCTTCTGGTTCCGTAATTCCCCGTTCTGTGCCTGCCAGTTTGCTCGTATAACCAGACAAAAAGTGATAAATGGCTTGCTCAGTTGTCAGTTTGGAAATGGGAGGCAAGACTCCAAAGGCATCCGCAGTCAAAAAGATGACGGCTATCGGATGGCCGCCAATACCTGGAATCACACAATTGGGAATATAGTTGATGGGGTAAGCACCACGGGTATTTTGGGTTAAACTGCCATCGTCATAGTCGGGAGTGCGGGTTTCTTCGTCTAGGATGACGTTTTCTAGGAGCGAACCATAGCGGATCGCATCCCAAATTTCTGGTTCTTTTTCTTTGGAGAGGCGAATGGTTTTGGCATAGCATCCTCCCTCAAAGTTGAAGATGCCATCAGAAGACCATCCATGTTCATCATCTCCGATTAGGCGGCGACTGGTGTCGGCAGACAGGGTGGTTTTTCCGGTTCCGGAGAGTCCGAAGAAGAGGGCAGTGTTACCTTCATCGTCCATGTTGGCACTACAGTGCATGGGTAGCACGTTACGCTTGGTCATGCAGTAGTTCATGTAGGAGAAGGCGGATTTTTTGATTTCCCCTGCGTAGAAGGAACCACCCACGAGGATTAGTTTTTTAGAGAAACTAACAACGATGAAGGCTTCGCTGTGGATACCGTCAATACCGGGATCGCCTTTTAAGCCAGGAACGGCAATGATCGTGAAGTCTGCCTGATGGCTGGTTAGTTCTTCTGCGGTGGGGCGGATGAACATCTGATGCACGAACATATTTTGATAGGCGAGTTCGTTGATGATCCGCACGCTCATCCGGTAGTTGGGATCGGAGCCAATATAGCCGTCGAAAATGTAGAGGTCTTTGCCTTGAATGTAAGCAAGAACCCGTCTATGGAGCATGTCGAATTTTTCCGGGGATAAGCCGACGTTGACTTTGTTCCAGTGGACTTCATCATGGATGAAGGGTTCATCGACGATAAAGCGATCGTTGGGCGATCGCCCCGTATACTTGCCTGTTTCCACACAAAATGCACCATTAGATGCCAAAACCCCTTCTTTTCGCGCTAGGGCATGTTCCAATAGCTTGGGAACCGCTAGATTGCGATAGACCTTTTGCAGATTGAGAAAACCGAGTTCGTCGAGTCCGTAGTAGGGAGGACATAGGTGGGGCGCTGGGTTGTTGGCTGACGTATTGGCGATCGCCTTAGTTGGAGTTTGAACCATAATCTAATCTCCTTAGATTCATGTGACGTTAGTTCTTTGTAAATCTTTGTGAATCTTTCCTTGATTCCTTCGATTTAGAAGATTTGACTTACACTTTACCGTTAATTCACAAGAATGCTACATCAGTCTTCGATAAAAATCATGTCGCAATTTTGCCCTTTTTATAGTTTCTTGAATTAATACTAAGGAAACTCCTTTTTAAGTCATAAAAACCTAACAAAAATCATCGCCTCATCCACCATTTTAACTTTCTGTAACCTACACTACAGCGCCCGAAAAGCTCGAAAAATAAAAAAATTTACCTAAATTCCCTTACGGAAAGGACGGTAACCTATAATTCCCCTACTCAACAACCCTTACTCATTCCAGGCTATTCTTAACCCCAAATCTTAAGAAAAAACAAAGTCAAGACCCCTCCAAAAAACAACTCAAACTTACTTAATTAAACTCAATAATACCCAATTCCTTTAACCCATCAATATTTTATTATCTACCGTTTCCTGTCCATTAGAACAATTAAAAAATAAAAATTAAGAATTAAAAATGGGTAATAATGACTTATCCCCGCGTCCCTATCATTGACACGGGGACACGGAGACGCGGGGACGCGGGGACATGGTGATAGCTTGCTCCCTATTCCCCATTCCCTATTCCCTATTCCCTATTCCCTATTCCCCATTCCCCATTCCCTATTCCCTATTCCCTATTCCCCCCATCCTCCCCATTCCCCCATCCCCCCATCCCCCAAGCTATGATGGAAAGAAACTCACGGGATTGACAACAGAGGTCAAAACAATGGGTAAGCTTTGCTATAGTTGGTTCTGTACAAAAGGTATGGGGTGAGGACAACATGGGAATTAATAGTCAACTGCCATCAAGCACCGCACAAACACCACAAGACGACGTACTCCTAGCATCAGAAGCGCCTAACGCGCCAGTTTCTCCGGAAGCTAGGGCAGAGTTCGCCGGACAACGGCCCCTCAGTTTCATCCAAAATGATGGACAGGTCGATGACTCCGTATCCTTCCATGTTCGCGATGGAGATGTAGGCGAAGTTTTCTTTACTCAAGAAGAAATCGTCGTTGCCAATGGTGATGATGTCATTCGGGCGAACTTTGTTGGCTCCAACCCCAACGCCGAAGTCAGAGGATGGGAGCAACTCCCCGGTATTGCCAACTTCTTCATCGGCAATGACCCCAACAAATGGCGCACCAACATCGCCACCTTCGAGGGCGTATGGTACGAAGAAGTCTATGATGGCATTGACGTTAAATACTCCGGGCAAAGCGGACAAGTTAAACGGGATATCTACGTGGCTCCCGGTGCAAGCGTTGACACGATTAAACTGGCCTACGAGAACGTCAACGACATTGAAATTCGGGAAGATGGCTCCCTTGCTCTCATTACCGACACCGGAGAGCTAACGGAGAAAACCCCCATTGCCTATCAAATTATTAACGGTCAGCAAGTTGATGTAGATGTTGCTTACAAGATTCTAGAGGGGAACCAGATTGGCTTTGAAGTCGGCAGCTACGACCCCAATCATGAATTAGTCCTCGACCCCATCCTGGAATACTCCAACTACTTAGGCGGTGCTGTTTTTGAAACCCCTCCTGATGGGGGTGGTCTAGTTGAAGTTGACGTACAGCCATTTATTGATGTCCGCACCGTTATTCGACAAGAAGAAGAAGTCCGAACGAACCCAGTAACCGGCGAACCCTTCGTTGTTACCCTCTTCCGAGAAGAAGTAGAAACCTTTCAGAATGGTGATTTTATTGCCAGTGCTGAATACTTAGCCGATCCCGTTCCTTCAGAAGATGCCGGTTATGCGATTACCGTAGATAAATTTGGTGCTGCCTACGTCACCGGAGAAACTAGATCGGTTACATTCCCCACTCGCCCAGAAGAAGACACAGAACCGCCTTTTACGCGGCCCCTACCTGACCCCACAGCCGGTAATGATGTTCGCGAAGCCTTTATTTCTAAAATTGGTGTTGATGGTCAACTCGTCTACTCCACTTATATTGGTGGTGTAGACAAAGACCGGGCCAATGATATTGCCGTAGATAGTGCCGGGAATGCCTATATTGTTGGGGAAACTGAATCTCCAGACTTCCCGGTACAAGTGGGACGCACAACTACCCCCTTCCAGCCTTTTGCGGGCGGTTCTCAGGATGCCTTTGTCCTCAAACTCAACCCCACGGGAACCCAAATTGACTACGCCTCTTACCTCGGTGGTAGCGGGTATGAACGAGGGTCAGGCATTGCCCTAGATAGCAATGGTTCCGCCTATATTACCGGACAAACCACATCGACCGGTCTGGGAACGGCTGGAGTGTTCCAACAAAATACCGACCCCACCAATGGCAGTGATGCCTTTATTGCCAAGGTTAACGCTACCGGCAACCAGTTACTGTACTTTACCTATGTGGGTGGCCCTGGATTTGAAGAAGGCATTGGTATTGACATTGATGGCACAGGCAATGCCTATATTTCCGGAACTACCGAATCTTCCGGTTTAGCCACATCTGGAACCTATCAAACCAACCTAGTTGGCTCTAGTGATGTGTTTGTGTCTAAGATTAACCCCGATGCCAGCCAACAACTGTATTTCTCCTACCTCGGTGGTGGTGGCGGTGATGTGGCTGGGGGTATTGCGGTAGACTCTACCGGAGCAGCTTATGTGACCGGGATTACGCCCTCGGCTGACTTCCCCACAGGGCAAAACCTGGCATCGGGACAAATTCGCAACTTTGCCCAACCGACGTTCCAAACCGAGTATCAAGGTGGGCGCTTTGATGCCTTTGTTAGTAAGTTTGACCCGGATGGTCAATCCCTAGCCTACTCTACCTTCTTAGGCGGTACGGGGAATGAAGGGGTGGCTTTCTTACCCCTAACGGCCTCCACCATTGGTTTAGACCAAGCAGGACAAGCCTATGTGGTGGGTACAACTAATTCCGCCTCCAGCACAACTTTCCCTACTAGGAATGCAGAACAACCTAATTTTGCTGGTGGTCGCACAGATGCTTTCTTAACCAAACTCAATCGCGATGGTACAAACCTGATTTACTCCTCCTTTTATGGTGGGGATGGCGATGATTTTGGCTATGGGGTAGCAGTCGATCAGTTTGGTGCTGCCTATACCACAGGACAAACTGGCTCTAGTAATCTCAACATTAATCGTAATCCAGAACAACCTTTACCGGGAACCATACCTGGAGAACCTACTCTATTCGGATACCAGTTCGGTGACCCAAGTCCAGCATTGGGGCCCTACATTGTTGAAGCAAATCCAGCGCCTGGTGTTAGAACATTAGTTGATGTCGTATCTGTGCCCAACTACAAAGATTCATTCGTCAGCAAACTATCTTTTGAAGGGGTAATTGTCACCCCCTTTGGCGGCACATTAGACATCACTGAAGGGGGAGTAACTGACTTTATCGGTTTAGAACTCACCACGCCACCGACTGCCCCGGTTACCATTGTCCTCACCCCCGATAACGAATCCACCATTGCCCCCAATGTGGTCACCTTCACCCCAGAAAACTTCAATCGTCCCCAGGTAGTACAAGTTATTGCGGTGAATGATGGGGATGTGGAGGGAGCGCACCAGAGTAACATCAGTTTCCAAACCTTTAGCGCTGACCCCAGCTATAACCAGATTTTTGTTCCTCCAGTGACGGCCAACGTCACCGACAACGACACCAGGGTATTCGTAGACGAAAACGAACAACCCGACGGCACAAGAGGATTAGTAGTCTCTGAAAATGGCGACACCAACACCTACACCATCCGCCTGGCCCAACAACCGGCTCCTAACACCACAGTACAAGTGGTGTCTTCCCCAGATTCCCAACTGACTGCGGGTGCAAATGGCAACGCCCTAGAAAATGCTCCCTTTACCCTCAGCTTCAGTCCCAGTGACCCCCGTACCCTCTGGAACCGGCCCCAAACCGTCACTGTAGGCGCAGTGGATGACTTGGTGCAAGAAGGCAACCATACGGGACAATTGCAACTGGCGGTGATTAGCCAAGATGGAAGGTTTAACAGCACCAACGCCATCCTGGTGAATGATACCCCTCTCACCCAACAGGAGAATCAACGCAGTACCCTCACGGCCAATATCCTAGATAACGACCAACCGGATATCTTTGTTAATGTTCCCAGTGGCGAGTTAATCACCAGTGAAGATAGGACAGGCTTCCAAATCTCGGCCCGGTTGGGTAGTATTCCCACCAGTGATGTGGTCATCCCGATTGTGGTGAGTGACCCTACGGAAGGCAATGCCGTTCCTGCGAGTCTAACGTTTACGCCCCAAAATGCCACTCAACTGCAAGTGGTGGACATTCTGGGGGTTCCCGATGAGATTATCGATGGAGACCAACCCTATGTGGTTACCCTTGCCCCCGCCCAAAGTGCTGACCCCAACTACAACGGACTGGAACTGGAAGACAATGAATTTAATGTTCTGAACTTGGATATCGACACCTTCGGGGTGAATGTGACTCCAGTGACGGGTCTGCGAACCTCTGAAAGTGGTACAACTCAGACGTTTGATGTGGTGCTGTCCACCAGTGAAGCGCCCCTAGCCGATGTCCAGATTGACTTTAATACCTCCAATGCGGAAGAAGGCTTAATTTCTACGGATGGCCAAAATTTTGCGGCGGATGCTTCGTTGGTCTTTAATGCCCAAAACTTTAATGTTCGCCAAACGATTACGATTAAAGGGGTTCCTGATGGGGTGGTCGATGGCAACCAAGCTTATACGATTCTCAGTACCCCCACCACTAGCACGGATGAACGGTTTAATAATGTGCCGGTGCAGAATGTGGCGGTGATTAATGAGGATATTGACGAGATTGGCTTGACCTTTGAGCCTAGCACGGTCGAAACCATCGTCAGTGAAGATGGCCAGTCGATTGAATATACTGTGGGTCTGCAAAGTCGCCCCAGTTCTAATGTGGTGATTAGCGTTCAACCGGATGTGCAAAGCTTGGTGACTCCCCAAGTGCTGACGTTTACGCCAGCGAACTACACTGAGGTGCAAACCTTTACGATTACTGGTTTTGACGATCGCATCGTTGAAGGAACCCACAGCAGCACGATTAACTTCTCCGTAGCCTCTACTGATGCCGACTATGGCGATTTAACCCTCGACCCGGTAACGGTGACGGTTCTCGATAACGATACCAGTCGCCCCGGTCTCACGCCTTCGCCAACCCCAGCTCCTTCACCGTCTCCAGGCTTCCCCAGTTTCCCAGCCTTCCCCAGTTTCCCGACCTTCCCAGGCATGGTTACACCTGCGCCTGCGCCGAGTCCTGCACCTGCACCAAGTCCTGCACCCGCACCGAGTCCTAGTCCATCCTTCGGAACTGGACGGGCAACCCCCGGTAATGATGTTATCGACATGGGCGCGTTCAATCTCCGCAGTATTTCTGCCCTGCAAGGGGATGATATTGTCACAGGTAGCCCGGCCAATGATTTCATTAACGGTAACCAGGGTAATGACTCCCTCTTTGGGGCAGCCGGAAATGATTTCCTCTACGGCGGTCAAGATAATGACACTCTGCGCGGCAGTACGGGTAATGATAATCTGAACGGTGATTTCGGAAATGACTACCTGGAGGGAGGTACAGGCACGGATAACCTGAGTGGTGGCTCTGGCAATGATGTGTTTGTTTTACCCACGAGTGGCGCGGTAACTACAGTATTCCAAGCTGACCGGATTCGCGATTTCGGTAATGGAGTTGACTATATTGGTTTAACCGATGGGGTTACTCAAGGCAATCTCCAGTTGCTACAAACCGGCTCGGATACGGCGATTCTGTTTAATGGCTTGTATCTGGGTGTGGTGGAACGCACGACTCCAGCAGCGTTAAATAATCGATTTCTTCCGGTTACGTTGTAACCCTCTTCCCAAACCTCTCTCCCACGGGAGAGGGGTTAACTACAGAAGTCAAAAAGTTACCCAAACTTTCCCAATATGACTCAATTTGTAGGGTGGAGTGGAGGAACCCAAACAGGGCAGCGATCGCCTGATTCACGTCTTCGGAACCCTTTCCTACCCACTCTTGTACCTCTTCGATGCTTGTTCTATGGTCATTCGAGCGATGTTGGACAGACGAGAATCGGCAAAAATATACCAAATCACCGCATGGGTATCAACAATTGCCTGAAGCATTAAATATCCTCCCTAGGAAAGCGACTCCAGGCTTCTAGACGAGCGTTATCAATCTCTTCGGCTGAAGGTGCTGTTCCTAAATGGCTACAGATCCCCCATAAAGAGCGCCGGGGAGTTACGGTAGTTTGAGCCACTTCGCGCTCAATTTCAGGCGCGATTTTTTCAATTAAGCGTATTTTGTCGATTAGAGAAAGTTGTTTGGCTAAGTTGAAGACTTGTTCTAAGGTCATCGGAGTGAGATAGGGGAGAGATGATTAAGGATTGTAACTTATGATTGGCTTCTGGCGGCTGTTAGAAACCGGGTTTCTTCCCACAGATGCACCCTGGGATGGAGAGGCAGCAGAAACCCGGTTTCTTTGCACTTCTCGCGCCAGCCAAGGCCAACGATGGAGTGATACATAAGATAGATTTTCAATTATCGTGGAGATCGGAAACTGTTTTTTCCCTTGGCTCAATGGCAGAAGCTTCTTTAACGATTTCTTGGCATTGGTTGGCGAAGGCGATGGAAAGTTCATAGAGTTCTCTGGCCGATTGTTCGCATTCTTGCAAAAGTTCGAGATCTTCCAGCATTTGCGCTTCATTAATCACAGATTTCATTTTAGGGTCTCCAACGATTGACAAGAGTCTCAACTTTTAGTTTAACTTCTATGACTTTATCAAGTTCCGCATTTAACCGATTGATGAGAACATTCAGTTCTGATGGGATGGTCATTACTGTTAACTGGGTTGATATCGTCAGTTTAACGTAGATCGGTTTCTCCGTGTTTCTTGCGGCGGTTAGAAACCGGGTTTCTTCCCACAGATGCACCCTGGGATGGAGAGGTAGTAGAAACCCGGTTTCTTTGCACTTCTCGCGAACTCGGTTTCTGTGTATCTCTAAATATGCTCCAAGTTGGTTATCGGTGAACGGTTCAATTTTTCCAGCCTATCTTGCACAAGTGGTACAGATAGGGGAGCAGTGAGTAAAGGATTAGCCAGTTCAAAGATTAGGGTTTCTAATAATTCTTCATCTTCATCATCATAGGCAATATCCTCTCGCCCTTCAATGGTATTTGCCCAATCTTCTAGATCTTCAGCAGAGAGTTTACGATCGAGATAACGTTGCAAAATGGAGCATAAATGTTGACGGTTGAGGACAACAAGAGGGGTATCACTATCCCATCCGAAATCATGAAGATGGGGCACAATTTCACCGATGGGTTGGTTGAAGTTTAATAGGGCATTCAGCCATTGGGTTCGAGTTTTCATGGGTATTTTTGTTTAACGTGAACAATACTACCATCGGGTGCATAGGTGGTTTTCGTATAGAAAAGGGTTGTTCCTGTCGAGTCTATTTGTTTTTCATAGGTGGCAAAAGAACCGGGAATGTTTCTAGCGGGAACATCAGCGAGAAAGGCTTTACCTCCATTGGGAAGATCGTAGATTTTTACTGCACCAGCATTTTTGGGAAGACGTTCTTGAAAGCGCTTGAGATTGGCAAGTTGTTCGCTATTGAGGGCAGTTGCCATGTTGTTAACTGGGTTGATATCGTCAGTTTAACGCAGATCGGTTTCTCCGTGCTTCTGGCGGCTGTTAGAAACCGGGTTTGTGCCCACAGATGCACCCGGCGATGGAGAGGAGCGAGAAACCGGGTTTCTTTGCCCTTCTCGCACCCTGTGTTCCCCAATGTCATGGCGAACGAAGTGAAGCCATCTCATACTCTTGGAGACTTATTGAGATTGCTTCGCTACACTGCGTTCCGCTCGCAATGACATCAAGTCATTGCGAATGAAGCGAAGCGGAATGAAGCAATCTCAGCCCCCTGCGGTAATATGAGAGGGCTTCCCTACACTCCGTTCCCCTGGCCATGACCCACAACATCCCCGCCAGAGAAATTTCCGATACAATAGAAACGATCGCTCGCTGTTCATTGTTCATTATTCATTGTTCATTGATATGAGAATCCTCGGAACACTGGTAGCGCTGGGCGTATGGATGACTCCGGTAATGGTGACGGTGGCAGAGCAACCCAGTTGGGCCCAAAATCGGCAACCTTCGGCGGAGGAAATTGCCGCAGCGATCGTACAATTAATACAGCAAGCCAGACAACTGCAACAACAGGGAAAACCACGACAAGCTTTAGAGGTTTGGCAGCAAGTATTAGCCATTTCGCAAAAACTAGAACTCACAGAACTTGAAGCTCTAGCCTGGAATGCAATTGGGTATAATGCTCATGCTATAGGAGAACCGCAACGAGCCATAGAAGCCTATGAAAACGCCTTACCCCTTTTCCGAGCCGTGCAAGACCGAGGGGGAGAAGCTGCCACGTTGACTGGTTTGGGAGGAATTTACTACAGCATCGGAGAAGTAGAACAGGCGATCGCCTATTACGAACAAGCTTTACCCCTTTTCCGAGCGGTGCAAGACCGAGGGGGAGAAGCTGCCACGTTGAATAATTTGGGATTAGTTTACGACAGCATCGGAGAAGTGGAAAAGGCGATCGCCTTTTACGAACAAGCCTTACCCCTTGTCCGAGCGGTGCAAAACCGAGGGGGAGAAGCCACCACGTTGAATAATTTGGGAGGAGTTTACGACAGCATCGGAGAAGTAGAAAAGGCGATCGCCTATTACGAACAAGCTTTACCCCTTCGCCGAGCGGTGCAAGACCGAGGGGGAGAAGCCACGACTTTGAGTAACATTGCTGCGTTTTATCGAGACACCAATCAACCGGAAAAAGCGATCGAACACTTAAAACAATCCCTAGAAATAACCCTCACCCTTCGCAGCAACCTGAAACAAGAAAATCGGAAAACCTTTATCGAAACTAACCGAGGCCCTGCTATCGCCCTAACTTCCCTGCTCATCGAACAAAACCAACCCAAAGAAGCCTTTACCTGGATAAACCGCGTCACCACCTACGAACTGGCCGACTATACTCGCCTCCTCGGAGCAAAAGTCCAAAACCCCGAAGCTCAAGCCCTCATCGACGAATATAACCAACGCTCCCAACAACTCGAAGTCCTCAGACAACAACTGCAACTCGACTTCTCCGATGACCAACTTTCGCGCCGCATTGGTGACCTAGAGACGGAAAATATTCAACTCGCAGAACAAATAGCCCAACAGTTCCCCGAAGCGGCTGACCTGTTTGAAACCCCTCTCATCGACATCGAGCAACTGCAAGCCACTATCCCCCCAGGAACCCTTGTCCTGCAACCGGTTCCTCTCACCAATATTACGAACGTTCCCAATACCCTAGCTCTGTTTCTGCTCACCCGCGATAGTTTCCAAGTCGTGCAAACCCCCCTCGATGCCGAGAAATTTAACCAACTCGTCCAGCGCTATCCCCAACAACTCGAAAACAGACACAAAGACTCTCTCACCACCAGTCGCGACCTTTACTACATCCTCATTCGCCCCATCGAAGACCAGCTCAACGCCTACAACCCCGAACACCTGAGCATCATTGCCACCGGCCAACTGCGCTACATCCCCTTTGAAAGCCTCAACGACCGAGAAACCAAACAATTCCTGATTGAAAAATACCCCATCAACTACCTGACGCGCCTCTCCCCAACCCCCTCCAACCCTCAAACTCGAAACAACTCCCGCCGTCTCCTGGCCTTCGGCAACCCCAAACCCGATCCTCCCCTAGACCTACCGGGAACGGAAGCCGAAGTCAACACCATTACCCAACTCTTCCGCAACAGCCAGGGCTACCTGCACCAGAGCGCCACCCTCGACCAGTTTAAGACCCAAGCGCCTAAGTTCCCCTTCCTCCATCTGGCCACCCACGGCTGTTTTCAGGATCAACCCTGTCAGTTTGAATCCGAGGAGAATGGCAAAACCGATACAGCCACCCTAGCGGCAAATACCATCCTCTTCGCCGATCGCCAGTGGCCCATCCAAGATGCCGCCCTCCTGGGGTTAACCGACACCCGCTTAATTGCCCTCAGCGCCTGCCAAACTGCCCGCGAAGCCGACCTAGAGGGAAATTCCATTTCCGGAGTCGCGTACCTGTTTGAACGGGCAGGAGCGCAAGCCGTCATGGCCAGTTTATGGCAAGCAGAAGATCGGTACACCAAGGAACTAATGAGCGATTTTTACCAATACATTACGGAAGGCATGACCCAAGCACAAGCCTTACGCCAAGCCAAACTCAATCAACTCAAACATCACCCCCATATTTGGTCACCCTTCATCCTCATCGGCGATGCTCAGTCTGATCCGTTACCAGAAACCGGGTTTCTGTCCCCAGTTAGAACCCCGGTTTTTGTCTTAATTACCAGTTCAATCCTCCTGATCGGCGGTTTCTGGTGGCTCAAACGTGGGCGCTAGTTCCCGTCATGGCGAATCGAGAGTTCCTGTCATTGCGAGTGGAACGCAGTGGAACGAAGCAATCTCCCCTATCCAGGTAAACTTGGCGATTGCTTCCCGGAGGTCGCAATGACAAGGGTTCAGTCATTGCGAGTGGAACGCAGTGGAACGAAGCAATCTCCCCTATCCAGGTAAACTTGGCGATTGCTTCCCGGAGGTCGCAATGACAAGGGTTCAGTCATTGCGAGTGGAACGCAGTGGAACGAAGCAATCTCCCCTAT
>NZ_JAQPOK010000120.1 GCF_030068445.1 Roseofilum halophilum BLCC-M91 | reverse complement strand
TGACTGAATCGAGATTCTGGTTTCCAGAATTAGAATTAGGACTGGGATTATGGTTCGGGAAATACCATGGATTAAAGCGACAATGGTTACGCTGGTATGATGCCCAGGGCAATTGGATACCCACGCCAGAGGAAGTGGCGGAGATGGCTAATCAACGAGCTAACAACGCTGAACAACGAGCTAATGCTGCCGAACAGGCCCAGAAAGCAGCTATTCCTCGATTGTTGAGTATGGGTATGAGTAGGGAACAAGTGGCTGAAGCCTTGGGACTGTCTGTTGAGGAAGTTTGTCAATGGGAACAAGGCTAAAGCCATTTTTCTCCCATCTTTGTGTCAGTTTTTGAGCGATCGCCAAGCCCAGTCTAAAGCATCCCAAGGGCGATCGCGGACATGATGTTTTGAGAATTCAACAATGGTCAATGAGAGGGCATTATGGCTGCGAACATCCTAGATACAATAGATCGCCAACAATTAGGAAAATCTCTCAAACAAGCGCGAGAACAACGAGGCATGACTCAAGCGGATGCTGCTCAAGAGCTTGAGGTTTCCCGCACTACCCTAGTGGCGATCGAAAATGGTACTCGGCGCTTAAAACCGGCTGAATTGATTACACTTGCTCGTACCTATGGGCGTTCAGTGAGTGATTTTGTGCGTCCACGCCCTGTTGTCGAACCTCTGGAGGTACAATTCCGGGCACTCTATCGCCGTACCCAGGAAGAACAAGCTGCTATTGAGCCTGTGGTTTTGCGTCTCCAGCAGTTGTGTGAAAACTACTTAGAATTAGAACAATTGATGGGTTCTCCCTTGCCGCAAAATTATCCTGCTGAATATGACGTTGAGGAAATGCCCATAGAACCGTTAGCAGAAGCGATCGCTACTCAAGAGCGGCAGCGCCTTGGACTTGGCGATCATCCCATTCAGCAATTACGAGATACCTTAGAAGCCAATGTGGGATTGCGGATTTTTTACCTGCCCATGCCCCCCAAATTCTCAGAAATTTATAGTTATAACCCAGAATTAGGAGGCTGTTTAGGCATTAATTCCAATCACCCAGAAGAGCGCAGAAGATGGTCATTAGCCCATGGTTATCTGCACTTTTTGGCTCATCGATATAAGGCCGTTGTGGATTTTGATGACCAATATCAGAGAATGCCAGATAGTGAAAAATTAGCAGAAGCATTTGCTAAATATTTTCTCATGCCAACAAGTAGTTTACTGAAACAATTTAGGGATCGTAGTGGTTCCAATAAGGGAAAATTTACACAAATTGATCTATTTACTCTAGCTCATTATTATGGTGTCTCTGTGCAAGCGCTGGCGTTTAGACTTGAGGAGATGAAATGTATTCCGACAGGAACTTGGGATAATTTACACTCAAGAGGTCTCAAAGTTAGATCGGTTCAACAACAGTTAAATTTACAGGATATTCCTCAGCTCTCCGATATGACTCCTGTTCACTATCAGCATTTGGCAATTGAAGCTTTAGATCGAGCGTTAATTACTGAAGGACAATTTGCAAAATTTTTAGGAGTGAACCGTCTAGAAGCACGTTACATTGCGGAACAATTACGAGAGTATTCGAGTGGAATCTTAGATGAAGATCGGGTTAATCTGCGGGAGGTGGCAGATGTGGAACATCAATAGGGGGAGATAAAGATTCAGTTATGAATATTCAATCTTCCCATCTACTTCTCGATACCTGCTGTCTGTTGAATTTTAAGGCATCGGGTCAATGTTTAGAGATCTTAAAAGTGATTCCGGCTCAAGTGGCGATTGTGGAGGAAGTTAAACAAGAATTAACCCAGATCGATATCACAGAAATTGAAGAAGCGATCGCCGAAAATCTTTTGATCGTTGTAGATTTTGCCTTTGATGCCGAAGCTGAAAATTTCGTCAACTATGCCGCCGCTCGGTTAGGAGATGGAGAAGCAGCAACTGGGGCGATCGCCGTTGAGCGAAGATGGGCAATCGCCACAGATGACCGCAAAGTGATTAAATTTTTTACACAGGAATCCCCTTCTCTACAAGTATTTTCCACATTGGAAATTATCCAGTATTGGGCAAAAACAGAAGCCATTCAGCTACTACAGGTGCAAGAAACGCTTCGCAATATTCAGGTACAAGGTCGATATACTCCTGCTGAAAATCATCCTCTCAAAAGTTGGTGGGACAAATTTCTCGATCAAGACTAATTAGAGACAGGTTTCCCTGTCCCTAAGTCTGTTAATTCCCGTTAACCCGCAAGGTTAAGGAGACTGTACCCTGAACGGAACTGGGAACGGGCCAGCCGAGTAAAACCGATCGCACCGCTCGAATAACGTCTTCGTCTTCTATCGTCGAATTCTCCTCATCTAGAAGCACCCGACGGACGCGCCCATTATTCGTCCAGACTTCTAAGGTCAGATCCCCGGAAACCTCGTCAGGAAGGGAGATAGACTGGATATATTGGGTTAAAGCGGCGATCGCCCCTTCACTTAATCCCTCAGCTTTCACCACTTCGATGCGGTTGGGTATATTTTCTACCTTACTTTCCTCTGTCAATTCCATTTCCTCCATTTCCATGGCATCCATTTGCGGAGCAGGAGGGGGTGGAGCAGCAGCAGGTAGGGGAGCCGACATCCTTAAAGGAGAGGCAGAGCGGGATGCTCCCCTGGGTGCGCCTCCTCTGGTTCCAGAACTTTGGTAAATACTTTGATCTTCCTCTGGTGCGCCAAAAACACCCTCATAACTCACCCCATCCGGTAATTCTACGGGCACTTCTACCCGCACCCGTTCGCCATCCGGGTTAACGCGCACCTCCTCACTCACGGCCACAAATGCCGTATATTCAGACAACAGGCGATAATCTAAAGCAGTCTGCGTCACTGCATCCACTCCGGACTTAGTTTCGCCGCCGTACATCCCCGTCATCAGATCCTTAATTTTCGCTCTACCCCAGAGCTGGGAAATTGCCTCACTATCTCCCCGAAAATTGACCGAGAACACCTGTTCATAGCGTTTTCCCCCTGCCGAAACCCCCCGGATGCTTAACGTCCCTGGTTGGGCATCTGCCTTGCGTCCGAACAGCACCAACGGCTGACTGGCAAACAGATCCGGGGGCGCGAGGGGGTAAATTTCTGGAGCCTCTCCTGCACCGCTCCAGGTTACCTCAATATTACTCAAGACTGGGTTATTAATTTGGCTGAAAAACTTCTTCACCACTGGATCGATATTCTCATCCTGGCGTACCACTTGCACGGTTCCTCGGCCCACTTCTGCCAGTCTATCCAACAAAAATCGATTGGTAGAACTGCCGACACCAAAGCTATACAAGCGATTTCCCCGTTTTAGATTCTGTTGCACTGCGGCAATAATTTCCTGGTCATTGCCAATATAGCCATCGGTGAGTAAGACGACACTCCGCAATCTTCCTTCCGGAGGTGGGGGAAAGTTCATCACCGCGTTGATGCCATTCATTAACTCCGTTCCCCCTTCGGCGTTCAGTTGGTTAATATATGAGAGTGCCTTTTGGCGGTTTTGTGGGGTATTGGTGAGCGGAGAAGCAGACAACTGGCGAGCTGTATTAGAAAAATCGATAATTGTAAACGTATCATTGGGATTTAAACCCTGAATAAATTCTCGCATTAAGGCTTGAGATTGGGCAATGGGTGCGCCCGACTGAGAACCGGAAGTATCCATCAGAAACACCACATCTTTGGGGATAATTTCTCTGGGTTGATAGTCTAAAGCGGGAATTAAATAGGCGGCGAAATGTCCCCCGTTTCGATCTTTTTGCGTCAGGAGAGTGGCTTGGGTTTCTCGTCCGGAAACTTGATAGCGCAACACTAAATCTTTGTTGGGAATTTGGTCTTCTGGCGAGAGTTGAATTTCGGTGATATTGCGCTGTGTTCGCACTAAGATTTTATGGGAAGTCGAGCTAATATTGCTAATGGGAACGCCAGCATCAATGTTAACGGAAACTTGGATATCATGACCCGATCGCCTCCCTGGTTTCAGTACCGGAGGTGTAATTCGAGAAGCATCGGGCACTTGATCCGTATCTTCTGTTCCCTGAATCGAGTTACCGGGAATATAGCGCGGCCCTACTACCATGGGAAAGACAAACTCATAATTTCCCCCTTCAAACGTGAGGGAGTCCGTGTAGCGAATAGTGACCTCGATTTTTTCCCCTGGTCGGATATTGGCTAAAGATTGGGTGAAAATATTGGCTCTCTCTTGCTCTAAAAGTCCCGCAGTGCGTCCTTCTGCTCTCGCTTGTTCGTAGATTTGTTGGGCTTCTTCCCGCTTCTTAATGCTACCCTTGATAATGCGATCGCCCAATTTAATTTCCATATCATACACCGCCGCCTCATCCGGGAGCGGAAATACATACACCGCTTCTAGGGGATCTTCAAAGGGATTTTCAAAGGTTTGGGTTACTTCCACCTGGGAAACATTGCCGGAAACCGTGGCATTGACCGAAGTGTTTTTTAAGGGGAAAACCTGGGTTTGACCCTCTTCTGAGGTCACCCAGAGACCGTTAGCAGGCGAATCGGCGGGGGGTTGCATGGGGTTAGCCGCTTGGATCATGGGATTGGGGGAGGTAGGAGGAACAATGGAGATGTTTGCAGTGCTGTTGAGACACCCGGTGAGGAGTAAGGATAGGGGGAGAAAATAGGTGAGTTTAGTCATAATAGAGCGCTTCGCGTTAGGGAATAGGGAATAGGGAATAGGGAATAGGGAATAGGCCCATCTTCGCGTCTCCGCGTCTCGGTATCCCCGCATCTGTGCGTCCCCATGTCCTAGAATGGCATAACTGCAAGGGGGAGTAACCCAGGTTACACTTTTAGTAACACTCCTCATCATTAAAAATTTAGAGGCGTGCGGGCATCTTGCCCGATTCTTAACCCATTTTCATGTCCGCTTGCGGAAACCGGACTGGATATCAGTCGTTTACTCTGTTATGCAGTTACATTTCCGATTACCTTGCGGCAAACCACTATCTAATTAACCGTAATTGCCTCAAAGTCAACCTGAGTTCTATCAGTATCACCTCTAACAAAATTCAACTTTTCAAATCCAATTACTCGACCTTCTCGATTCTTCATCAAAATAACTTCATCTCCAGTTTCTTCTACTTCATATTCATCTTTTGGCTCATCGAACCAAACCACCAAAGTATTGCCAATGGTGTCATGAAAAACTTTTATTTTGGCCATATCTTTTCTCCTTCTTTGATTGCACTAGTACGATAAGCCGTAATCAAAAATCCATTACCATTTAATCGTTTGGTGACTGCACAGACCCATCTTCTATCCCCATCGGCTCTATAAAATAAATAAACTTGGGAATCACTCTTACTCAAATGAATGATATTAGGATGAGTTAATGTTTCTTTCACATCTTCTAACCTTCCCTCCATAATCGGATGCTTAATCGTAGTAATCAATTCCCAGTAACTCACTGTTGTTTGGACTTGAAAGCCAATTGGAGTATCGACTATAAACAAAAGTTGCTCATCCACAGGAGGATTATCGCTCATTCTCGCGTCCTCCCGATCTTATCCTAGAATGGCATAACTGCACGGGTATGGAAGCTAGGTTACACTTTTAGTAAGACTTCCCTTTTCTCTCTCTAGGATAGTTTCATGGGCGATCGCAATCCTGTTTTACTCATTCATGGTATTGATGACACTGGAGCAGTGTTTAGGAAAATGGCTGCGGTGTTAGAGCATCAAGGATGGTTCACCTACGCTCTGGATTTAGTGCCCAATAATGGTACGGTGGGTTTGGATCGGTTAGCTCAACAGATTAAAGGGTATGTTGATCAAGCCTTTAGCCAAGATATACGCTTCGATATTGTGGCGTTTAGCATGGGAGGAATCATTAGCCGGTACTACTTGCAGCGCTTGGGAGGGTTAGAGAGGTGCGATCGCTTCATTACCCTATCCTCTCCCCATCATGGCAGTTTAATGGCCTATCTGCGCCACAACCCCGGTTGTGTACAAATGCGCCCCAATAGCGAGTTTTTGCAAGATTTAAACCGAGATGGCGATCGCTTGAACTCGATTCAGTTTACCTCCATTTGGACGAATAATGACTTAATGATTTTGCCCGCTAACAGTTCTCAAATTCCCGTGGGCAAAAACATCACCGTGCCCGTTCTTATTCATCCTTGGATGTTAACCGATAATCGCACTATTGAGCTAGTGGTGCAATGCTTACAGGGCTTTGCGCTGTAAGATTAAAGGTTTTGGGAGTGCGGGCATCTTGCCCGCTTTGGGAGTGTGGGCATCTTGCCCGCTTTGGGAGTGCGGGCATCTTGCCCGCTAGTTATACCCATTTACCGGATTTGATATTACTTTACAGCTCGGTAAACTAATGGTGAAGATACTGCCTTCTCCTAACTTGGAAACCACGCTGACGCGCCCTCCCATGCCTTCGATCAGGGTTTTGACAATGGATAACCCTAACCCGGTTCCGCCTGTGGAGCGGGCGCGAGCATCGTCAATGCGATAAAAGCGATCGAAGATTCTGGCTTGATGGGCTAGGGGGATGCCTTCACCGCGATCGCACACTTGCAAGCAGACTCGATCGCTCTCTTTTTCCAGTTTCACGGTAATTACGGTAGCGGGATCGGAATATTTGACGGCATTATCAATGAGGTTGAGCAACACTTGCTTTAAGCGGTTGCGATCGCCTTTTATCTCCACTGGCCGATCCCCTAAATCCAGTTCTATACTACGGTTGCTATACTGTTGCGCCATATCGACGACTTCTAGAACTAAGTCGGTTAGGGATAGGGTTTCGAGTTCAAAATGAATCTGTCCATTATCAGCGCGGGCAAGTTCGAGCAAGTCTTGCAAGAGTTGAATCGTGCGATCGGCTTCTCCTGCTGCGGTTTCTAGGGCTTCCCGTTGGGCTTCGGTGAGGTTGTTGCCCCGTCTGAGGGTGCTTTGTAGATAGCCATGAACGATGGTTAAGGGAGTCCGCAATTCATGGGAAACATTGCTGACAAATTGCCGTTGATTTTCCCAAGATGCAGATAAGCGCGAGAGCATCAAATCTAAGGTTTTAGAGAGTTCTTGCAGTTCGGAGGGGGCAGGATCTAAACTGAGGGAGACTTCTCCTAAGTCTTGCGCGGAAATTTTTACGGCATATTCACTAATTTTACGCACTGGAGCCAGCGATCGCCGAATATAGATCGCCATCATCATCACGATCAGGAGCAACGCGAACACGCTCACCCCAATCAAGTTTCTGAGCATTTCCAGGAGCATTTGTTGCTCTGAAGTGATATCTTGAGCCACATAGAGTTTACCAAGGGTTTGCTCATTGACTTTTAACGGCCCGGCACAGAGAACGAAATAGCGCCCTTGATAGGGGTACACTTCCGGTTGAATGGGAGCATTGCTGATGTTGAGCAGATCCGCGTTTTGGGGATATTGCGATCGCTCCAGATTCGGCGATCGGGCCATAATTTCACCATTTGGAGATTGAATCCACAGAAAAATCTTTTCTGCGCTCACATCCTCAATCACCATTTCTAAGGTTTCACGCTGGCTAAACCGTTGACTATAAATTTCGATATCTTTGGGCAAGCGTTCAGCAATATAGCGGATATTTTGTTTATGGGTTAAGACCAATTGTTGCTGCATTTTTAATCCCGTGGCAATGGCAACCGAGCCTAAGCCAATTCCGGAGACGATCGCCAAACCAAACGTGAGGCGAAACTGTAGCGAGTTAACTTTAAACCTAAATCTATGCCCTAATTTGTGAATGAACATCCTCTCATCTCTGTCAGTTACTTGCCCCCACCAACATAGATTAGATCTAGATACTGAGAAAATGCTGATAATACTCTAAACGAACCCTGATTAAACCGCCCCAGACTAACAGACGAGGTTGACACCACTTTGTACTGTTATGAAAAGACGATTAAATTCATAGGGACTGTTGCCTCATTCCTGATAACTGCTCGTAATTCAATTTCTCAGCTATGAGGTATTCTTCAATTTCTGACTGATTAGCATGATAATAAGTTAGAGCAGCATAAACTTGTGCAAGTTTCAAATTGCCCATGCGCTCAGAAATTTCTTCGGCATTAAGTCCCATTTTGTACCAAGCTGCGATACGTTGGACTGAAACTCTTGTGCCTGTAATATGAGGACGACCACCCAAAATCTCTGGCGACCTAATAATGAGTGTTCCAATGTCGATGGTTTGCATAGTTGATTTCCATACACTATGTTGCATATCGATCATAACCTAGACAGATACTGATTCACAAATTCAGATGGAATGAAACATTCAAATTCTCCGGTTTCTTGGGCCAATACTTTAATCAGTTTATGATTGGCAGATATAAAACATTGAGATTGACCAGATTTAGCTGTTAAATAAACTCCAATATCTTCACGGGGGATCGTTCCCACCGCTTCAATCTCAGCATACTCGGTATCATTAATATGAACATAACAAACTTTCAAATTTTGCCAAATCCGTCCAATAATTTCCCCACTCCAATCTTTATTTATTAAACGTTTTGCAACTCTAGAAATTTGCTCAATTAATTCTTCAGAAATTACTACAGTAACCGAATTACTATTTCTCGATTCCCAGCCTAACCATCGAAGAATAATACCTTCAGAACTCTTGGGTTCAGTTGCTCCAATCAGATAAACATTGGTATCGAGGAAAATTATTTGAGGAATCAAACTCATATTATCTAAAATAGTTTATCTTGACGCTCTTTATAAATTTCCTGTTTAACGTCCTGAACCAGTTGGATGATTTTCTCTCTTGAATCGTAACCAGATTCTGTCAAGTCTTGCTTTAATTCTTGTTGTAATTGTTGGGATGGGATTATCGGAATGGCTTGATATTCACCAATTTCCCCCCAGAGTTGATTGGCTTCTTCCTCAGTTTCTTCAAAAACAATAATGACTCGCACTCGTTTCGGTAGAGTCTCTTGAATTGGGTCATCTAAAGATAATTGACCTGATTGATCAATTTTTCCGCTTGCTGTAATTGCTTTCATGTTACACTTTTCAATACTTTAGGGGAATTGAGATTTTTTATTGTTTTCCTAATCCTACCACGAACCTCAGAGATCGTCCCCAGCTCTGTTCGCCTCAATTATCCTTGTCTTTTGTCAGAATGACAATTGATGCAGCCATGGGTTAAACAATGGTTAGCTCGCTCTGTCACCAGACGACGTAATGCTGTGGGGATATAACTCATGTGCTTGCAGTCAGATGGGAGAAGTTTCCTGCTTTGAGCATCACGATCAGATGTTCGATACGTTCGTATTCGTCTAATTCTGCTTGTTCTTCTGGAGTGAGGGTTTCGGCTTTACTGCGCTGGAGAAGGGTTTGCAGGCGATCGCACATTTCTGGAGTCGGCCGGAAGTCTGCAATTTCTTCGGGAGTCGGACGACTAGCCAGGAAGTTGAGGATATAGTGATAGATGTGGTTAGGGAGTGGGGCTTGTAAGCATTGTTGTAGTACAGTGGGAAGGCGATCGCCTAAAGCATTGAGATGGGGAACGAGTTCGTCAGGAACTTCTAAGGTTATGGTTGCCATAAGCTCTCAAAACAATCGGTTTGGGTTTTATTTTAAGCCAGGAGTCAATTTTCAGGGCTGGCATTGCCCACCCTAGGGTTTCATATCTCTTAATTTCCTACGAATCCGGATTTTTTGTTCAGTGGCAATAACAATTGAACCTGCTTCTAACTCTCGATCGTAATCTGCTAAAACATCTTGCAGTAGAGAGAGCCTTTTTGAGCGTGGGAGATTTTCCAACCGCAAAACCTCACAATGGGGTTGATCTTGTAGCCAAATCAGTTGTTCAAAATCAGAATCTGTGGTGATGATAATACGTTGCTCCCTTACCGCCCATGCCAAAATGTCGCCATCAGTCATACTGCGATCGACATCCCGGACGCAAGCAACATCATATTCGAGATCTATCAAAAAATCGGATAACGAACCACTTACATTGACATCGAGCAAAAATTTCATGATTTTATGATGCCATAGATCGCTCAACTATTTCTTCACTATCGACGAGACGATAGGCATAGAACAGAGCGGCATAAATATCAGCGATTTCCAGGTCAGGATAATCCTCTAAAATCTCTGGCATTGATACTCCTTTGGCCAACAACTCTAAAATCATGGCAACGGAAATTCTCATTCCTCGAATAATTGGCTTGCCAGCACAAATCTGGCGATCGAACGTAATTCTTGACAATAATGAATCATTCAGATCGGGCATTAACTTTTACCTCTTTATTTATGCGGACTCAGAAATAATTTTTGCATTAAGCAGCGTGAAAATTCGGTCGAGTTCCAAAATTCAAGTCAGTTCTACTGCTTCATCAGGTGATACAGCGCTTCGCGCGGTAATGAGGTACAGTCGGAAAAGATCCCCCTAAATCCCCCTTAAAAAGGGGGACTTTTACTGCCCCCCTTTTTAAGGGGGGTTGGGGGGATCGAAATGTACCGCATAGCAGCGAAAACTGCTGTAACTGTGACTCTCGCTGTTTTTCGTTCAGGCTCTCCAGTCGCTCTTGCAGATCTTCACTAAATTTAAATAAGAATAACCCTCGAACTGGCTTAATTTCAATACCAGCATCAATAAAAGAGGAGGGTTGGATCATCAATTGTGCATTCATAGTTTACCTCAGAGGCTATGTTATGCTGTGTTAATCGGTCTGGGTTTTATTTTAACCGGAATTAGACAAAAATTAGAGCGGTTCTGCTCCTCCAAATTTATCCAAAAGAACCTTATATTTTTAAGATTTCACATTCTTCTCCTATGTTGCTCAGTATTAACCGTAGTTTCTCCAGATGCAAGCATTTTAATCATCTGCTCAAAATATAATCCATTATTTTTCTGGACAGACTGAAGGAATTCAAGGGAACGAATAAGAGAGGCTTTACCACTCGGAACCCAGTTTTGATTTGACATTAAAGTTTTAAGGTCTTTATTTTTTTCTAAATTCAATACGGAATTGGCAAAGCCTTGTATGTGGGCCGTTATAAAATAATTTGCCTTTTTCGATAGCTTCTTGTTCAAGAATAGATACAATCTCTTTACGTTCAAGTAATAATTTAGGAGGGAGCCTATATTTTTTATTGGTAGGAATAATATGAACATTTTCTGGTGGAAAAAAATCATCTTCAGCACCTACTAATCTTATAGATGGTGCAAAACTTTGTCTGAAATGATAAAATTTTTCATAATATTTATATTCAAGACTGTCCTTCGGATAGCGATTTTTTTCTTGGGGTTTTAATAAAATATTGTTTATGAATGATCCTATGGGTATACCAGCCATAATTATCAGAGGCAAGAACAGAAATAGAGGAATGGTTATAGGAAACAATATTACACTACCAATAGATCCTGCATTTAGGATGGTAACTATACTAGAAACAAATCCAATAAAGCCTATGATTTTGCTAAAATGGGGGCGTAAATATTGTAAGATGACAGATATTGGATTGTTCATTGTGGCATTATTGTCTGTCTTTTATCTATCTTAAGCCAAGGGCAGAGGGCGATATTTAAGAAGCTTGCAACACTTGTGCTGCGTTTAAAGGGGAAGGTTGACTCAACTATTGCAATAGTTGAGAAGTGATCGCCTGCTCACCCTGCAATACCGCCTCGTATTCGTCAGCCACCACTATATCACGGTGATCTAACAAACAAGCTGCAAATGTTGCAAAAACTCACAATGCCATAAAAAAACCTCCCCAGTGAATAGGGAGGTTTTAAGTTAGTCTTGACGCACCGGTAGAGCGGTTTCCAGGATTTCCATCAACAGCTCCAAACGAGAGGGACGAGACAATAGAGGCACTAAGTTGGGTAGAGAGTAGTAGTCCCCCTTAAACGTAAAGGTTTCTACGGGAAACTGCTTTTTCTTTAACTGCGCTTCTACGAAATCATAGTTAGAGTTCACGCGCACAATGATTACATTGGGGAGAATCTCTAGAGCTTGACGATAGGTGTCTAAAGCATCCACAAAATAAGGATGGCTATTTTCCCCTTCGTCAGTCACCAGGATGATTTGTTCTACCCGTTGACGGTTGCGCCGCATGGCTTCTACACCGCAGCCGATACTGGTTCCACCCCCAGCGTTAATGTGCTTAAAGGCTTTTTCCCAGTCCGTGAGTTCCTTGCCTTGCGCTTTGACTTCATAGGGCATGGTATCAAAAGCATAGACAAACAAATCAGCCGTGGTAATGCCGGAAATCAAGGCAGCAAGCTGCTTACCGACTTCGATCGCGCGATGCATAGAACCAGATTTATCCACCAGCAAAGCCGTCGGTTTAACAATGTTGCCCCGCTTTTTCACTTGGGTGTTGGCGATCGCCTCCAATTTCGCCACCGTTTCCGCATCCAGTTCTGTCGCATTCGATGCCACCTGCGCCTTCAGTGCCGAAACCCGATTCGCCTTTTGAGCCGCTTCGAGCTTCTCATCAATCAGCGCCTTCACCTGCGGATGCTCCATCGCTCCCCGTTGTTTCAAGGAGTTCAGGTTATTAATCACCTCTTGAGGCGACATGGCATGAATCAGCGCCACCAACACCGTCGGTGTAACTTGTTTAACCGCACCAATGGCAATGGTATAGGGAATACCATGCTTGACAATCAGTTGCGCTTGCTCTGCGGGAGTCGGCGCTTTTGCCACTTGCTTGAGGGCAAACGCCAAACTATCCTCTGGGGGATTATCCTTAAACAGCACCGCATTCGCCCGTTCATTGGGCTTGATGTGCAATGTAGCATACAGATGCTTCATCGCTTTGCGACCTCGCAGAGCGGCGCGATCGAACTGTTTCGGGTTTCCTTCCCGCTTGCGCAGATAGCGAGTCACTGCCGTCCGCGCACACCGAGGCACTTTATTTTGAAATTGCTTCATAAAGTCCACAATCCTCGCCACTTGGTAAGGGGGGAACTGTTGCAACATCACAAAGCCAGCGCTACGGTGTTCGGGAAGTGGGCTAGTGAGCAAAGAACCCATAAACACTTCCTTATGGTCGCGCACATCCCCATTGTGCTGATACCATACTGCCAAGTGACCGTAAAAAATCGGGTCAAGTTGTACTAAAAGGTCATGGAGTTCGGCAACTTCTTGCAATTTCCGGTGGGGAGTGGTGAGCAAGGAGTTGAGCATCTCCAAACGCAGATCTTGCTCTGCATCTTTTACATTTACCATGTTTCTCTCCTAGGGATATAAGACAAACTTTTATAGAGAATTCGTATAAAGCCCTCATCCCCCAACCCCTTCTCCCACAGGAGAAGGGGAGAGAAGTCCCTCTCCCGTGGGAGAGGGATTTAGGGAGAGGGCAAGCTTACCGCGCAAGTGGCGATCGCCGTTTATGCCTGCTAATATCGGCCCAGGCTTGCAGCGTACAACTCCAAGTACGCACCGATTCATTTGGTGGAGAAGTATGTAGGCGATCGGGGTTAGGGCGCGGTTGTAATTAACAATTAACAATTAACAATTAACAATTAACAATTATTTTGGGGACATGATTCTCATTCAATCATAGAGTTAAGAAAAAAAGGTCATTTCGCGCAAGTCCAAAAAGCTGTTGGTCATACACGGGATTTGAACCCGCATGTGCTTGAGCCTAAATCAAGTGCCTTTTCCATTTGGCGAGTATGTAAGCTTGATGAGTTAGGGCGCGAAATGACTTTATTACAGAACCCAGAAAGATTGATTCAACCGGTCAGAAAAGCTAGATTGAAAGATTGATCGATGAGAGAAGTATTTGGTAGGGCTGGCAGTGCCCACCCTACGCCTAATCGGTAAAGTTTGTATTTTGTAACCCGATAAAAGGGGTAGGAATAAAGGTCACACCGCGCAAGTCAAAAAAGCATTGTGTTTGAACACATATACAGGATTTGAACCTGCTACCAGTCGGTTAACAGCCGAATGCTCTACCAATGAGCTAATATGTAAGCTTTTTGAGTTAGGGCGCGGTGTGAATCTATTCCTTAAGGCTGTACCGTACAAGTCAATTCAGCAATATGTTGTTGCTCTACCATTGAGCCACATCCGCCAAGATGAAGGGCGGATGGTGGGAATCGAACCCACATCGTCTTTTTAAGAGACACCATTTATGTATGCTGAACCCGTTAGGATACGGTACAGTATGATCCCCCTTTCATGTCCGCTTGCGGAAAATCTCCCTTAAAAAGGGGGACTTTTCTGATTTTTGACAACTACGATAGTTGAAGGTTAAGGGGTGCTGAGTGCGTCCAGTTGGGGTGCGGGTTGTTCGGGGGTTTCCCCGTCTTGAACAAAGACCGTGAAAATAATGGCCATTAACATCAGAACCAGTAACCCTAATGGGGGTTGGTTCGATTTGATTTCGTTCAAAAAACGCTCCTGACCGCACTTGAGGCAAATGTAATGATCGAGGTTTTGGGTGTTGCGAACCCAAGGACAAATTTGATTACAGTTTGGTGCTTTCATGGTTCACCTCTCTGGTTATTTTTGGGAGTAGATCGTCCTCAAGTGGAGTGCGAGCATCTTGCTCGCTACCTTTCTCTCTTGCTCGCTACTTTTCTGTACCGAGCGAGACGTTTGTCCTGCGGACAGGCTACGCACTCCGCAGAGCAGTGGGAGAGGGATTTTCCGCAAAGCGGACATGAAAGGGAGAGGGAATTTTACCCATAAACCGCTTCAGGACGGATAATAATGTCACCACTAGGGCGGCGATCAATAACATAGTCATTTAAGCGATGAACTCCAACTTCAAGATGCTGGGCAATTCGACCTTTGAGGACGGTATCATTCATACTACCGTTGATTTCTAGTTGGGTTTCGTTCACATCGTAGGAGCGTCCTTCAAAGCGAATATGTACCATCTTGATACCTCCTTTGGAGCATTACAAAAGAAATCGATGTTCTAAAAAATAGATGGATGTCAGTTGAGTTTTGTTTGGCAAACCCTCGGATGGTTTGCGTTCTCGATCCTGAGAGTTTGACTCGTTTGCTGGATCGGTCTTGACTGTTTTTGACAGTCGCTGATATAATAGGAACACTGTTTTTGACTCCTAAACAGTCATTAACAAACCCTTAAAGAAATGTTCTGGTTATTCAGTTTTCGAGGTTCAACTGTAAGGGTTCGGGTGAAATACTTCTCAGAAGTATCTCTAACTTCCTTGCCCTCTACATCTTCTATACTACAAACATACTACAAGCTTGTCAAGGGTTATGGCAGAAAATTTTTGTCTGTCATTTCTTATTTTACTGAAAGCCTTACACAGAAAAGCTTTCAGGCATCATGCAGCGCTTAAGGTATTGCTATTACCCATTACCTATTACCCCCGTCCCAAGTCTTGGGAACGCTCGTAGGCTGCTAAAACGGCTTCCATTAAAGCCGATCGCAGGCCGCCTAATTCCAGTTGTCGCACTCCGGCGATCGTGGTTCCTCCGGGACTGGTGACTCTATCCTTGAGTTCTCCGGGATGTAAACCGGTTTCTTGGATCATCTGTGCTGTTCCCAAAACTGTTTGTACTGCTAGTTGAGTGGCGATCGCCCTCGGCAGTCCTGCCGCTACCCCACCATCAGATAAGGCCTCAATCGTCAAGGCCACAAATGCCGGCCCGGAACCGGAAACTCCTGTCACTGCATCCATCAGGGTTTCCGGCACTTCCACCACCTCTCCCACTGCCGATAATAGAGTTTTGGCCTGTTCTAACTGAGCGGGAGTCGTATGGGAACCGGAGGCGATCGCACTCATTCCCGCGCCTACGATTGCCGGAGCATTGGGCATGACGCGAATGACACCCCGATCCGGAAACCCTGCTTCCAGCTTACTGATGGGAACTCCAGCCAAAATCGACACCAGCAACGGCAATCTCACCCCGGACAACTCCGTAGCAATTTTGCCAAACACTTGGGGTTTAATCGCCAGCAACACCATCTCCGTTGCTTCGGCTACGTCCCGGTTATTCCCCGTAACCTCGACACCATAGCGATCCACCAACTCCTGACGGCGCTCCGACCTGGGTTCGCTCACCCGTACCTGACTTCCAGAATAAATATTTTCCGCTAGAATCCGGGATAAAATCGCTTCTGCCATTACCCCGCCGCCAATTATACCCAGTTGCACCATAATTCCTAATCACCTATGACCGATTGCCTGTTCCCTATTCCCTTTTAAAAAAGAAAAAGAGTAGGTTTAGGTTTACTGCACGAATGCTTGCCCCCAACCTACCTCATAAAGACAGCCTTGGACTCTTACTCCTAGGCCATTTGAGCGGGGTTTTCCGTCCAACTTGGAGCAGGAGAAGATCCAGTGGGACGAACCGGACGGACTTGAGACTGGGGATTATTTTGACTGCCACCAATCTGAGTTTTCACACTCACACAGCTCGGTGTGAACAGGAAGATACTCTCACCAATTCGTTCCTGGTGACCATCGATCGCATAGGTTCCTCCAGCCACGAAATCCACGGCACGTTGGGCCTGATCCGGGTCCATCATCGTCAAATTCAAGACCACTGATTTTCGCTCCCGCAAAGCTTGGATCGCCTGGGGCATTTCTTCAAATGAGCGGGGTTCCATAACCACCACTTCGGACATAGAATTGGCTGCTCCAGGCATCCCAATCACATTGTTCATCGGTGCTGCTCCTGGTGTTGATGGATCGATGCCCATTTCTGGGCGTTCCCGCAACCGTCTTCTCGGTTGAGGTACTTCCTCGACTTCGGGTTGGGGATTCTCTTCTTTATAGATGTTCTGATATTCTTGAGCATCTAACTCATCATCATACCCGTAATCATATACAGGCTCATTCAGACCTACAAAGTCTCTAAGTTTGGAAAATACATTCATGGTTTATCAAACCTCCTTAGCCTGGTACTGAGATCTTCATAATGACCCACCATGCAGTCTAGCAAGAAAGCTTCCTTTTTCTTGCATCAATTGTAAATTGATCGCTAGAGTCAACAGCTTTCCACAAAAGGGGCTGACTTTTCCACAGAGGGCGATCGCTCCCTAGAGTCTGCCTGAGAACCATTAAACCCTGAGCTGCGCTCCCTATTCCCCTATCGGCAGTCCCATCGAACAGAGAGCCGATAGCACTTTCAACACTTAGGGGACTGTTCATGAGGAAATACTGACAATGGGTTTTGAGGGGCCTAATCTATCGGGTACAGAATGGGAGACCTTTTAGGGATAGGGTTTAGGGATAGGGTCGTTGCCCAAAGAGAGTCGTTCCCAGACGGATCAGGGTCGCTCCTGCTTGGATAGCCAGGGAATAATCCGCAGACATACCCATGGATAGGTGGTGCATTTGAAGATTTGACCAATCTTGCTGTTTAATTTTATCAGCTAATTCTGCGGTTTGTCGGAAAATTTCATAAGTCTGGTCTGGATTTAATCCCAAGGGCGGAATACACATCAAGCCTTGAATATCCAAGCGATCGCAGCGATCGAGTACCGGTAAGTCATTGAGCAGTTCCGGCACACTCCAGCCAAATTTTTGCGGATCGGGGGCTATTTTGACTTGGAGACAGATTTTCGGCTTCGTCTCTAAGTTTTGGGCCAACTCATTGAGCTGTTGGGCTAGTTTCAGAGAGTCTACCGAATGAATCCATTGAAAGTTAGCGATCGCCTTTTTCGCCTTGTTACGTTGTAAATGGCCAATGAAGTGCCAGGTTATATCCGTTAAGTCCTTGAGTTCTTCTTGCTTATCGAGACTCTCTGGGATACGACTTTCGCCAAAATCCCGGATTCCTGCTTTGTAAGCTTCCCGAATGCGATCGCTCTCGACCATTTTGCTCACCGCGATCAGATGCACGCGATCAGGAAGCGTTGAGCGAATTTGATTAATTCGATCCGCCAGGGAGTTCTGTAAATCAGTCATTGGAACGTTCGCTTATGAACCGCCATTAACTCATCATACAAGGAGAGCTTACCTTCGCGCCGCAGCGATCGCAGGCGATTTTCTAACATAATCCGAGCTTCTCCTCGTGTTACCGACTCAAACTGAAGTCCCTGGGGGCTAGTAATGACCACAAAAAATAACCGTTGGGCATATAGGGTAGTAAAGAGTTCTTTGCGATCCTCGATCACGCAAACCCTAAACAACAAACCAAATGTAGGATGACTCAGATAAGTTTCGCCAGACATTCACATTAACACTGGGATGAAAAAGTTGGGGATAACGGCTCAAACTGTTCGCATTGAACAACAGGAGAGGAATTTTTTGGCATCCTGGGAACAGGAACTGAAATGAAGAAGTCCGACTTGACCCAATAATGACTGCCTCAATCCGTTTCACCTAAAATCGACCTTACCCTTGCGAACCGCTTAAGATTCCATGGGTGACTCAACGCTTATGGAGTTTGATGGGTATTCAAATTCCATAATCTATTGTTTTGTGCAAGTCTACCTTACTCTACCAAAAGATGGCCACTTGTGTAGAGGCAAGCTAGCAAGAGAGAATGGAAGAAAACCCGGTTCTTCGATCAAATCCGGTAAATGGTTTAAACTTGCGGGCATCTTGTCCGCACTCCCTCAATCGGTTGATCTTACTGGAGTGGGAGCATCTTGCTCCCTAGGTTTTTAATTTAGGTTTTTAATTAGGGTATTTCCGCTTCGCGGACAGGTTCATGTCGGAGGCAGTCCGAAACAAGCAGATTGGATATTACATGACTCCTTAACTCATTTGCCCCCATACTACACGAACGCACCACAACCCCACTAAAGCGATCAAAGCCACTCCATCCGATCGCCGCCATTGAAACTGATACCATTCCACCTTATGCTGATTCGGTTGGGTAAAGCCTCTAACCTCCATCGCGCTGGCAATTTGAGCCGCTCTGAGCAGCAAATTTTCCAGCAGTCGCTCCACCACCAGTAACCAGACTTGGGACGATCGCTTTAAGCCCAACTTCTTCCAATTAATAGCGCGGGTATTAATAGAGCGAATTAAATTTTGCACCTCTTCTAGGACTAAAGCGATAAACCGTAGGGAGAGCGTCAAAGTTAGAGTGATTTCCGTTACCGGAACTCCCCACCGTTTCAAGGGAGACATCCAGGTTTCCAGGGCAGCCGTCACCTCTTCGGGGGCCGTAGTGAGCAAAAAAAGACCCGTGCTATAAATAACAGTAAAGATCAAAGTACCTAAGCGCAATCCCAGATCCAAAGATAACCGAGTGATCGTTAACTGACTAAATCCCAGATTAAGAGTGAGCAAGGTATAGCGATAGGATGTCGGTTGCGCTAAAGTATCCTCCACAACCGGTAACCGGGGTTGATGGACAACGGTTAACCCATCGGGAGCAACAATAGTGATTAAAACAATCAGACTCCCCAGCATCAACAACCATCCCAATTGTTGCTTTAGCACCCGCAGGGGGATCGTCGTGGTGAGGGTAATGGCGATCAGAAAACCCACCAGGATCAGACGGAAGGGGGTACTTGCGAGGACGGGGATCGCCAGAAAACTGATTAACCAGATCAGTTTGACTCTGGGATCGAGCTGATGTAACCAGGTAGTCGGGTTTTCGAGATAGAGACCAATGGGAAGCGATCGCAGTAAATCCATGTTGGCATAGAGTAGGGAAAGAGTAGGGCGTAGGAGATAAGGAGCTAGGGAGCCAGACGCTCCCACTCCTTAATATTAAAGGTTTTAGGATTGCGGGCATCTTGCCCCCTTGTTAACCCATTTTCATGTCCGCTTGCGGAAACCGGATTTGATATTATATTGCCTCCTTACTCTTTGCCCCCGTTGCTAAAGACGGTTGTCAAAGACACCCCTAGCCATCCTTCAAAGTTTTTCAGTTGCAGGGATGAGGGGTTGGGCAAGGGACTCAGGTAATAGGATGTAGGCTTAGGTTCAGCTAGGGTAACCGTTAGAGTTTTGAGTCGATCGCCATGGAAGAGGGTGAGAGTAATGGAATCTCCCGGATCGTAGTCTTTCAAGCGATCGCTCAAATCCTCGGCGCTGACGCGCAACCCCTCTAAGGCTAAGAGTTCATCTCCAGCATCAATGCCGATTTTATAGGCAGGGGAATGACTTTCCACATATTTAACCTTATTCTTGCCCTGTTCTGATTTGACAGTGATGCCGAGGTGGGGAACATCGGGGGATTTAATCTCAGATTTGAGCTGCAAACCAAAGGGTTTGAGATAGGCATTAAACTCTAGATCTTGGGTGGTGTCTAGGGCGGTATGGAAGAAGTCTTCTAGGGGAATATGGGCAATGGTTTCGATGGTGGTTTGCAGTTGTTCGGGGGTATAGCCGGTTTCGGTTTTGCCAAATTTTTCCCACATTTGTAGCATCACATCATCGAGCGATCGCCGGTTTTGATGGTGGGCACGAATCATTAAATCGAGAAGGAAGGACACCAACTCGCCCTTGAGGTAGTAAGAGATTTGATTATTGCGGCTATTGGCATCAGAGCGATAGAGCTTAATCCAAGCATCAAAACTCGATTCATGCAGGGGTTGAATCCAACGCCCAGGGGTATTTTGATAGCGGGTGATTTCTTTGCTCAGTTCGTTCAACAGATGGCGAGCATTATAAATTCCGGCTCGCAGGGGAATAATCATGTCATAGTAGGAGGTTGCCCCTTCGCAAAACCAAAGAGATGAGGTGTAATTTTCTTGGGTGTAGTCATAGGTTTCTAGGCCGATGGGGCGCAAGCGTTTGACGTTCCAGAGGTGGAAAAATTCATGGGCAACCAGTTGCATGAATGAGGCATATTTCTCCCGATCGCGAAAACTGAAGCGATCAAAAATCAAAGAGCAAGAATCTTTGTGTTCGAGTCCGCCCCGACTGCGAGCGAGATGGAGGATGAAGAGGTAGCGATCGTAGGGCAGTCCGCCAAAGAGTTCGGATTCAACTTGAATGATTTTTTCGATATCATTAATGGCTCTTTCAGCCGGTAGATTTCCTTGTCCCCAAACGGCTAATTCATGGCTTTTGTTTAGGGTTTGAAAGTAATAGATGTCATGGGTTCCAATTTCAAAGGGGCTATCTACCAGATGATCGAAGGTGTTCGCTTCAAAGGTGGTAGTTTTCCCTGGAACTTTAGGCAGGGCGGTGCTAATATTCCAAGTGGGATCGGGAAGAATAATTTTTACTTGAATGGGGTTTTGTTCCATCCCCAGAACTTGGAAAAATAGGCAAGTTCCGTTAAAGTAGCCATGGGAGGCATCTAAATGGCTGGTGCGAACGGTGAGTTCATTGGCATAGATGCGATAAAAAACGAGGATTTCTGAACTATTTTTCGTATTAATGTGCCAATGACTTTTGCTTTTTTTGTGATATAATAAAGGGTTTCCTTCTGAGTCATTAACCTTAAATTCTTGGAGATTTTTCGCATATTCCCGGACAAGGTAAGACCCCGGACTCCAGACGGGAAAGAGGAGGTCAAGGTAGCCAGCTTGCCAATCGGAAATGCGTAGGGTAACTTCATAGAGGTGATTACTCGGTTGGGGCATGGCGACTTGATAGGCGATCGCCACCTGAGCAGTATCCGAGACAGTGGGTTGGGGGATAGAAGCTTGAGTCATGATCGTTAAGAGCAGATAAGAAGAGACATCAATCGGGCAAGTGGGGAGGATCTAGATTAACCCATTCCCGCTAAATGCTTGAGTTGTTTTTTGTTAATTAAAAACAAGCGATGTTCGTCGAGATCGATCGAGATCCATTTTTTTTCTTGCAACTTTTCCATAATTTTCCGAGTTTCTTCTAAGCCAATATCAGAGACATCCGCTAAATCTTGAAAGCCAACATTGAAAATGACCACTCCTTGTTGAGCATCAATGCCATAGTCTTCGGCTAACCGAACCAGAGTATTAGCCAGTTTAACGGCTGGAGGCTGATTTCGCAGTTGAAAGCGGACATTATTTTGGCGCAGACGGCGAACCATCAATTGCAACATGCGATGATGGAGCTGGGAATCATTAAACAGAGCTTGAATAAAGCGCTGGGCAGAGACGCTCACTAGAGTGACGGGGGAGAGGGCAATGACATCAGTCGATCGCGGAGATTCATCTAAAATCGCCATTTCGCCAAAAAAGTTACCCGGGCCGAGAACGGCGATCGTCATATCATTCTGATCGGACAGACGGCGGACTTTGACCCAACCGGATACAATAAAAAACACCGCATTTCCCCAAGCGTCTTCCATTAACACCGCGCGTTGAGCTGGATATTCATGTTCTTGGGCGATAGACAATAGGCGATCGAGGGTCTCCGGGTTGGCGGTATTGAATAGGGGAAATCGTTCACTAAATTCTTCAGTAGTCAACATGAAAGGTGTTGGCATTAAGCTTAACAGAAGGGGTGAGAGGTAGACCCAGGGGTGGGAAGGACAGGATGGAGTAGACTGCGGATGGGCTGGATTGGGCTAGAGCTGCTCCGAGTCCTAATCGTTCTATCCTACGTTAATTTTATCGGCTGGTGGGCAGTCCGAAGCCATGAAATTGAGGAGAAAGAGCCACCGAGATCGGAGAAAAATGTGTAGGAATGTTGCAAAACTTCAAATTTGCGTTAGGATAATCGTTAAAGTCACCGTGAATTGCCGAGGACTACCTATTGAGTGGATCGAACGGCACGAAAGCGGTGCATTATCAACTGGTTAGAGAGGGCAGCAAAGCGATTTCAGCTTTGTAAAGCTCATCGACATCCTGCGATCCACTGATTGAAGAACTCCATGGGCAATAAGCCAACCATTGCGATCGCCCACTTGGGCTGTGAAAAAAACCGAATCGACACCGAACATATGCTTGGTTTGCTCGTTGAAGCAGGCTACGGCGTTGATTCAAACGAAGAGTTAGCCGATTATGTCATTGTTAACACCTGTAGTTTTATCCAACAGTCTCGACAAGAATCGGTTCAAACCCTCGTCGAACTAGCAGAGGCTGATAAAAAAATCGTGATAACGGGCTGTATGGCCCAGCACTATCAACAAGACCTCCTAGATGCCCTACCGGAAGCGGTAGCGGTGGTAGGAACAGGAGATTATCAGAACATCGTCCAGGTGATGGAACGGGTACAAGAAGGCGATCGCCCGATCGCCGTTTCCAGCAACCCGACCTACATCGCCGATCACCAAACCCCCCGTTATCGGACAACCACAGAGGGGGTTGCTTATCTGAGAATTGCCGAAGGATGCGATTATAAATGCGCGTTTTGCATTATTCCCCACCTGCGTGGAAAGCAGCGATCGCGCCCCATCGAATCCATCGTTGCTGAAGCCCAAAGGTTAGCAGATGAAGGAGTTCAAGAACTCGTCTTGATCTCCCAAATTACCACCAATTATGGAGCTGACCTCTATGGAAAGCCAGAACTGGCTCAATTACTCAGAGCGCTTGGGCAGGTAGATATTCCTTGGATTCGGATGCACTATACCTATCCCACTGGCTTTACCCCAGAGGTAATTGCTGCCATCCAAGAAACCCCAAATATCCTGCCCTATCTCGATTTACCTCTGCAACACTCCCATCCAGATATTCTTCGGGCCATGAATCGCCCTTGGCAAGGTCAGGTCAACGATCGAATCATCGAGAACCTGAAACAAGCGATTCCCAATGGAGTCTTCCGAACAACCTTTATTGTCGGGTTTCCCGGTGAAACCCAAACCCACTTCGATCACTTGTGTGACTTTGTAGAACGTCATCAATTCGATCATGTAGGGGTATTTGCCTTCTCTCCCGAAGAAGAAGCTCCCGCTTCTGGCTTTGAAAACCCGGTTCCGGAACCGGTCAAAGAACAGCGACGCAATCAACTGATGGAGCGACAACAGCCCATTTCCCTAAGCCGAAATCAGGCTGAAATTGGCAAAACTGTCCAGGTGCTGGTGGAAGGAAGTTTCCCAGACACCCAAGATTTAATCGGTCGCTCTGCCCGATTTGCCCCAGAAGTTGATGGTGTGGTGTATATCAGACCTCAAGAAAACTCGGAACCCCTAGGAAAACTCATTTCCGTCAAAATTACAGATGCGGATGCTTATGACCTCTATGGCGATCAAGTTTAGGGTAATACTTTGACGGGTTGCCTTCCCTAGAGCGTTAACTCACGCTGACATCGGACTTAAAATTTCCATTCATACTAAGGAGTATTAATGACTGTTTCATTTCAAGAACTCGGAATTTCTGAAAACCGTGCCGAATATTTAGAAAGCATTGGGTTTGTTGAACCCACAGAAATTCAAATCAAAGCCATTCCCCATTTACTTCAGGATCGAGATGTGGTTGGCCAAGCGCAAACTGGAACCGGTAAAACCGCAACCTTTGCTCTACCCATTTTAGAGCGGCTCAATATGGAGCAGCACAACCCCCAAGCCCTGATTCTGACCCCAACGCGGGAATTAGCTGAACAAGTCCGCAAAGCCATTCGTGATTTAACCGGAGATAAACGGATTCGGGTGAGTGCTATTTATGGTGGTCAGTCCATTGAGCGCCAGATCCAACGGCTCAGAAATGGGGTGCATATTGTGGTGGGAACCCCAGGACGGGTGATCGATCTGCTCGATCGCCAAGAGTTAACCCTTCAAGACCTTTCTTGGGTCGTCTTAGATGAAGCCGACGAAATGCTGAATATGGGCTTTATTCAAGATGTGGAGAAAATCCTATCCCAAGTGCCCACAGAGCGACAAACCGCTTGTTTCTCCGCCACCATGCCCCCTTCAATCCGCTCTTTAGTCGAACGGTTCCTCAAATCTCCCGTTACCGTCACCGTAGAGCGCACCAAAGCAGCTCCGGTTCATATCGAGCAAATTGCTTATATGATTCCGCGCGGATGGACGAAACAACGGGCGCTGCAACCGATTCTGGAAATGGAAAGCCCGGATTCAGCGATTATCTTTGTGCGTACCCGTCGCCAAGCGGCTGAGTTAACCAGTCAACTGCAATCGGCTGGCTATAGCGTGGATGAGTATCATGGAGATTTGAGCCAATCCCAACGGGAGCGCTTAATGTCTCGCTTCCGCCATCGTCAGGTACGCTGGGTGGTGGCGACCGATATTGCAGCGCGAGGGTTGCATGTGGATGACCTCTCCCATGTGATTAACTACGATTTACCCGATAACCTGGAAAATTATGTCCACCGGATTGGTCGGACGGGACGCGCGGGTAAGGATGGCAAGGCGATTTGTTTGGTACAATCCTTTGAGCGCCGTAAACTGAGCCAAATTGAACGCTATGTGCGTCAACGGTTAACGGTGAATCGGATTCCCACTCGCGCTCAGATTGAAGCTTGCCATATTGACCGGCTGCAAGGACAAGTGAGTGATGCGGTGACTGGGGAGAGGATGGCTTCATTCTTGCCTTTAGTAGCGAAGTTGAGTGAAGAGGGCTATGAACCCCATGCGATCGCGGCGGCGGCTTTGCAAATGGCCTATGATAGTACCCGTCCAGCTTGGGCAGAAACGGACTATGATGCCACGGAAGATGATGTGAAATACACCACTCCTAAGCCTAAATTGGCTAAACGCAATAGAAATGCCTCTTCCATGCGGGACAAGCGCAAAGACCGTGTTGGAGCCAGTGAAAAATCCTAAACCTGCGGTTCAATAGTCACAGTATAAACTGGGAGGTCTTGGTTAAAAATGATTGAGAAACTGCCCTGGCCTTCCCTAGCCATTCTACTGATCTCTTATACCAGTTTTGCGGCGGCGCTCCCGCCTCTGAATTGGTCAGAACAACCTCCGTCGTTCTCGGCGGAGGTTCGTCTTTGGATTCTGGCCACCCTCTTAGCCCTGAGTTTTACCGCCTTGCTCACGGCTCCATTGCGGGAACTGAAGGAGGGGATGGTGAAGGGATTTCAAAGCGATGTAGGGTTGTTGTTAGGGGTGGTTACCCTGGGATTTTTCTCAGTGTTAATTTTATCCCGCATTCATGTGTTCTATCGGGGGTTTGTTTTGCTGTGTTCGGGGGCGTTGGCTCGCCTCGACTTACAAACCTTGGGGTTTAATGAGTGGCAAGCCTTTTTTATTTTAGCCATCACCTCTATTTTTGGCTTAATTGTGGGTGGGGTGATGGCCTATTTGAGTTAGCCTAGAGGAGGCGAAAGATAAAGGGATAGCGATAGGAGGTTTCCGGTTGACTGAGGCAATGGGCGATCGCCAAAACCGGTAAGATCACGCTCATCAGTTGCAACAGTGCCAACAGGGGCCAACCAATTAAAACCAGGGTTAATACGCCAAAAATGATTTCGTATAGCCAGACATTAAAGTGGAAATTGAGGGATTCTTTGGCATTCTCCTTGACCACGGGATCGTCAGAGATGACAGAAATGGCGATCGGCACTCCCACCGAAATCCACAATAGACTAAAGAAAATAGAGCCTTGACATAAGGCCGAAAGTAACTTGCGCTTATCTGGATCGTACATTCTCTTCTCCAGTAACAATTTCTATATTTATGGTAATCAATGGTATTGAAAATATTCTATACGGATTACCGTCTGCTGATGGAAAGGCGATCGCTACCCCTAAACCCAAATCGTAAACTGTCCTGGTACAGTCCGGAAATTCGCCGCCGTCAACTCGGTCGAATTAACCCCCTCCACAATCGCCAGAAAATCCCCCGTTTGCATATCCTTAATAATCGTTTGATTGTCCATTCCCGACAAAATTTCCAAATCCTCAAACCGCAAACGATTCGTTAAACCAATAACATCTTCTCCCAACTGGAAATCCGTAAACACATCCGCATCTTCCATGCGAGGGCCTCCCGTGGTGCGAGCATTCGGTGCAGCAGACGCACCAATGACGAAAATATCATTGCCTGCCCCACCCGTTACCGTATCGCTGCCATTATCACCATAGAGAATATCATCCCCAAAATCCCCCCATAATTGGTCATTTCCTTGACCTCCTCGGAGAATATCATTGCCCTGGCCCCCATAGATAATATCTTCATCTCGGTTTCCATTGATCTGATCGTCCCCTCGGTTACCAAAAATGCGATCGTTATTTTGTCCTCCAAAGATCACATCATTCCCTTGTCCCCCAAAAACCACATCATCGCCTCGGTTGCCTGAAATCAGGTCTACCCCTTGGTTACCATAGATTTGATCGTTATCATCGACCCCATAGAGACTATCATTACCCTCCAGGCCTAAAATCAGATCAGAAAAGGGCGTTCCACCCAGAAAATCATTGAAAGGGGTTCCCGTAATTGTTGCCATAGCTCTCTCTCCTCACCACCAAAATAGATCGCCGATCGCACTTGCATAATCGCAAGTCTAGGGGCAATTTGTCCAGAGAAACAAAGAAAGTTTAATCTTTCCCTATTACAAGAGTGCCTATGGCCTATTCCCTAACTTCACACAGTCCAGGAACTCACTCAGGGTTTGATAGACCGATTCATGGGTATATTCATCCTCTGGGTGAGGAGTTTGGCCCGGTCGTTGAAAATAAGGTTTTTCTTGATACAGTTGACCCCAGCGAAAATCCACTTGCTTGACCAATTCATACAGTAACTGTTGATTGTCTAAAATGGAGGTAATCATTTCCTCAAGGGCGCGTAAGGGTTCGTCTAAATGTTGACTGACTTTCGCTTCATCGAGGCTGACCCAGGTTTGTAAAACCGATTGTAAACAACCGGATGAATCAGGTAAGTGATTCACAATAAATCGGTTGATTTCAGTCCTAGATTGGGCGAGTTTAGGAATGGGGGATTCCCCTTTCAAGAAATCTCCCCCCTCTCGAGAGATGAGTTCGGCCAAGGAAAACTCGCGTCCCGCACGAGCCTCCTGTTCAAGCTGACGGTCTTGTTCTGATTGATCGAAAGAAGTCATCGCTATCATCCTCCTGTAAGTGTTTAGCTAAAATCAACACCTTCATCAAATAAACCCGTGAGGCGATCGACCTCACTTTGGGCCATATACATGGGATTTCCGGCTAAAATACCGGTCACATTGCGGAAAGGTTTACCAAGATGCATTCCATCTGCATCAATGGCAAACTCACGGATATCTTTATCATGCATAGAACCCCGCATTTTTAATACTGTGAGTCCGCGCCGCATTTCTCCATACATTTCCACATATCTGAGTAAAATAATCGAATCGGTAATGGTAGAAATATGGGCTTCAGTAATCGATGTTCCGCCAACCAAGGTAGGTGTCGTAGAAGTAAATAATCCTGCTACCTCTTGTTGTTTAATAAAAGAAGTCAATCCAATAATAAATTCCCGAAATCCTTTTAAGTTCGAGACCCGCTCTAGGGCAGAAAGACTATCAACCGCCACACGATTGGGTTGAAAGTCTTCAATGATTTCTTTCATCTGAATCAGATGACTATCTAAACCGGTAGTTTCTGGATAGCGACAGACCACCCTGAGAAGACCTTCTTTCTCCATTTTCTGGAAGTCTACCCCCCATCCGATCGCGTTGCGATAGAGTTGTTCGCGACTCTCTTCAAAGGCAAACAGTAGACAGCGCTCGTTATTTTTAAAGCCACCGACCATAAATTCCGTCACCATTAAGGTTTTACCGGTTCCGGTGGCTCCAGAGACGAGGAGAATTGAATCCCGGAAGAACCCACCTCCACACATGCGATCGAGTTCTAAGCTCCCTGAACTAATACGAATATTAGAAGAGCGTTGTTCGAGTTCGATCGCCGATAGAGGTATAATCGTAATGCCCTGTCTGGGAATGATCGTAAATGGAAATTCCCCATTCTGGTGTTCTGTACCTCGATATTTGAGGATCTCGATGGTGCGGCGACGCTTCTCTTCAGAGAGGACATTGCGTAAAATCACCACATTATCAGCCACAAATTCTTCTACACCATAGCGACTAATTTCCCCATATTCCGACGTGCGCTCGGCCGTCAGAATCGAGGTAACTTCTAACTCTCGCAAGACAGAGGCAATCTTAAACAAGTCATTACGAACTTGGGCATTATCCGTCAAGTGGGAAAAAATTGCTCCCAAAGAGTCCATCGATACTCGTTTGGCATTGTATTTACGGATAGCGAACTCGATCCGGGCTAACAATGCACCGAGATCGTATTCGCCACTGACAATGGGTTTATCTCCGGGTTGGGGAGAAGCATCAACAAAGGCCCATTGACGATTGTCTTCCCAGTGCCGAATTTTCCAACCAAACCCGCGCATATTCTTACGGATGGCTTTTGGGGGTTCTTCAAACGTAATAAAGATCCCGTTTTCGCCCCGTTTAATCCCTTCGGCCAGAAATTGGGTGGCAAATACGGTTTTTGCACTCCCTGCTGTTCCCACTACTAGGGTTGCCCGGTCTTTAGGTAAGCCCCCTTGGGACAGAAAGTCAAATCCGGGAATACCGGTTTCAAGCTTCTCAATTGCCTCTGAGTCTGGATAGTTGTCTACAGTCATCTTCATGTCCGCGAAGCGGAAACAGTGGTTTAATCGTTAAGGATATGGATGAGAATCTCAGGATTCGTTTCTTTCATTGTCTCTCGTCTCTGGAATCAAATCTAGTCCCAACAGTAGTGTGTCAGCATTGGATAGATCTCCGATAATCCTCTGAATGGGTTGGGGGAGTTGCTTAATCAGGGTGGGAGTGACGAGGATTCTTTCCGTTTCTGCCAGTTCGGGTTCTTCTAAAACGTCAATTATTTTCAGTTCATATTGGTCTTCAAGTTGGGTATTGCAAATTTCTATCAGATTGGCGATCGCTCGTTGGGATTTAGGCGTATTCCCGGTAATATAGAGCTTGAGTAAATAGTGGTGCATTATGGTTTGAAGTTTTGGTAGTTTTTAGTGACGTTGAGTTTACTTAAGCCAATAAAGTATTTACGATAGTAAGAGGCTAAGTAACCCATTAATTCTAAAACCATTAATCGCCCTTCAGAGACATACGCTTGAGCTTTGACGGGGTTGCTGTTTTGGGTCTTTTCTTTCAAAACTTGAGTATGAATGTCAACCACATCTCTAGGGGAAGCTTTGAGGAACCCTAGCTGTTCTCCCATGTTTCGCAGTTGTTCAGAAATGTTATAGTCAACTTTATAAATCCTTTGTTCCATCGACAAGTCCATTAACTCTGCATATTGTTGCACAATTTCTTGAAAAATTTCCGGTGATGATTCTCGTAATAAGGATAATCCAAACAGTTTGGCAGTGATCTGGGTTTTGACCGTATCAGCGATATGTCTGAGACTCAGAATTTCTTGTTCTTGTAGCCGTTTTAATTGATTTTGCTGTAAAACTTGCAGTTGGCGTTTTTGCTCGATCGCCAACCGTAGGGAGTAGACTAACAGCTTGCTATCGATTTGGTCTTTGACTAGATATCCCTGTGCCCCTACCTGTAGACATTGAACCCGCAGGGTTTCATCTCTGCTTTCTGTAAATACCACAATGGCAAGGTGGGGAAACCGTTCCTGACAGTTCTGTAAGGTTTCCATAGCTTGACTATCTGGGGAATTGAGGGAGATTAACAGGACATCAAAGTGTTTTTCTGAGAGTTGGGCGATCGCCGCTTCTAGGCGATCGCAATAGTCAACTTGAAACTCTAGATCCCGTGTAACTGAACTGGGAGCCTGATTTAAGAATCGATCAACTTGAGTATAATCTTCAATATTTTTAGTAACCAATAGAACATAAAAACAGATCATGGCTTAACCTTCCATACCCAAAATCGAGGGTTGGATAAGATCGAGTGATTTATTTAATGTATAATTTTGTTTTGTCAAATTTTCCTCCCTGGATGCTTTGAGTCTCCTGTTAATGTAAACTTTTTTTAAAATTACACTCACGCGAACTTGACATCCAGCTAATTCGCCTGAATGTAGGGTGAATGGGAATTGATAAATTCCTTAATAGCTTCTCGAACTGGCACTCCTGGCTGACCATAGTAAACTTCGCCACAATCAAGATAACATTCAGCCGCCTCAATCAGTTCCGGGCAAGCTTCCGGATTATCAATCTCTTCACTGATTTCTTTATACTTATTCTTATTTTTGTAAATATATTCATTATAGGGTTGATCGAGTAGGGGACGCAAACGGCCCGGTTGTTTCTCTCCTTCAAAGCGATGATTCAGATCGAAATCTAACCGAAGAACATCTCCCCCCACACTATCAAGAATTTGTTCGCAGATTACTTCTGAGTTTTGCGCCCCAGGATTTAGGAACATATCAGGTAAATGTTTAGCCCAACCTAGCAATCCCCAGTTTTTCACCTCTTCATAGCTATAGGGACAAGTGGTATCACCCGTGCCAATGGAGAGAACTGCAATATCTTTTAACTTTAAGTTATTCTTTTTCTCGATCAACAAAGCATGGGCGATCGCCATTAAACCTGGATTATTAGCGGAAACACCTCCATCAATATGGGGTAAATTCTCTTCTTCATTATAGGGCAGTTCGTAAGGCGGAAAAAATGTAGGTGCTGAAGCTGAGGCGGTGCAGATTTTCCAAAGATCGATATTATCATACCAAGCCCCATCATCCACAGGATTATTGGCAAACCAGGTGGTATTGCGGGAATACACATCATAAGCTGGAATCAGAATATAGGGTTTATCAATCTGGCTAATGGTCGGAGAACCAAACTTTGGATGGATCAATGTTTTCTGCAAGACTTTAGTCAATCCCTGCTCTCCCGTTTCATGGGGATATAACACATGACTGCCGATCGCCTCACTGACTTTACGCCATTTCCGTTGTTGGCGAACCGAGTCTAGGAAGATATTTTCTCCCTCGTTGAGGTAAACATCAATCATTTCTTGAGCTTTCATCTGACAAGCAATGGCAGCCGTAATAATTGAACCGGTGGATGTCCCGGTGATTAAGTCGAAATATTGATGTAGTTCTTGTTTATGTTTTTCTCGGATAACAGTCTCGACTTCTTGCAGCAGTCTTGCAGATAAGACTCCTCGGATGCCACCGCCGTCTAAACTAAGGATTTTGAAAGTCATAGGAGTTGCTTTTGGGAATTATACTGAATTCAAATAACAATGATACCTGATTGTAGGGGCAAAAACAATTCGCCCCTAAAAATTGCTTAGACCAAACCACAGGCAGCCCAGCACATGGCTCTGGACACACCTGAAAAGATCTGACACCCGCAATCAAGGGGTTCTATAAATTGCGCGGGGTCGTTTGAATTTGGGTCAGAGCCACGCACGAACCGATATTGCTGTTTCAGCTCACCTTTACTGTCTTTAACCGACACTAATATTAAGTCAGGTTCTCGGATTTCACTCCGGTTTACGGGTTGGGATTGATGGGGGGATTTCATGGTTTACTCCTGAGATAAATTCAACCTTGATTTTAGATTCAGTGGCGTTGCAGTAATACAAAACTGGACATTTCTCGCCAAATTGCCCAGACTTCTGGGGTTTGGAATTGAACCAGCAGCGATGGGGGCAAAATTTCTCGCTGCAAGCGCTCTCCCTCTTCAAGAAGCGATCGCCATTCCACAGCTCTCCAACCATATGGCTCAAAGAACTCCGTACCTGCTTCTGGTGCAAATTGCAACATCGCTTGGCTCGAATGAACAGCATGATTGATACTCTTCTGGAAATAGCGCAACGCATGGGGCGAAGCGAGATCGGTGAGCCACCACTGAAAGGGAGACTGGGCATAGAGATCGGTTGCCAGTGCTGCTACTTGCTCTGTTGTCAGATAAATCAGTAGTCCTTCTGTCAGTACCAGTACCTGTTTCGCTATCTTGCCCATAGCTTGCAAGACGATCTGCCGGGTAGCCGTATCAGTCACATCCAGAGGCATGAATTCTAGAACACACCTGGGTTCTAGACCAGCGAGTTTTTCAGTTTTGTAGTCTAGGATAGTTGGTAAATCCCATTCGCTCCAACGCAGAGAACTGGGCAAAGGCAGTCGATAAGGCCTCGTATCTAGCCCTGCTCCCAGACTGATGACTGTATCAATATTTTCTTCTTGGATAGTCCGCAGAATCAACTCATCCATCACAGCAGTACGGACAGCGCACCCTGATGCTCCTGTTGCTCCCCCTGGCATGGCTTCGATAAGTTTTTGACCTCGATCGCCTGCTAAAATTTCGGCATAGGGGTCTTGGAATAGGGCATCTGGCCGATCGCCTTCCAAAGCGCGATAGGTAGCCGTTAAGAACGCGGTATCGGCGATCGATTCAACCGGTAAAGAAGTCAGAGTCATAAGTTTCGCAAGTGATGGCGCTGTGGGAGAAAAGTACAGGGGTTATTGAGTCAACAACCCCTGTACAAGCGATCGAATGACCGTTGATTAGCAATTCAGGCTAAGAAGGCTGCAAAGCTAGATCAGAGAGGTCAGAAAGGGAGCCGCAATGGGAGCAACTGTCTTGGCAACGTCAAGAACGTCATCAAAAATACCGCTCGCTTCAACGCCATTTTGGCCAGAAATAGGAGCCGGATTCAGACTGCGCTCAACGGGAGCAACTTGTTTCGGAGTTTTCATGATTTTTCCTCGTAATTTCTTGATGGTTTACAGATAGTTGGGTTATTGCCGATCGCCTCTAGCGACAAACGCGGGACGTGACCGGCAATCATCGGAACTTTCATCGATATATCTCCTGTTTAAGTGAGTGGGAAATAGAGTCCTAATAGGCAGCCATGCACATGCTTCTCGCTAAACCAGGTAGCTTATAACAGTGCCGAATATCAGAGCTGTGGATCGCCCCATCATTCAACAAAGAAGACGGGAGATTCAGATTACGAACAACGGGTTGAGATTGTTTGGGTAAATTCTTCATGTTTTGAGTAAAAACTAGGGAGTGAATGACGGATGGTTTGAGTCAGAAATCGACCAACTCGGCAGGGAAATCATGGAGATAGGTTTCATATCTCTGACATCCACAGTCAAGGGAAGTAGGGTTTGCGCCTGCCACTGAGGTTCAGGATCGAAAAACTTCAGACTCCGAATTACAGGTTGCGATTGTTTCGGCAGATTTTTCATCTCAAAGGAAATGAGTGATCGCTCGGCTCAGTTAAGAAATCGACCAACTCCGCATCTCGCCAATGGTGACGGGCATGGTATCGCTTACATCCACGGTGAATCGAAAGACCTTTTTCGCTCGGCGATCGTTTTCTGGATCGAAAAACTTTAGTTTCACATCCCAACAATCTGAATCCATACGACAGAAAGGACTTTTTTCCGTTTCAATGGCATCAAGTTGCATCCCTCTCCCAGTCGCCTCAGTTAAAGCTTGGGCTGCTTGGAATGCATTCGTGGCGGCGAAATTCAGCGCCCGTTCTTCGGAAGTTTGACCCAGATTGCGAAATTCATAGTACATGCGCTGGAGAAATTCCTTCAGAGAATCTCGTGTTGCATCTTCCTGTTGGGCAGCCTGGGCCTGGGTTACGCCAGCCCTTGCTGCTTCAACTGCCAGGTTCACCAATTGGTTGGTATTCCACTCATACATGCCCCGAATTTCTGGCACAATGACCGGAACGACTTGCCCAGAGAAGAGTCTCACTGTCTTGCCTGTTAATACTCCTGGAACCGAAATCCTAGAGACATATTCGCGATCGTCTTCAGGCTTAATTTGCCCCTTGAGAGCGGAAATCAGTTGCAGATAAACCAAATCAGTGTATGCATTTACAGGTTCGATCGCATAAATTGGGGTCAGTTCTAGGTTTAATGTCCAAATGAGGGATTGGGATTCATAGGGGTTTTGTTCCAGGTAGTCCACCATTTGGCTCACCACAAATGGATTCGGTGGGAAGGGTGGATTCCCTTCCACATACGGCATCAGTTGCTTAAAGCTATCTCGACGAGCCTCAGTGCCAAAGTCGTAGCTGACTGTACCCGTTACATACACGATAGATTTTGCACCACCACCACTACAGCCACAGGTCTGTGAAGGGGCTACAGTGCTGGCAGTGACGGACGGCGTTGCCAGTTGTGTAGGGATTACGGTCATTGTCGGTTCACGATTCTCTAAAGGATGGATCGTTTCTGACACCGATGCAGAGGGCGTGACTTCTGCAACTGGCTCTAGATTTGGCTCCGTCGCGTCACTTCCTTGAATCATGGGTTGTGCTAAATTTTCCTCAGACAATTTCGGGGTTCCTCCTTGGGTAATTAGGGCATAAGCTTGGGCAATATCGAGACTTCCAGCCAAGAAGCGACGACAATCAGAAACGGCTTCTGGCGGGCAAGGTATAGCACTCTGGAGAATGGCATCGCGGACGGCTTGGGGGTCGGGAGTTTGGCCCCGTTGGAGTTGCACGCTCAAGAGCAGGGCCACGATTCCAGATACAATGGGCGTGGCAAAGCTCGTGCCGCTTTTGCTCGCAGTCTCTCCCCCCGGTTGGGCCCCCAAGATGTTTTCACCAGGAGCTAAGATACCTTGGGTAAAATAAGTTTCTCCCCAATTGCTGAAATCGAAGGGCAGGCCTTGGTTGTTCATCGCACCGACGGCCAGAACTCCGGGTAAGGCGGCGGGGACATGGAGACAGGAACATCCATCATTTCCCGCCGCCGCTACAATCAGAACCCCGTTGTCTTGGCAGGATTGCACGGCTTTTGCCAGTATGGGATCGGCTTCATGGGCTTGAGCCAGTTGACCGCCGCTAATGTTGATGACATGAGCGCCTTGTTGAACGGCTTGATTGATTTGCCGGGCTAAGTCAAGTTGGGACAGGGAATGGGGAGGGCGATCGGAAAATACGGGCAAAATGAGACCGCGACAACGAGGAGCAATGCCGGAGATGGGGCTACCGGGCTGACCAAAGATCAGGCTGGTAATATGGGTTCCATGACCGGACATGAGGCCGGTGCTGGCGGTTTCTTCATGGGTGTTGGTTTCTAGGTTTGCACCGTCAAAACAGGGATGAGAGAGGTCTACGGGGCCGTCAAGAATGGCGACACAGATTTGAGGGTTGCCTTGGGTTTCAGACCATAACTGTTGAAGTCCAGGTAATGCTGAAATTTCGGTAATGTTTGTCTCGTTTGTCTGTGTAGCTGCCATGCTTGAACCTCTTGATTGTGCGATCGCTCGCCTGATTGTCTTCCACTTTTGGGGTTGTCTTCTGCCTACTTAACGTTGGGTTGGACGTGATTTGGAATTTTGCGAGTTTGGATCTGGTGCGATTATTTAGAGATAAAAAAAAGGGAGCGATCGCCCCTTTTCTCCTGAGTAAATTCAGCCAGATCCCTATTTTTGCCGAATGCAATGCTCAAATGCTGTTCGTCGATCTTCTACTTCAATTAATGGAGACAATTCCCCCACATTCATCGCAGACACTTCCCGATCGTTAAAATAAGTTTGCATCCACGGCTGATCCACGATAATATTCAGGTATTTCTTGAAATTTCCTCGTAATTTCTCCGAGAGCATTCCTTCATGGGCTATCTCAGCAATATGTACATAAATATTCCTGAAATCAAGTCCATTGCTGCTCCCATTTTTCGCCCCCACCAAAACATCAACATAACTGCCATAGTCTGTAGAAATCCCCTTTGAGGTTGACTTTGCTTTAGAAACAATATGGATTTCCTTGTTCGTTTGGCTCAGTTTTGCCACGACTTTTGCATTAGCGGGTGGGATGATATCATTAGCATTATTGGCGTTTTTTGATACTGGATCTAAGAGGACAACGCGCTTAAGTTTATCGGTTAATACATCACTGGACAATTCAAGGTTATTAAGGTCAGATGTGCTATTCACATCATTCTGGGACAAGGATTGAAGAGTCAAGCCACAACCTCGACTATGAGCCAACATCAATACAGAATCATAATCTTTACCTGAGTTGTTCAAGAAATTGGTGATTAAGTCTTTTGAGCTTCGTGAAAACTGATTAAATACTGTAACAGTCATTCCCCTGGCATCTGAATTTTCAGTATAATTATATTGACTCCAATTAGCATCTTCAATAAATTTAGCTATACTGTCTAAGCTTGGATCGGAGTATTTACCTGTTAAAGAAGATTTTAATGCTCTCGAAATACCTTTAGGTTTTGCTGTTAGCCAGGCTCCATTCAATTCTCCTAATGGACTATGTTGGTTCGCACGAAAACTGACACTCGGCTCTACTGTAAGCAAATTGATTTGTAAAACATCTACATGGTTAGAGTCCAGTTCCTCATGTGAGAATAGTCCGGAAGAGTTGAGTTGAGAGTCATTAGACGGAAAAACAACAGTATTTTCTGTGGTTCCACCAAAAACGATCAGAAGATTGTTAGCCATGATTATTCTCTAGATTAATTGTGTGATTGTTAGTAATTAGAGCAGCAAAAATTTGTTACTTTCGCTTCTCTGCTCTTAAAACGATTTCCAAATTTAATTTCTGAGTTTTTGCACTTACAGCGTTTTTCGATGTTATGAGGTACAGTAATCGAAATGTTCCTTGAGAGTGTTGTCCCATGAAAAGCCTGAAGAATGGGCACTCTAGCGTAAAAAATGGTTTTCCCATTACCCATTACCCATTACCCATTACCGCG
>NZ_JAQPOK010000119.1 GCF_030068445.1 Roseofilum halophilum BLCC-M91 | reverse complement strand
TATGACACCACGGGGAAAGTCAGCACTGCCAAGATTCTGGAATACATCAACGACCCTCATCACGGCGGTTGAAACCGCCGTTCGCTTTTCCGCCCCGCGTTGAAACGACGGGGCTACCAAGCTCTCGTCATTTTTCCGTGTTCCAATTCAAAAAGTAATTCTTTTAACTGGATTGGCTGATAAATTATGCCATTTTTTTCCGTATTGAGTGGAAGTGATTCAGGGTTGATGATACAGAGGTCAACGGTAGTTAAAATAGGAGTATCCTGAAACGGAGGATGCGATCGCACCCGATCCATTGCTTGTGCCCTCTCCTGAGTGCGATCGCCACGCAACCCATCTACAATAATTAAATCCGGTCTTCTGTCCCAAAATTGCCCAATTTCTCCGAGTTCACCAACCATCACCTCAAAACCCAGAGAAGTTAACAAATCTTGGATTAATCTAGGCGAATCATATAATCTCCGATCCCAAGGCTTAACAGCATTAAACCCAGAGTGACTCAAGATTAGCACTTTTTTCGCTTCTCCCTCATATCCCCGAACATTAGTCCCAAGAGCAACCGGAGCCTCTAACCCGCGATCGTTTTGATAAGCTAACTCTAGAATAAACTCAAATCTACTCCCTTCACCCAAGGTACTGCTAACCGTGATTTCGCTTCCCATTAAGCGAATAATTTGTTGACTAATGGCTAATCCCAAACCCGTTTCTAAGATTTGATGGACTTGTGCTTCTAGGTTTGGGGGAATGGGTTGATCTTGACGGTGATATTTTGCTGCTTGAATAATGGCTAAGTTATCAGATTGGCCGCGAAAGCCAAAGCCCATTTGATCGATTTTGATGTTGTAGTTGATTTGGCTAACAGCTAATTCAGATTTGGCTTGATTTTCTAATTGATTTCGTCCAGATTTAACAATTAAGTAGGCTCCGACTCCGACGAGTCCCACAATGGAAATAACTTCAGAGGTAAACAGTCCGATGAGTTGTTTTTGGCGAATGGGGAGATTTTTGAACCACTGAATGAGGCCAACTCTAGTAGAAGGAGGATGGACAGATTTTGGGGAAACCAGTTGAGCGTTAGAGGTTGGGTGGGTTAATGGGGCTTTAGATACTGTTAAGTCTGAGGAATTGGGGTCATCCATGGTAAGTCAGAGCATCATATTTTCTCGGTAGATATGGTATAACTAATTGCAATTATAGCGTTAAATAACGGTGGCTTTAGTTAAGTAAGATACCAATTTTGGGGATATGGGCTGAGTTACCATTCTTGGAGAGCGATCGCCAATCCGTCTTGAAGTGCCCTAGGTAGATTTTCTTGTTCTTTCAAATGCTGGAGTTGTCGATACGCCCGATCGCCAAATTGTTTTAGAGCGGCGATCGCATGAAGCCGCACCCCGATGTCATCTTCAGCCAATAACTCGATTAAACTCACCAGAGCGCGATAATCCAACCCATCGCTAAAGCAATCGCATCTTAAATACCCCAAAGTTAGGGCAATTTCCCCCTTCACTCTGGGAGTAAACGCCAGGGTTAAGCCATGAATTAAGGCGATCGTGACTCGTTCGAGCAGTTCTCGCGGTTGCACTTGTGCCACCACCTTAATCATGTCTAGGGTTACTGTGTCCGAATCTCTAGCACCCAGAAAACTTTCCAGCACAATATCCAGGGCAACAACTGCCACCTCTGAATCTGCATCTAGCATCAGCCCCAATCCCTGAATGGTACTCTGTTGCAGGGGTTCAGGCGTACAGTCAGAGGTAAGAACCCTAGAGAGCGCGATCGCCCCTTCTAGAGTTGCCAAACGTCCCAGAGCAATAGCCGCCTGTTGGCACACTTGCAGATTAAAATCCCAGAGGCGATCGCCCAACTTCCCAACCACCTGCTCCCTAGATACCAGACTCAAGGAAGTGTCATCGGAGCGCAACCCTAACCCCACCACCGCCGCAGAGCGCACCCTAGCCATCACATGATCCAACCCCGTCATCAAAGCCGGAACCACACGGGGATCGTGAAAATGGCTCAACCCCTCCAGAGCCAAAGCATACACCTGGGGATTATCGTCCGGAACCACACTCAAGAGAGCAGACATCACATCCGGATGGGGAATCCGTATCAGAGCGCCAACCGCCAACTCCCTAGTTGTGGGATTTTCCAGTAATTCTTGTAACACTGGCAGGGCAGAATGGCCAAAACTACTGAGAATTTCAGCGCCCAGAGCGCGTAATTCTTCACTCTCAGTGGTTTTTAACACCTCTACCAACCCCGCAATCACCACCGGTTGGTTAAACTGCTGCAAAATACTGCCCGCAAAAGTGCGTAACTCCTCCTCTTCCTCTTCATCTGCCAAAATTTGCAACAATGGGGCGATCGCTCTCGATCCCAACTTGGGCAACAATTTCGCCACATCCCACCGCCCCTGAAAATCCCCAGAGAGCAAAAGGCTTAACCCTAAATTCAATAGTTCTGAGAGGCGATCGTCCCCAACCCCTTCCTCTGCATACTCCACCTGGCGCTGAAACTCAACATACAACTGACGCTGAGATCCGATAGTGGTTTTTAACCGCTTCATAATTATTGCTCAAATTTTATGTTTGATTTTTTAGAATATCCACCCACCCTAAGCAAGTTTTCCCATAATTTTGGTCATAGAGATAACAAAAATAGAGTTGTTATGAAATTTATGCATCAAATCAATGTTTTTTTCGAGCAATACCATCAGCCTTGAAGCTCAAGTTAAACTGGTTTTGAGGTTTGTTATAAGCAGTTCTCTGTAAAACCATGATTCAACTCTATCCCCATCCCAAGCAGAAATCCCTGCCCACCATGTATGACTTACCCAGCGAAAACCCGGAGGAACCTGGATTGCCTGATGAATTTCATGACTACCAACCCGATTTACTCACTCAAACTTGCCAATCTCCCCTCTACTCTGAAGACGATTATTTGATCGCCAGCGATCTTAACCTCTACTATGACAGCCAGCATACCCAATGGTACAAACGCCCCGATTGGTTTGTAGTCTTAGGAGCCAAGCGCAGTCGCAAGCAACAAGACTTACGCCTAAGTTATGTGATCTGGCAAGAAGAAATCAGTCCATTTTTGGTGATTGAGTTAGCGTCTCCAGGCACGGAAGATGAAGATTTAGGGCGCACAGAACGTAAAGAGAAAAAGCCACCGACGAAATGGGAAGTGTACGAGAAAATTTTACAGGTTCCCTATTATGTCATTTACGATCGCTATCAGAATC
>NZ_JAQPOK010000118.1 GCF_030068445.1 Roseofilum halophilum BLCC-M91 | reverse complement strand
GGTAGGGGCGGGTTTCAAACCCTCGGTAGGGGCGGGTTTCAAACCCTCGGTAGGGGCGGGTTTCAAACCCTCGGTAGGGGCGGGTTTCAAACCCTCGGTAGGGGCGGGTTTCAAACCCGCCCCTACAGCGCGAACGGCCTTATGCAATGCCTTGGACATTTCCGGGGAATTCATGTGATATTCTAAGCCGGTGCGATACTGGACAAAGCCGCGATTTTCCAGTTTTTTGCCTTGCAATTCGGGGAAGGCCTTGGCATGGAATTGTAGGGTTTCTTGTGCTAACTCATCTAGGGATAGGCCGCCCACTCTGCTCACTGTGCCTTCAAAGGCTAGATCGAGCAAGTCTTCACCAATGCCGATCGCCTCAAAAATCTGGGCCCCATGATAGGACGAGAGTAGAGAGATGCCCATTTTCGAGAGGATTTTCAGCAGTCCCAATTCTACCGCATGGCGGTAGTTGTCTAAGGCTTGTTCCAGGTCAATCTTGGGCAGTTTGCCGCGCTCCATGAAGCCTTGAGTGCGATCGCTACTCCACCAATGGCGCACGGTTTCCAAAGCCAGATAGGGACACACAGCCGAAGCACCATAGCCAATTAAGCAGGCAACATGATGGGTACTCCAACATTGGGCTGTATCCACCACAATGGAGGTTTCGCAGCGCAGTTTATTGCGAATTAGATGGTAGTGAACTGCGCCGGTGGCGACCAGAGGCGGGATATAGGTTTGCTCTGGGGTCATGTTGCGATCGGTCAGAACAACGACTTTCGCGCCTTCTCGAACTGCTGCATCCACGCGATCGCACAATTGGTCAATTGCCACCTTCAAAGACTCTCCCACCGGGTAAAGCGTCGAAACTTCCCGCGCTTTTAGGAGGGAATGTTCCAGGGTGGATAACTCGGCCTCACTTAAAATCGGTGTGGGGAGGCGCAGTTGGGTCGTTTTCCGGGATTGGGGATCGAGCAAATTAGGATGGTCACCTAAGCGCATTTGCAAGGACATCACCAATTTTTCCCGCAGGGGGTCAATGGGGGGGTTGGTGACCTGAGCGAAGCGCTGCTTAAAGTAGTCATACAACACATGGGGCTTACTCGATAGCACCGCCAAGGGGATATCATCCCCCATGCAGAAGGTCGGCTCTTTCCCCATTTCTGCCATGGACTGCACCACCATGTCCACATCTTCGGAGGTGTAGCCAAAGGCGGTTTGAGATTTGAGCAGGGTTTTCTCATCCAGGTTCAGGTGAGTATTCCAAGGCAATTCAGCTAAATCATGGGTTCCCGCTTTCAGCCATTCGCCATAGGGGTATTGACTGGCGACCTGTTGTTTGATTTCCCAGTTGTGCAGTACCTGGTGGTTTTCTAGGTCAATGGCCATCATTTGTCCGGGGCCTAAACGACCTTTTTCGATCACTTCGGATTCATCGAGGAGGATGCTACCGGTTTCTGAGGCAATCACAATATAGCCATCTTTGGTTAAGCTGTAGCGGGCTGGACGCAGGCCATTGCGATCGAGGGCTGCACCTACATAGCGACCATCGCTAAACACCAGTAGGGCTGGGCCATCCCAGGGTTCTTGGATACCGGCGTAGTATTCGTAAAAGTCGATGATTTCGGGGTGGTCGTCGAGAGCGGGTTGATTGTGGAAGGCTTCGGGAACTAGGATCATTAAGGCTTCCATGGGGGTGCGTCCGGAGAGTACCATCAACTCGAAGACGTTATCGAGGTTGGCGGAGTCGGAGGCACTGCGGTTGGTGAGGGGCAGCAGTTCTTTGAGGCGATCGCCCCATACAGGAGAGGTGAATTCAACTTCGCGAGTCCGCATCCAGTTTAAGTTGCCCAACAGGGTGTTAATCTCGCCGTTGTGTCCCAACATCCGCAGGGGTTGTGCCAACGACCATCTGGGCATCGTATTTGTACTGAAGCGACGGTGAAAAATAGCATAGGAACTGGTGTAGAGTGGATTTTTCAGATCTAGGTAAAAGTCCCCCAGAATAACCGATCGCACCATTCCTTTATACAGTATTTGTCGAGTAGAAAAAGAAACAATATAGATCTCAACTCCGGAGCGATCGGCATCTAGATGGGTTTTCTTGCGTGTCAAATACAACAGACGCTCTAACTCCACTCCCGATAAACTAGGAGATTCTACCAGCAGTTGCTCAATTTGCGGTTCATTCTCCCTTGCTTGGGGCCCTAAAATCTCCAAGTTTACGGGAACCACACGCCATCCCAGTGGCTTCAACCCTTCTTCCTTCAAATGTTGCTCAAATAAGGCTTTGGCTTTATTTCGGGCTGCCCCATCTTGGGGTAAAAAGACCATTGCCACCCCCATGTGGCGAGTATTCGGTAGGGTAATACCTTCTTTCTGGCTCCAGTCTTGAAATAAGTCCCAGGGAATGCCCGTCATCACCCCTGCACCATCTCCAGAGTCTTGGTCAGCCATGCACCCTCCCCGATGTTCTAAGCAGGTTAACCCGGATAGGGCTTTGGTAATTAAATCATGACTAGCTATGCCTTTAGGATGAGCAATTACACCTACTCCGCAAGCATCTCGTTCTTCCGTCAGTTGGCGTAAAACTTTATCTTCTCGTCCTGAAGTTCCCAGGTCGGAAGAACCAGTGAGTGGGCGATGCAGTTGATCTTGATTGAAAGTGTTGTCCATGGAATTCATTAAGGGTGTTTTCGGATTGGGAGTTGTTTATTTTGCGTTCTTTGTGTGTTATGGGTGCTGGTAAAGTCAGCTATGCAGCCATCATATCCCTATTGATCGATAGAATTTCGTATCAATTACTGCTGGACGTTGACAGAGTTTTTGCTTTCGGTCGGGACAAGTGAATCCAGAGGGTGCTGTGGTTTGACTGGCCCCGATTTTGATGTGGATAATGATTGTATCGAATTCTAGTCAGTTCTGGCAATTGTTGGCGTTGAGAGTTATTTACCGATACAAAACTGGCTAAAGATCCGATCGAGGACGGATTCGGTGACTTCTTCTCCGGTGACTTCGCCCAAGGCTTGAATGGCTCCCCGTAAGTCAATCGTCCAGAAGTCGAGGGGGAGTTGTTCGGAAATGGTGGTTTGCACTTGTTCGAGGGAAAGTTTGGCGCTCTTGAGGGCGAAGGTTTGGCGCTGGTTAATGGCGATATCGAGATTGGCGGCTTGTAGGTTGCCTCCGTTGACTGCATTGAGAATGGCTTCTTCAATGGCTCCAATGCCTTGTTTGTGGACGGCTGCGGTTTTGACGATCGCCACGATATCCCCCGGCAAACCAGAGGGCAGCTCGCCCACTAAGTCGATTTTATTGAGGATCAGGATTACTTTTTCTGGGGGAACTTGTTCATAAATGGCTCGATCTTCGGTAGTCCATCCGGCTTGTGCGTCAATGGTAAACAGGATTAGATCGGCTTTTTGGGTGGCTTGGCGCGATCGCTCTACGCCGATTTTCTCCACGCGATCGCCGGTTTCCCGAATGCCTGCGGTATCTAATACTTGAATGGGAATACCGCCCACGACTAATTGGGTTTCCACAATATCGCGGGTGGTTCCCGGTAGATCGGTAACAATGGCGCGATCGCTTTGACTCCAAGCATTGAGTAAGCTGGATTTTCCCACATTCGGGCGACCGACGATCGCCACTTTTAAGCCACTGCGGAGCAATTCCCCCTGATTAGCCGTGGCTAAAATACTATTTAATTGGTCTAATACTTGATTAATTTCGGTGATGATTTGCGGCTCATCTAGGGGGGGCAAATCGTCCTCAAAATCAATCCGGGCTTCAATTTCTGCCAACAGCTCCACACAGGTTTTGCGAAGATGGCGAATGGGAGAGGCTAACTTCCCTTGAATTCCCGCTAAGGCTAATTCTGCTGCTTGGGGCGATCGCGCTCCCACCAGATCGGAGATACTTTCGGCTTGGGTTAAATCAATCCGTCCATTGAGAAACGCTCTTAGGGTAAACTCTCCCGGTTCTGCCAGTCGAGCGCCCTGCTCTAAGCACAGCGTCAGCACCTGTTGCACCACCATAATCCCCCCGTGACAGTGAAATTCCACCACATCCTCGCGGGTGTAGGAGCGCGGCGCTTTCATAATCATCAGCAGAGCTTCATCCACCGTTGCCCCCGTGTGTGGATCGCAGATATAGCCGTATAGGATGCGATGGCTCTCCCAACGCTGTTTTCCGGGAGCTTCAAAGAGCAATTGGGCGATCTGCAAGGCTTCGCTTCCCGATAGTCGCACAATGCCGACGCTGCCTGCTTGGGGCACAATAGCCGTGGCGATCGCGGCGATCGTATCTTTGGCTGCAACTGAATTCAACATCTCGTAAGTTTCTTCCCTCTCAAGAGTCAGTCTTTTTTACATTTTGCACTGCCGCCATCATTTGTCCTAGGAGGGGTAAACCAATGAGTGCTGGCAAGACATAGCGGGAAGTACAGAGCAATCCCAGGGCTGCCCCAGTTGCTCCATCAAAATAGGATTGATAGAAGAAAATTAAAGCGGCATCGCGAGTGCCAATGCCCGCAAAGGTGAGGGGGAGTAATCCGGCTAAAATGGCGAGGGGGGATAGGGCTAAATTGATCCAAAAGGGAACCCAAGCGTTTAAGGTGAGGATAAATAACCAAATCTGCAACAGATGTAAAAACCAAAGAAAGATCGAGGTGGCGGTAGTGAGCAGAAGTTGTTTTTTGTCTTGCCAGAAATAGTCGTGCATTTCGCCCCAAGAGTCTTGGAGGGTTTGCAGCTTGCTTTTCATTTTCCGGGGGATGATTTTAAGGGTGATGGTAAAAAATAAGCCCGCAAATGGTTTAGAGCCGAGCAGCAGTAATCCTAAAACTAATCCTAGGGCGATCGCCATCGTCATGGCCCAAAAAAAGACATCTTTTTGAGGATAAAGGATCAAGCCAAAGGCACACCATAGGAGTAAGGATAGCATGTCGCAGGCTTTTTCAAAGACCACTAGGGAAAGGGAGAGTGTACCACTTAAATGTCCTCGATCTTTCATGAAGTAGGCTTTAGCAATGTCTCCCATTTTGGAAGGCAATACCATATTGAGAACACTAGACCCTAAAATCAGACGGTTGGCTTCGATAAAGCTGAGGCTATTTCCCGATGGCATCAGTTGTTGCAGTCGCCAAGAGGTGACGAGGGTGATGGGAATTACCATGGCAAGGCTGGTTACCATCCAGAGGCGATCGCAGTTCTGGAAGACTTGGATTAAGCCCTGAAAGTCAATTTTAGAATAAATAATGAGGAGGATAACAACGCTGACAAAAATAGAAATAAATCGTTTCATTTTAAGGGGTTCGTTCTAGTTTTAGGACTTGACCGGGTTTAAGGGATTTAATCCGATCGGTTAAATTTAACCAGGGTTGCAATTGTCCCATCTGGAAGGTGCGACTCATGACGACGTAAATTGAGGTTTGATCGCATCCAATTCCGGCTGAAACAACATTTTCCCAAGATTTGCCATAGAGTTCATCGGTGATTTTCCAACCTTGGTTTTGCCATTCTAAGGTGCGCGAGAAGGTGAAGGGGGCGGGGGTTTTGCCGGTAATCAGAATTTTTTGTAGGGTTTTGCGAATTAAGTTGGGGAAGAAACGTCCTAGGGTGAGCATGATGATTCTTAAAATCATGAGGTTGAGGGGAGTCATTTGTTTTTGTTTGGCCCAACCGAATGCGCCATTGATTTTAATTTTATGCTCATCGACTTGAATATGGTAGTCTGAACTGACTAAATGGGCGACGGCATTTTTGATTTTTTTACCATCTTGAATTTGTAGGGAAAATTGGGTATCTGAGGCGATGAGTTTACCTTCTCGAAAGAGTTTGAAGACTCCTCCTTTGTTGAGAGCGAGATAGAGTTCGGTGTCTTGACGGCGATCGATTAAGAGTCCGGCTGCGGGTAACCAGAGGCGATCGCTGGGACGGGGGGCTGTAGGGGGGCGATCGCGGACAAAATCGCGCCAAGCAAGTAAGTAATTCCAGGTATGATGACCAATGATATGGTCGTCGGCATAACAAGGGGCTAAACCGTTGGCTAGTCCTTTGAGGAATTGATCGTTAATGCTTAAGGCTTCAGGTATCCATTTACCCACGAGTTCAAAGCCATGGGGAAAGAAGTTATAGGTGTTGCGACTGGTGTATTCTCCACCGTAGGAGCCATCAGGATGTATAAAATGACTAGCCAGCGTCACGGCTTTGGCGATCGCCTCTTGCAGTTGAGAACTAGGCGTGAGTTCATAAATCCGAGCTAGACAGGAAATGGTTAAGGTATGATACCCACAATCACATCCTTCATATTCCTGAAACCATCCTTCTGGATTTTGCCAGGATAAGACTTGTTCTAGACGTTGCTCTTTCTGTTCCTGCCAGCGATCGGTTTTTAGTAGTCTTGAAAGCAGTTCTAAACACAATACAATTAAGGCTTGATGGTTCGTCAGTCGGCCGCTTTCCTGGTGATGAGCCAACCAATCGGCTCGTTGGATAAAAAAATCGATCGCCCGTTGGTGATTGAGCTGTAATTGGGTGTAGCTTTCGATGCAAGCAAGCAGGGAAAAGGCGGCGGCTCCTCCTGCCCGTTCGTAAGGGAAATAGTCATCGCAGGAACCATCAGCATGACTCCTTTTAGCGGCAAAAATAATACCCGCTTCTACCCAATCTCGGAGAATGGGTTTTTGGTAGAAGGGGTTGCTAGGAATCTCGGTATCGTAGGCTAAAGCCAGGGGCCAAACGAACTCCTGAGCCATGCCACTGGGAAAATCAATAATTTTATACTGCCAGTAGTTGCGATCGAAGCAGCCATAGTTGGGGCTATGGGGATTCCGATCCTGGAGCGTCAGCAGTTTGGGAATTTGGGCGATCGCCTCTTGTGCAAATAAATCTTTACTCATCTGATTCTCACTCAACGTTTAGAGTTCTAAGGAGCTGCCAAAACAGAAATCGTTCTCTTCTGGTCTGATTCTTCTGACCAAGATTCGCGATATTGTTGGCCATCTATTCTAATCTGTGGGGGTTGCTTTTTCTCCTTGCCATTGATATAAATAACAGTACAAGGCTTAAAAATTCTATAAGGTAAACTCTCAGCTTTTACGGCTGATTCATTTCTGACACCAATATGCCTCAAAACGATCGATCTATGATCCTGCTGAAATCCTCTCCATAGGGGATATTCAAATGATGTATTTTCTAACAGTAATCCCACCTGAGTGCAATTTTGAGCTTCAACCGTTTCTACGGCTTGCAGATATCCAGATTGCAAACCTTTCTGAGTATTAAAGTATTGTTCAATTCTAGGAGTCTTAAAAATACTATTTTCACCCAAAAACGGTCTCACTGAGTTGTTCAATACCCAGGAATGAGACAAAAACAGAAGTAACAGAGCCAAAACATAATTGATCTTGGCATGGAACGTTTTTGAGAAAACCACACCCACCACCGCCGAAAAGAGAATAAACAAAGGTAAATGCAGGCGGCAACGGTAAGGAGACCAAGTGAGAAGAAAACAGAAGAGCAAAAAACCAGATAACACGCAGAAGGAATAAGCGATAAGATAAGGCTGTTTTCTGAGTCTATCTCGGACGATCAAAATGCCAAGAGATAGCATAATTAGCAATAAATGAAAGGGATTACCAGCCGTATCTTCATAGAGGGATAAAGAGGGAACATAAAACCCCTTTACTTTAGGACTGGTGATTCTCGGATCGCTAACATCTAAGCCTAAAAAACCATGAATAATTTCTACGACTTTATTCGTCAATCCCGTAGTTGGAGTGATGAATTTTTCTAACCATAAATTTCTGACAATATCTGCATGTAAGGATAAGTTTCTGATTATTCCAGAGACGAAAATAGCCCAGCTAAACTCTTGATTGGTTTCGTCGGATGGAACACCTAGAGGAGAAGCAAATAAGGCAAAGTTACGGGTATAATGACCCAGGTTAATAGCTAAAAATAGCAATGTGATGATTAGAAAAGGTTTCCAGGCTTTCCAGCGCAGGGTTTTGATTCCCCATAAACCGATCCAAATACAAAAAGGTAGGGCATAAATATAGGCGGTTCCTTTGGTTAACACGGCTAACCCTAAGCTCGATCCCAATCGGAATAGGTTCTCTGGGGTTGCCCCTGTTTTCAGGGTAATCAGGGTAAAGTAAGCGAAACAAACGAGCCAGAATCCCACGACATAATCATTATTGGTACTGGTGGCTTGTAAAATTCCCATGGGAATAGTGGCACAAAACACAGCCGCTAGGATTTGTCCTTTTAAGGAAGCGCCCAAGTTTTTGGCAATTAAGGATACACCGATTAAGCTACCCACCATACTTCCCCATTGAATGAGGTTGGCAAAGCGATCGCTATTGGTCAGAATCTGAAAGTGCATAATCGCAAATTCTGACCAGGGATTTTGATACAGTTGGAAAATGGTATGGGTGGGGTAGTGAGCCACACTAGCATTCTGTATCCAGTGAACCACACGACTCATATGATACTCCATCGAGTCCGAGTGATTCGGTGCTGCGGCGATCGCCAGTATCCCAAGAGCGATCGCAATTAGTCCTAAACCACTTAATAATATCCCTGAAGATACAGGAATATTAAATCCTTTTTGCGGCTGGAGATGAGGATGTTTTCGGTAAAATCGCCAATAAATAGCTATCACGGTAAAACTCACCAAAAGCCATAAAAGCATTACCCATCCGAATTGCAACAGTCTTAAAACACTGAGTAATTCAGTTATGGCCGTTACAATAACACCCCAAGCTACTAAAGCAGATAAACTCGAATCCCGCCAATCAGAATGTCTAGCTTGGAATATCAATCCTAATATAACTAAGGAAATGAAAGGAAGTATAAAGAGGATAATCATACAATTGACCCAAATAAGCTAAATGAAATAATTGCATCCGACACTTTTAAGTTACGACTCGTTACATTGAATAATTATGGATTTAACCTTGACTGAAATCATACAAATAGGCAGAAGAGCCATATTTTTCTAGAGATTCAATCTTTTTTGCTGTCCAATTGAGGCGCTCTAAAAAAACTTCTATCTCTTTTTTATTAACTTCTAGGGTGTAAGAAAAAACGAACCAAACCCTAGCATTATCTTGTAAACCTTCCAGGATGTCGATATACTCATTTTTTAAGCGTTCCCTTCCTTCTATTATCTTCTGGTTGGCAGACAAATCCAATTGTTTTTGATAGTAACTAAATTGATGTTTCGTTCTATAGTATAAATAAATCATATCAGACTCCTTTTGATTATTAAGAACATAATTGATTACCGGCCTAACTTCTTCTATCATTCTAGGATTTTTTAAATATTTCAATGAAGTTACTAGGGGATTTAGTAAAAGAATGATCGTTATTAACATTGCAATTTTTTGATCATTTTCCCAAGTCATATAGGCTAATCCTTCAGACATAACGATCAAGATAAAAGGAACTAAAAATAAAATTAACCTTCCCCCTTGACCATGTAAATAGTTAGTTAAAGTGGAAAAAGGATATTTTTGTATCATTGAAGCAAACAGGGTTAACCCAATGGGCAATAAAAGTATATATAGCTTATATCGACTTTTTAGACTTACTGTCACTCCAATACATCCTGTCAAAAATAACAGGGCAGCTAAACCAGGTGTAGTAAACCCTGTTGGAGCAATAAACATATTATTAAACGTAGTGATATACCATCGCAATGTTTCCGGAATTGATGAAAGAGTGGGTATAGGAGCAAATCCACCTTTCCAGTCCCAAGAATTTTGTAAACCTTGATTCTCTCCTTTAATAAACAAAAAGTATAAAACACAAAAACTTACCAAGGGGATTATATAGATAGTAATGGTTTGATATATTTTTTTCTTATCTTTAGAAAAAACATCAAACAAAAACTCACTGATAAAAGAACCCGCTAATACAAATATAAATGGAAAAGATAGCCATAATAAAACAGCATAAGTGAGTCCAAAAATAATAATTTTTGATCGATTTAAAATATTCTTATGTGTTTGATAAACAATCAATAATAGACATAGAGATGCGGCTAAGTCAGCAGAATATTGTTTGACTTCTGATGAATAGTATATTAAAGGATTGGAAATCGCAAAAAATGTTAGAAAGAATGGAGTTACTTTTGGGTGTGAATATCGTTTGATGACTTGATAAAATAAAAGGACTGATAAGATGCCAAAAATTAAAGAGGGTAATCTAAGAGCATATTCACTTGAACCAAACAAGTTTACACATATTTTTTCTGCAATCAAAAATAAAGGAGGCGCTTTTTGGCGAAAATCTAACGGTGTTAAAAGTTCTAAAAAAGACCTATTTACAATATTAAGTGACAGCATCGCTTCATCTAACCATAAGGAACGATTATAAAGATACTGATGCACCCGGAGAAAAACACCAAAGCTAATGATTATCCAAGCAAAGTTATTTTTCAATATTATCAAAAACGAATGAGATATTAACCTTATTTGATTGATTATAAAAATCATATCAATTTCCTAGTGATTTCTATTAATTTCCATAAAACGCAGCTTCATTTGTATATCTTCCAGTAACTTACGATTGATAGACATCAAATCAGCCACTAAACCAAATATCCAAACTTGAATTCCAATTAAAATCAGTATAGCTGTTAAAATCAAGCTAGGGGCATGAGATCTGGGACTACCACTAAAATACAAAATCAACCATCGGACTCCGATCAAAAAACCCAGGGTGAAAGGAATCGTACCTAAAATGGTAAAAAATTTCAGGGGTTTATAACCCATGAAGGAGCGAATAATGGTAAAAATAGAGAGCTTAATATACCGAGGAATACTTTTAACCAATCGAGAGGGACGAAGTTCTTCATTGGTTCTTATCGGTACAGAACAAATTGCTATTCTTTTTTGTCCTGCTTCAATAATTGTTTCTAAGGTATAGGTATACTCATTAAATACATTCAAGCGTATGGCAGCCGAACGACTGATAGCTCGAAAGCCACTCGGCGCATCAGGAATATCGGTTTGACTAGCCACACGGACTACCCAACTTCCCAAGTTTTGCAGAATTTTTTTAGTGAGCGAGAAGTGTTGAATTTCATGAATGGGTCTAGCTCCAATCACAATTTCGGCTTCACCATTCAAGATAGGTTCAATCAGTTTAGGAATATCATCAGCACAATATTGATTATCTGCATCTGTATTGACAATAATATCAGCTCCTAATTTAAGACAAGCTTCTATTCCAGCCATAAAACCTTTCGCTAATCCTTGATTATGATCAAAGTTAACAATATGATCGATACCAGAAGCTTTGGCGACTTCTACAGTTTTGTCAATGCTGCCATCGTTGATAATCAGCCATTCTACAACCTCTATACCAGGAATTTCGCGAGGTAACTGAGAAAGGGTCAGCCCTAATGTTGCTTCTTCGTTATAGCAGGGAATTTGAATAATCAATTTCATGGCTATGACTCCAATCTAGGTTTTAAGTGAAAAAGATGATTAACGCTAACACAAAGATAAGACTGGAACCAGCTATTTGCAGGGCATGTTTACCAATCGGCAATTTTAATCTTTGTTCTAACTTCAGAAATCCCAAAATAAAATAACTGACTAAAGCGGCAGCTAAGGAGACGATTATCTTCTTGATTTGACTACTATAGACATAAAGCATGAGATCGATAGTCGTCAAAAAATTGTAATTATATTCGTATGTGGGTATGGTTCGAGGAATGCTCAAGGTCTGCCAACTATTACCCCCATCGGTTGACTTGAAAATTTCTGTTTCTGCCGATCCAAAACCGTAAATGGTCTGATCGATTGCATAGGAAGGAGAAAACTGAATTGAACGATAGGCAGAGGGAACATTATGCATCCTAGATAAGGATAGGGAGGGATTACCAATGGGAGTAAATGTCTGTCCACCATCAACTGTTTTTAATAATCCTTGGCCTTTTACACTCAAGATTAAAGTCTGGTCTTGGCTATAGTTGGGTGAAATATTCATTCCTCCGATATATCCATTTTGAATGTCAAGAGAACTGGTAACTTGTTCCCATATTTTGCCTGCATCTTGAGTTTTAAATAGTCCTTGGTTAGTCCCTAAGAAAAGGGTATTATCATTGGCATAATTAGGGGAAATAACCAATTGATAATTATTTCTGGCTAGGATCTCATTGATATTGTTCGTTGGTTGCCAGTTTTGTCCTCCATCCGTGGTTTTATAAATCCCCTCAGAGGTAGAAGCATAGAGGGTTTGATCGGATGAAAAATTGGGAGAGATGACGACAGAAGGGGGATCGTTACCCGATACTCGCTTAATCTTGCCAATAATGGAGAAATTGAATCCACCATCAGTCGATCGAAAAATTATCCCTTCTTGGCTGGCTAAATAAACAGTTCGATCGTTGGCAAAGTCTGGAGAAGGGGTAATCGTGATGCCTCTGACTTCTTTGCTTAAGGGCACAATTTTCCAGGATTCTCCTCTATTATTAGAGACAAGAAATTTACTCCATAACACACTGGTAAATAGGGTATTATCTCGATCGTAGTTAGGAGAAAAAGCAATATCAAAAAATCTTCTCGGATCTTGATTTATACTAATTTCTTCAAATTTCCGAGTAAAACGAGGGATTTCTAACCCTTTATTCATGGGAGACCAGGTATTTCCTTGGTCTTTGCTGATATAGGTTTCTCCTACATAACTAACGGCTGCTATTGTGGAGTCATTATCATAATCTGGAGATACTGCCATGGCGACAATAGTACCTGGAGATAAGGTTTCTAGTTCCTCCCATACATTACCCCCATCTGTTGATTTAAACAGTCCATTAAACCCCCCTAAAAAGACAGTTTGATCTTGGTCAAATCTGTTGGAGATTTGTATGTTGCTAAAATGGGGTTGTTCAAGTGTATCTGCTTGATAATCTTGAGTTATTCCTTGATTATCATGATTCCAGGTTTGTCCGCCATCTGTTGATTTAAATAATCCATCTGTCCAGGTTGATACGAGCAAAGTAGACGGATTGTTCTGGCTGGGTATGAGAAGTATATCTCTAATGTTGAAATCGGATAGCCCATCATTAGCGGTTGTAAAAGATAATCCATTATTTTCTGTCTTGACAATCCCTCCTTTCTGAGTTCCTATCCAAAAGGTTGGATTGGTAGAAAAGTTGGGGGGAAATTCAAAGGCTGTAATCGCACCGCTATTTTGAACTGTAAAGGCTAGATTCCAGGTTTTACCTCGATCGAGGGAACGATAAATGTTCCCTTGAGAGTCTCCAATCATAATTTGATTAGCATCGACAAACTCTATGGCTGTGATATGACTGGAGTTTTTGAGCGTTTGTGACCAATTTTTTCCACTATTTTCAGTTTGGTAAAGTCCGTTTTCTGCTCCAGCAGCTAAGAAGATTTGATCGGAATAGGGGGAAATTGCAACCAAGCTAATCTTTAAGGGATTAATGCCTTGATTAATGGCAGACCAAGATTGACCTGAGTCTACGGATTTATAAATTCCATCTTGGGGAGATGAAAGCAATAATGTTTTAGGATTCTGATGGGAAATATCTAAAGAAGAAAAATCTGCTTTATTATCTATATTGTTGCTCAATCTTTGCCAATAAAACCCGCCATCAGTAGATTTAAATAGATTGTCTCTAACTAGGATAAATAAGGTTTGATCTCGATCGTAAGTAGGAGAAATTCGGACTTGGGAAACAACATCATGGGGGCGATGAGCTAAAGCGCGGTCATGATGATGGTAAATAAGTAGACTTAAAAAGCAAAGAATGCCCAAGAATAAGGTGTTAACAAACTTTTTGATTCTGGGTTTCCACGTTTTCCTTGGGTATTGCGTATGACTTTTAACTATCTGAGCTGTGGGATTGTTCATACTGAGACAGTTATTGTAATGGTGAAATATTGTTGCTTAAGTATATTCTATGATTTTTGAATTTTAGTGATAACATAATAAAAATATACAAATCTTTAAAATTCTTAGTTACAATTAGACTAATTGAATATACTTAATTTTCAGGATGATGGGGTATGATGGGGCAAATGGATGGGCGCGATCGCATCTCTTCCTAGGGCATCATTCACCTTCTGGCTGCAACCCGATATAATAACCCTGATATTATCCGATCCATTTTCTACCCATTCCCTATGGAAAATACTGCTTCCGATCTGGCAACTGTTCCCATCCAGTGGTGGGGCATTGTCTTAGTTGGCTTGGCGATGATCGCCTCCATTATTCTGGGCTTACGCGCCCTCCCTGGAATCATTTTAAGGGCGCTCCTCTCCGTGCTACCGAGCCAAGCTGCCACTATCTTAGAAAAAACTGTTAGTCCATTCAAGGGATTAATCCGCATTGTTTTCCTATTCGCTCTAGTCGATCTGATTCTAATTCTATGGGGCCCCGATTTTCTCAGTTCTTGGGGAGAGAGACTGGTGAGCTTAAACCTCACCGTCGCTACCAGCGTGTTAGCTTCGCGTATTTTTCAACAATTCTTTGATGTTTATCTGATTGATGCTGCCTTTCAGAGTGGACGCAAAGTGAATAGCGAGCTATTGATTGTCAGTAAATGGGCGGTGAATGCAGCGATTATCATTCTGGCGATTCTGATTTTTGCCCAAACCCATCAGGTGAATGTGATCGGATTATTGGCGAGTTTGGGTGTTGGGGGATTGGCGATCGCCTTTGCTGCCCAAAATACCCTCAGCCAGTTCTTAGGCGGTATCGTTCTTTATATCGATCGCCCCTTTGTTGTTGATGACTATATCGGCTTACCCGATGGCACATTTGGCAGAGTCGAATCCATTGGACTGCGATCGACCAAAATTCGCACCTCTGGCAAAGGAACCCTGATGATTGTCCCCAACAACTCCCTCACTCAAGTCAATATTGAAAACTTCACCGGAGCCAAAAAGGTGATGTCTTTACTCTATCTCACCTTTTATCAGCTCATCGAAGAGCAAGAACAAGCCCTAATTCGGGAAGTCATTCTTGCCAGTACCCAAGACATTTTTGGCATTAATCCCCGCAGTACCAACGTCACCTTTAGAACTTTAAACACTGGAGGTTCAGAGGCCAAAACCCAAGCCCAAATCACCTTGTTTATCCTCGGTTCTGGTAAAGCTTCCATGGACATTCGCCGACAAATGCTCGATCGCGCTCGCCAAAATATTACCGTAAAACTCAAGGAGTATGGCGTTCAGTTTGATATTGAAGAACCCAATATTTATGTGGACTCCCCAATTACCATATAATGATACAACAATTTTTAATGGGCGATCGGGGTAAAACTCCGCTTTTCCTATTCCCTATTCCCTATTCCTTATTTCCATATGAATCTTTCTGCCTGGACTCAATTGACGAATTCAACCGTGAATCTACTCGATCAATATAGTGTTCCCTATCCCCTAGTTTTTCTGGTGTTTGTCTTAGGATCGATACTCATCAGTAAAGCCACCCCTAACTTTGTTCGTTTTGTCCTTAACCGCACCTTTTCTGGACAAGTTAATCGCCTCTATGAAGACTTTGTAGAACCCCTCAAAAAAGAATTTCGAGTAGCGGGAAGTTTTATTTTAACTTATTTTTCCCTAGCCTGGCTCGAAAACAATCCTGGACTCTATAAGTTCATCCAGCCCTTTATTACCCTAGGATTAACCATTAGTTTATCGTGGCTCTGTTCCCGTCTCTTCCGTCAACTCGTTCGCATTTACGGTATTTCCATTGTCCGGAAAGTGGGGATAGAAGTTGATGATTTTATCTTAATTATTGAAACAGTCGTTAATGTGTTAATCGGCTTTTTTGCTGTCGTTGCCTTTGCTCAAAGCCAAAAAATTCCCCTAACCGCCTTACTCGCTGGGGTTTCCATTGGGGCTACTGCTGTAGCATTTGCTGCTAAAAGCACCTTAGAACAACTGTTAGGAACTATTGTTTTATACTTAGACCGCCCGTTTATTGCCGGGGAATATATTCGCTTACCCGATGGTTTATATGGGCGCGTCGAATCAATTGGATTACGGTCTACCAAAATTAGAACGGCTGCCAAAAGCACCTTATTTATTATGCCTAATAATACTTTAGCGAATCTGGGAATTGAAAATGTGACCAGAGGTAAAAAGGTGATGGTCTTACTCTACTTAGATTTCACTCGCTACTTGCAAGAGCGAGAACAAGCCTTGGTACAACAGGTGGTTAAAGAAAGTACAGATTCTCTGTTTGGAATCGATCCAGGTAGCACGAGTATTGTTTTGCTTAATGATGAAAATTCTCACCAGAACACCAGAGCTAGGGTTACATTTTTTATTCTTGGATCTAATGAGAATTCTATACAACTGAGGAAACGTTTACTTGAACTCGCTAATCAGAAAGTTACTAAAAAACTAATGGAGTTCGGAATTGAATTTACGCTACAAGAACCGAATATTTATGTGGAATCTCCAGTGACGATTTGAATCTGGTTAGCTTAAACAATACTTTTTCTCTTAGGCTAAGGGATCGTCATCATCCATTTGAACATCTAAATTAGCGGCTAATACTTCTGCCATCATTACTTCTAGAGCAGCAGTATTTAAAGAACTGACAGGTTGATTTTGTAGTGGATTAGAAAGAGGGATTAACCGCAGGATACGGTTGTCTTGGACTAAATCAAAATAGGTTTCTTGGTCGTCAGATTGTTGAAGTTCTAAATAATCAAAGCTTTGGATATTCAAATATAGGGTATGATTAGCCAGGATGGTCGATCGCAGGGGATCGGAAAAGACTTCTTGAATATAGGCTTCTCCAGTCGCTTGGGTTTGTTGATCGAACAGTTCAACGTAACGCACACGATGGAGATCCCCGATCGCCTTCTGAATATCCTGTGGATTCACAATAATGCCTCTGTTGAGAATGCAAGGAGCAGGTAACCGTGTATTGCCAGGCAATTGATCGTAATTCATGGGAAAAACTCTCTAATTTCAAAAGAGGACGACAAGACTACTGACGATTTGACATCCCAAGACTGCACCCTAGGATAAAATAGCCTATAAAGTAGCCTATGAGACAATTCTATCCTAACTCTTTGGCGAATACTTGCCAGATTCTACGGATTTTTGGATCGAATTAGAAGTATCGATCGCCCAGGTAAAACCGCAGCAATGGAGTTGCTGTGTTTCCGATCGGACTCACCCTGAAGCTAGGGAAGATTCAGATAAGCGACCAAGAAAACAAAGTATATGTCTATTTGCAGATTAACATAGAGCATGGGGGGAGTGGCAATGAAATGGATCTGGAATTTCTGGGGAGCGATCGCCTTTTACACCCGTATTCCTATCCCCCCCTCTTGGCCCTTAGAATTCTCTGGGATCGCCCGGTTTGCCCCTCTGGTGGGACTGTTGATTGGGGTCATGCTAGGGGGGATTTACTGGGGATTATGGGTTCTGGAAATGCCCAATTTAACCCGCAGTTCAGTCATGATTGCGCTCTGGGTGGGTATCACTGGGGGATTACACTTAGATGGAGCAATGGATACGGCTGATGGTTTAAGTGTTACGGATAGCGATCGCCGTTTAGAGGTGATGAGCGATAGCGTTACCGGTGCATTTGGAGCCATGTCTGCCATCCTGATTCTCCTACTGAAAACCGCCGCTCTGAGTTCCTTAGAGCTACAACACCTGTGGATTGTGCTGGCTATTCCCGCATGGGGAAGAGCGGGACAATTGATTGCTATTTGGCGCTATGAGTATCTCAAACCCACAGGAAAAGGAGCCTTTCATAAAACCGCCATTCAATCGTATAAAGACGTTTTACCCTCCCTAATGCTCCTCATGGTTCTGAGTAGTCTACAAACAGCCCTCCATCCCCAGGAGAGTCTCCAGATTCTCAGCTTAACCTTGGGATGGGCGGCGATCGCCTGGGGAAGCGGATGGTGGTTTAATCACCAACTCGGAGGACACACCGGAGACACCTATGGCGCAGTCGTCGAGTGGACAGAAGCCTGGGGTTTAGTCTGGGCCGTCTTAATTCAGTCATGATACTAGAGATAAGGACGGAATGCCCTACCGCCCTATATTTGATATTAATTACGGCATTTTCAATCCTGTCTTTTACCAGTCCGCACTAAAATGGCTTGAGCGGCTTGTCTTCCGGAAAGGGTTGCGCCTTCCATGCTGTCAATATAATCTTGCTGGGTATAGCTTCCAGCGAGGAAAAAGTTAGGAATGGGGGTTTTCTGCGCGGGACGATACAGATCCATTCCTGGTGCTTCCCGATACAGAGATTGGGCGAGTTTGACCACAGAATACCAGGTCATGTTGAGATGGCGGGAAGAGGGGAAGAGATCTTGCACTTGTTTTAGCACATGGTTGGCGATCGCCTCATTACTTTCCCGAATGAACGGATCTCCAGGCGTTAACACCAACTGTAACAGCGATCCTTGACCCTCTCGATAATAATCTCCAGGACTTGCCAGGGCTAAATCGGCAAAGCAGGAAAAATCAGCATCCGCCGTATAGAGCAAATTATCAATTCCGGCTGCTTTTTCTAATTGCTGGCGTTGAGTTTCATCATTCAATTCTGTCACCCAACCATCAAAGCGCAATTGCACCGTCGCCACCGGAACCGTATCCAACTGATAAATATTATCGAATTCCGGCCACTTGCGCCAATCGGAGGGGATAAGCTTTTGAATTCCCGGCACATCACAGGCACAGACATAGGCATCAGCCGTAATCGTTTCTTCCCCTTCTCCATCGGCAACTACTAAGCCAGTGACCTCAGTTTCGCCCTCAGTTTCTGTAAATTGAATCTCCCTCACCCGGCGACGAGTATAGATTTTTGTGCCCCGTTCTTCTAAATAATTAATAATCGGTTTATGCAGATATTCATGGGGCGAACCTTCCAACATTCTCAGCACCGACGCTTCCGTTTTCGCGGCAAAAAATTGGAAGATAGTCAGCATACAGCGAGCGGAAATATTTTCTGTGTCGATAAACCCTAAAGCATAGGCGATGGGGTTCCACATGCGCTTCAGGGAGCCATCCGAGCCACCTTGTTTGCGAAACCAATCGGCAAAACTGATAGAATCGAGGTTGCGAATCGTCCGCATTGCGCCGTCAAAGTCCACCAAACCGCGTACAATGGGACTGGTTCCTAGGGCGATCGCATTCATCGCCTTATCCTGAACCGAAAGTTGGGATGTGGTGAAAAACGCCTTCAACCCATTCAACGGCGCACCCACCGGAAACCGGAAATCCAACTCTCCCGTCATTCCCCCCCGGTTAATAAACGTATGGGTATGTTCCTTCAAGCGTAGATTCTCAAACGCACCCACCTTACGCATTAACTCGAACAGATTGTAGTAGCAGCCGAAAAAAACATGCAATCCCATTTCAATATGATTGCCCTCTGCATCCACCCAACTGCCCACTTTTCCCCCCACAAAGGCGCGGGATTCAAAAATCTCCACCTGATGACCAGCATCAACCAATTCAACAGCAGTAGAGAGGCCAGCTAAACCTGCCCCAACAATGGCAACACGCATCGAACGTCCTAAATATCCTTAACAGTTTCTTTACAGATTGTAACAGAGTTTGGCGAGGCTATAGGGACTTCTCCGGTTCATCTCTCAATCCCTCTTTATTCTATGATCGGGAGAAGCCCCCAAATCTGAACCCAATGGCCATGGATCGTGATATTGAAGCATCTCTCAAAAAAGCTGGAGTCCAATTTATCCGCGTTCTCTGGTGTGATAATGGCAACATGATCCGAGGAAAAGCGATTCATGTGGGCATGTTATCCGATTATCGAGAGCAGGGAGTCGGCTTGGCCATGGCTCAACAAGGGATGCCAGTCATTGGCACTACCCCAGCCCCTGGAAGTGGTTTGGGGCCGGTGGGAGAGGTGCAATTGATTCCGGACTGGTCTACACTGATGGCTCTGCCCTATACCCCAAGTCATGCGCGGGTGATGGGGAATATGGTTAAAGATGGCGAACCTTGGCCGGTTTGTCCTCGGCGGTTTTTACGGGATATGGCGGCTGATGCCAAGTTGGAAGGGTTGGAAGTCATCGCCTCCTTTGAAAATGAATTTTATTTACTCGAACGCTCTGGAAACGGGGAAATTATGCCCACTGACCAAGTGCCCTATGGTTCTACCTATGGCATGGATATTCAGCAACGGATGATTGATGATATTGCCACAGCGCTCAATGAGCAAGGGGTGTTGGTGGAGCAGTATTATCCAGAGTCGGGGCCGGGACAGCATGAAATTTCCGTGTTGTATACTCAGGCCTTGGCGGCCGCTGACCAGCAGGTGGTGTTTCGGGAAACGGTGAAGGCGATCGCCCATTATCATAATCGTATTGCTTCTTTTTTACCCAAAATTTTCCCCGATCAAGCCGGAAGCGGCGCTCATCTCCATCTGAGTTTATGGCATAAAGGGGAAAACTTACTCCCCGACCCCTCCGGACTCTTAGGATTATCCGATCGCGGCCGCTGGTTTATTGGCGGTATCCTCCATCACCATCGCGCCCTGATGGCCTTCACTAACCCTATCCCCAACTCCTATCGCCGTCTCCAACCCCATACCTGGAGCGGAGCCTTTTGCTGTTGGGGATTAGACAACAAAGAAGCCGCCATCCGGGTCATAAACAACCCAGAAGGCACGGGTTCGAGCCATTTTGAACTTAAAACCATCGATGCCGCCGCCAACCCCTATTTAGCCCTAGGAGCCATCATTGCCGCCGGTTTGGATGGGGTACGAAACCAGATCGAACCCCCAGAACCCGTTGATTGCGATCCAGGCACCTTACCAGAAGAGGAGCGCCAACATCTCGGCATTGAATGGTTACCGGCAACGCTTCTAGAGGCCATAACAGCTTTACAGGAAAATCAGGTATTACTTAAAGCCCTCAGTCCTCCCCTGGCTCAAGCCTATTTAGCGGTGCGTCAAGCCGAATGGGAAACCATGAAAAATTGGGATTTGCAGACCGAAGTGAAGATGCTGTTAGAGCGGTATTGAGATGGGGCAGAAGGGTAATCGGTAATCGGTAATCGGTAATCGGTAAAGAACACCCTCAACGCCCCCTTGCCAACCGAGCATGAGCCTGTACAAACTCCCCCGCAGATAACGCCCCAATAATCGACAACTCTCCCCCCAACGCCAACCCCGCACACATCTCAGCAAACGCCCTCGCCTGACCTGCACCCGCTAACCCCAAAATCTGCAAACAAGCCTGCTGACTCGGTAACCCTGTCCCTCCTCCCACCGTACCCACCATCAAATTCGGCAACGTCACCGCCGCATATAAATCCCCCTCTGAAGTTAACTCAAACCGCGTCACCCCCACCGCAGACTCCGCCACACAAGCCGCATCCTGACCGCAAGCAATATACAGCGCCGCCAACCCATTGGCATAATGGCCTTGAATGCCTATCGTCCCGCTCATAGTTCCCCCCAAAGCCGACATCCGCCAATAGTTCACCATTTGTTCCGGAGTGGTGTGCAACCGTTGCGCCACCAACTGAGCCGGTATCGTCACTTCTGCGGTCACTTTTTTACCCCGTACCCCAGAAAACGATTGGGCACTCGCCTTTTTATCCCCCGATAAATTCGCCTCAATAAACCAGTGTTGGGGAGCCACGGGACTCTCGCGGAGGATATACTGACAAATAGCATCCGTTGCCAACGTCACCATATTTTGACCCGCCGCATCCCCCGTCGTAAACTGAAAATCCAGATAAACATGATTGCCTTCTACCGTAATTCGGGTATCGATTAATTTCCCGTAGCGCGTGGTACTTTCTGCTTCTTGCTTAAACGTTTCCTGTTCTCCCACCACCCAAGCCAAAAATAAGCCAACCTCTTGTAACTTCCTAAAGGCAAATCCAGGAGTCCGGTTCACCGCTTCATTGAGTAATAAGGCTTGACATCCTCCCACTTCCGAAATCAGTTGGCATCCCCGCGAATAGGAGGCAACCAAGGCCGCTTCTGTCGTCGCTAAAGGCACATAATAATCCCCTTGGGCAAACAGTCCATTCACCCGCAGGGGGCCAGCAATACCCACCGGTAGTTTAACCGTACCGATGAAGTTTTCAATATTATGCTGATAGGCTTGCAGTTGCGAGAGGGTTTGTTCATCTAAGAGGTTAGCTTGGGTTTCCGGGGAAGTCTCCAGTTGCTTCCAATGCTGTTCTACCCGTTGAGGACTGAGGCGAAATGCGCCGCGAAACTTGCGCGGTAAGGGTTTGGGGTTGGGTTGGAGTTTTTGAGAAAGTTCCGTGAGTCGGTTCTGTTCTAGGAGTTCCCGGATATATTGGTTGGCTTGACGTTGGGAGGTAGACATGAGGGATAGGGTTGAAAGGCTGCATGGTTATTGTTTAACTAATTCGCCGTAAGTCCCCCACTGAATTCGGTACTCCGAATCAGTGGCGGGATATACAGCGCTTCGCGCGGCAGAAGGGTAATGGGCAGAAGGGCAGAAGGGAAAACCCTTTTTTACGCTATGCGTGCCCATTCTTCAGGCTTTTCATGGGACAACACTCTCAAGGAACATTTCGATTACTGTACCTCATAACATCGAAAAGCGCTGTAAGTAATGAGTAATGAGTAATGAGTGATGAGTGATGAGTAATGAGTAATGAGTAATGAGTAAGAAATACCACAAGTAAAAACCTAGGGAGTAAGTAGAAACCTAGGGAGTAAGTAAAAACCTAGGGAGCAAGATGCTCCCACTCCAGTAATATCAAGGGATTAAAGGAGTGCGGGCATCTTGCCCGCTTCTTGAATCCCATTAACTCCAGTAATATCAAGGGATTAAAGGAGTACGGGCATCTTGCCCGCTTCTCTTGTCCCATTAACTCCAGTAATATCAAGGGATTAAAGGAGTACGGGCATCTTGCCCGCTTCTTGAATCCCATTTTCATGTCCGCTTGCGGAAACTGGACTGGATATTACCGGGGATCGCCAATTAGGAGGAATGCCGACCAATAGAAGGGATGATCTTCATCGGTGGTATTAATTTGTGCTAACTTTGCCTCCCGTAGGGCTTCTCCTTGGCTCATGCCCGATCCTACATATCGATAAAAATTGCTCATCATGGTCTGCGTATGTTCATCGCTCACCGACCATAAGCTGGCCATCACTGCTTGCGCTCCAGCCCGTTCAAACAGGTAGGCCACTCCCGAAATCGAATTTCCCTCTAGGTCGGATTCGCGGGCGGTTTGGCAGGCGCTCAGGTTAATTAGGCGGGTGTGGTCTAAGCCGAGTAAGGCGGCATCGGCGATCGGCCACTGGGTATTATTGGCGAACAGAATAGTATGGGCTGTCATTTGTAGCGTTTCACACCCGTTTTCCTGGAAACAGCCGTGGGTGGCCAGATGGAGGAAAGCAAACTTAGGCACATCCTGCTTAAACTGGTCGAGGGTGGCTTGGTCGCCCAGATAGGCTTGACTGTTGGGGAACAGTTGAGTAATGGTTTTAACTTCCTCCTCCGCTCCCGGTAAGTTGTGCGGGTCGTGGGGAACCGGGTTACCCATGGCGAGAATGGCGTTGGTTTTGGTACTGGGTTCGCGGTTAGGGGGCGTTTTCGAGAGGCGAGTCAGGTAGTTGATGGGATATTTTTCAATCAGAAACTGTTCATTGGCTCGATCATAGAGGCTTTCAAAGGGAATGTAGCGCAGTTTCCCCGTGGCGATGATGCTCAGGTTTTCCGGGTTATAGGCGCTGATTTCTTTTTCGATAGGACGGATGAGGATGTCGTAGAGGTCGCTGCTGGTGCTTTTGTAAAATGGACTCAGTTCTTCCAGTTGTTCCGGGTATTCATCCAGGAGTCGGTTAAATTCCTCCACATCCAGGGAGGTTTGCACGACTTGGAAGCTGTCGCGGGTGAGCAGAAACAGAGCCAGGGTATTGGGAACGTTGTTTACATTGGCGAGGGGAACCGGTTGCAGGACAACGGTTCCTTCCGGGATAGTCGCTTGCAGTTGGGCAATATCGGTGGGAGTGGTTTCAAAAATATCCGCTACTTTGGGGAATTGTTGGGCTATTTGTTCTCCGAGTTGAATATTTTCCGTCTCTAGGTCACCAATGCGGCGGGAAAGTTCGTCATCGGAGAAGTCGAGTTGCAGTTGTCGTCTCAGGCTTTCAATTTGTTGCCATCGCTGGTTATATTCGTCGATAAGTGCTTGGGCTTCGGGGTTTTGAACTTTAGCATTGAGTAAGCGAGTATAGTCGGCGAGTTCGTAGGTTGTGACGCGGTTGATCCAGGTAAAGGCATCTTTAGGTTCCTTTTGTTGGATGAGCAGGGAGGTGAGGGCGACGGCTGGGCCTCGTTCAGATTCGATGAAGGTTTTCCGATGCTCTTGTTTCAGGTTGCTGCGAAAACTGAGAGTTATTTCTAGGGATTGTTCCCAGTGTTCAATCGCTTTTTCAGGTTGATTCGTATCTCTGTAAAACGCAGCCATATTACTCAATGTCGTCGCTTCTCCCCCTCGGTCTTCCACGTCTCGAAAAATGGGTAAGGCTTGTTCGTAATACTCTAGCGCTCGTTGCGGTTGACCGATGCTGTGGTAAACTAACCCCAAATTATTCAACGTCACCGCTTCTCCTGCTCGGTCTTCTACTGCTCGGTAAAGGGGTAAGGCTTGTTGGTAAGCTTCTATGGCTTGTCGCGGTTCTCCAATAGCATGGGCATTATACCCAATGTTGTTCCAGGCTAGAGCTTCAATTTCTGTGAGTTCTAGTTTTTGCGAAATTGCTAAAACTTGCTGCCAAACCTCTAAAGCTTGTCGCGGTTTTCCCTGTTGTTGCAGTTGTCTGGCTTGCTGTATTAATTGTACGATCGCTGCCCAAATTTCCTCCGCTGAAGGTTGCCGACTTTGCGCCCAACTGGGTTGCTCTGCCACCGTCACCATTACCGGAGTCATCCACACTCCCAGCGCTACCAGAGTTCCGACGATTCTCATATCAATGAACAATGAACAATGAACAATTAACAATGATGGTCTGTTGCTATTGTATCGGAAATTTCTCTGGGGGTGGGGTTGTTTGTCATGGCGAGGGGAACGGAGTGTAGCGAAGCCATCTCGATACGTCTCCGAGAGGATGAGATGGCTTCACTTCGTTCGCCATGACATTGGGGAACGCAGGGTGCGAGAAGTGCCAAGAAACCGGGTTTCTCGCTCTTCTCCATCGCCGGGTGCATCTGTGGGAAGAAACCCGGTTTCTAACGGCCGCTTGCAAGAGAGTGTTGCTCGTCAGCTTACCCCACTGTTAACAACATGGCAACTGCCCTCAATAGCGAATAATTTGCCAATCTCAAGGGACGGAAGGACTCAGGTTACTCAGACCGATTATGTCTAGCTTTCCCGATAATACCATCCTGATTCAGCAATTTGCTTACCTAAACACGATCTTATTCTTTGTGCAATCATCCAGAAAGCAAATCAAGGATAATGTGGCGCTGATTGCCGATGCTACCGTATCCGAAGAGAGGATTCAAGAGTCATATCAAATCCGCTTGAATACCATAATTAAAAATGTAGGGAGCAAGATGCTCCCACTCCAATATCAAATCCGATTAAAAATGTAGGGAGCAAGATGCTCCCACTCCAGTAATATCAAATAATTGAGGGAGTGCGGGCATCTTGCCCGCTAGTTTAACTCCAGTAATATCAAATAATTGAGGGAGTGCGGGCATCTTGCCCGCTAGTTTAACTCATTTTCATGTCCGCTTGCGGAAACCGGATTTGATATCATATTTACTCGTCTTTCTTCTCATAGCCAGTCAACTCAACCACCATCCGATTCTGATGCAAATCATATTGAATGATATCCACAACATACTGAAATTTATTCCTTAATTTGTAAAATTCTCCAATCTCGTCTTCGGAAATACCCGGAATTTCTCTTAAATCAATCACTAAATTCCCTTCTGGAGAATCCCCCAAAGCTTGCTGGGGTACATTCCGTAATCTAATCCGCGGCCCGCCTTTTCCGCGAATCTTAAATTCACCCACTGGAGAAACGATAATTCCGTCTCCTTTAAACTTCACAGAATCTACTTGGTTCCAGGAAATTTCTTCTCGACGACTTCCCAATCCGAGAAAGAACGTTTGCTGATTCATTTCCACAATTCTGCCGGATTTTTCACTGCCATCGATCAGGACAACTTCCGCCCGTTCCCGTAAGGCGATTTCCATCAAGTCTGCAATCGGCTGGACTTGCGCCAATGCCGGTAAATCGCCTATGCTTAAACTTGATACCCATAGGGGAAAACTGCTGACGCTTACTATTACTAATCCGAGTATTGCCGCTCTTCTAATTCCTATTTTCATGAGCCTACAGCTTGGAATTTTAGTTATAATTTTAGTATACCTCATCTTAGCGAAAAGCGGTGGCTTCTCCTGACTCTCAACACCCCCAATCCAATCCTGAACCGACGATTTTACGCCGGTTTGCTAGTTTAGTTGGCTTATTGGGAGCGTCCCTATTTTTCACCGGTTGGATTTATCGGTCGGTCTATTTCTTTCACTTTAATATCGAACTGACGACCCTGGATTTACCTGTGCAATCCTTTTTTATTGTCCCGATTCAGGTCTTGTTTGGGGATGGCCGGGCGATCGCCAGAACCCTACTCGCTCTGATCCTTATGATACCCACTCTTTACCTGAGTCTTTTAGGGGTTCGGGTTTTCGGTGATTGGTTTGCCTCTCGTTATTCCTCGTTCCAAAATTGGGTCAAACAGAAGCCTTCCCAAGGTTTTTGGATGCGCGGATACCAACTGATTATAGAGTTCGATCCGCTTAATTTCGACTCGATTAAGTTTCTCAGTTCCCTAGTGGATGAAAGCGTGATTGTGGCTTGGGTACTGATCATTTTATTCCACTTGGCCCACAGCCAAGGTGTTGCTGATGCTCAACGGGATATCGGCCCCCATTCTACGTTACCCGTGGTCACGTTCATTACTCCAGAAAATCGGATTCCCCTGGGTAGCTTCTTAGATAAGCCCTTTGACAAACAGCAAATTTCTCCTGGATTTCGTGTTTTTGGCACTCTCAAGCCTTTCGACTCTCTTCTGGGTTCAGAAGTGACGGATGGGACTGATACCCAAGAACCGACGAGAGTCTGGCGCTTATTGCTAGAGCGAGATGGCTGGATTTATTTAATCCCAACCGATCCAACGATGGAAAATCAGACGGAATTTCCTCCGGTGGTGGTGGTGCAAAAAAGTATGTATGGAGACCAAATGATGATTCTGTCTCCTACATTTTAAGGCGGATATAGGGCTTTGTGCGGTAATGGGTAATAGGTAATGGGTAATGGGTAATGGGTAGCTATAAAAATCGAGGGAGCGAGACGTTCCCACTCCAGTCATACAGCAGTAGCTATAAAAATCGAGGGAGCGAGACGCTCCCACTCCAGTCATACAGCAGTAGCTATAAAAATCGAGGGAGCGAGACGCTCCCACTCCAGTCATACAGCAGTAGCTATAAAAATCGAGGGAGCGAGACGCTCCCACTCCAGTCATACAGCAGTTTTCGCGCTTTATGGGGTACGTTTACCCTTCTGCCCATCACCCATTACCTTTCTGCCTCATTAATACTTCCGCTCTTGGGGTTCAAACTGGGTCAGCGTCACCGGTCGATATTGAATATCAATGCCTGCGGCTGAATAAAACGCCAAGGAATGTTTGAGGAAATTGGGGTCATCCCGTTGTGTATAATCTTCGCGGGAATGGGCCCCCCGACTCTCTTTCCGGTTGAGAGCAGAGGTGAGGATCATACGGCCAACCACCATAATATTTTTGAGTTCTAGGGCCTCGATAATCTCTGTATTCCATAAAGAACCGCGATCGCCAAGGTAAATGGTGCCATAGTTCTGTTGCAACTCTTGGGTAATCTCTAGGCCCTTTTCCATCAATTCTTGGTCGCGGAATACGCCACAATATTGACTCATGGCATCTTGAAACGCTTGGCGCAGGGGATTAATGCGCTGTTCTCCCTGTTGGTCTAGCAGGGCTTGCACTTGCTCTTTGGCCTCTTGCAGATAGGGGGCTTCCTCTAAGCTGGGTAACTTGCGATTCTGGACATATTGGGCGATCGCCGCCCCCGTTCGTTTGCCATACACCACACATTCGAGCAGGGAATTACTGCCCAAACGATTCGCCCCATGCACCGACACACAGGCACATTCTCCGGCAGAAAATAGAGCCTCTACAAAGCCTTCTACCCCACTGCGTACACGACCATCCGTATCCACGGGAATACCCCCCATAGAATAATGGGCCGTGGGACGCACGGGCATGGGTTCTTCCACTGCATCCACCCCTACCAAGCGATGGGCTTCTTCCCAGCAAAAGGGAATCCGGCTCATGATTTTTTCCCGGCCCATATGGCGCAGATCCAAATGGACAAAGGGGCCGCCCGCACTGCCATCGGTATGAATACCGCGACCGGCGCGAATTTCCAGGGTAATGGCTCTAGAGGTAATATCCCTGGGGGCTAACTCCATTTTGCTGGGGGCATAATTTTCCATGAAGCGATCGCCCTCACTGTTGCGTAAATAGGCCCCCTCGCCCCGCACTGCCTCGGAAATCAACACCCCCACCGGATACAACCCTGTGGGGTGAAATTGCACAAACTCCATATCCTGAAGAGGTAGCCCCGCTTGAGCCACCATCGCCAACCCATCCCCCGTCGAGGCAAAATCATTAGAGGTAGTGTTAAACACCCGCCCATAGCCCCCGGTCGCTAACATCACTGCTTTGGCTCGCACCACCTTTAACCGGCCATCGAGCATATGGTACATCACCAAACCCTTCGCTTCCCCCTCTTCCAGGATCAAGCGCATCACATACCATTCCTGGTAAATTTGCACCCCATAGCGTCGCAGATTATTCACCAACTCATGGAGGATGGCATGGCCCGTTTTATCGGCAGCGTAGCAGGTGCGGCGATAGGAATGGCCCCCGAAGGGTCGTTGGGCAATACGGCCATCCGGTAGACGGGAAAATAGAACCCCCAAATGCTCCAAATCGATCACCACATCTGGGGCTTCTTGGGCTAAAATTTCTACGGCATCTTGATCTGCTAAATAGTCGGAACCTTTGACCGTATCAAAGGCGTGGGCTTCCCAACTATCCTCAGAATCCACATTTTTTAAGGTCGCTGCAATACCCCCTTGGGCAGCCACCGAGTGCGATCGAATGGGGTGGGTTTTGGCAACAACAGCCACATTAAGGCTGCGATCGATGCGAGCAATTTCTAAGGCCGCACGACAGCCGGCCAGTCCACCGCCAACAATGATTACATCATGGTCTAACATGGTTTGGTCGATCTTCTCCAATTAAGTTAAGAAACAGACATGGGTAGGGGCTAGAGTCGCCCCCACAGTAATAACAGACGAATCAATTAGCCGGCCGCTTTGGCAGGATTTTGGGACGTTCCTGAACGAGACGGCCGTTTTTGCGGACTCTCTTCAACCGGTAAAAATTCAATATGGTTGAGTAAGGTCGTCACAAAACTAAATAGCAAGAAGGGTAGGGAAAGAACCAGAATTAATCCCACCGTCGCTAAGGCGTAAACCGGACTCCCTGCACCCATCAGGGCGAGAGCTGCGGCTAAACTGAGGAAAATTACAATTAACCAGACAATGATTTGCCCATAGATATCTCCAAAGGAGAGAGTGCAATGGAGACGATAGGTTTGTTGATTGTTCATACGCTTAAATGGAGCAAGTTTAACATTACTTAATCAACCAGGGTAAAGGGCACGGGGATGTTTGGGTGATTTCTCAATAGTTTTCAAAGAGTTGCAACATCTTGTTACATTTACCGGGGTTCACTGACAAAGAATAGAGCGTTTTTGTCTTCTCTTAGTTTAATTTCTTCTGGTCAATTCCTGAACTCCCCTAGCTTAAGATTTGACGACAAACCGATTTCTCCCTTGCTTCTTGGCTTCATATAAGGCTTCATCTGCTAGAGCAATTAAGCTTTCTTTCGAGAGTTCTGAGGTCGGAACCAAGGTGGCGATACCTAAACTCATGGTGACTGTTGCCGCAACTTTAGAGGTTTTATGGGGAATTTGCAGGTCATTTATTTTCGATTGAATTAACTGGGCTACCACTTTGGCTCCTTCTTCTGAAGTATTGGGAAGAAGAACCACAAATTCCTCTCCTCCATAGCGAGCAACCACATCACTAGAGCGGCGGACTGAATGTTGAATGGCGCTGGCTACTTGGATCAGGCAGTCATCCCCAGCTTGGTGTCCATAGGTGTCATTATAGAACTTAAAGTAATCCACATCGCATAAAACGATCGATAGGGGCAAACGATCGCGTTTTAAGCGCAACCATTCTTGATACAAGCATTCATCAAATTGACGACGGTTCGCTACTTTGGTTAAACCGTCTGTATTGGCGATCTTATGGACTTCATCGAGCATTTTTCGCAGTTCAAATACTGATTTTTTCCGATCGGTGATATCCCGAAAGTTAACCGATAAGCCATCTCCAAGTTTGACCGCAATCACATGAAACCAAGCCCGTTGATCTTGACGATCGTAGGGAAACTCTAACTCTAAAGAATGGCCGGTTTCTACGACGCTGACATAATGATCGAATAGGCTTCTTAGGTTAGGGCTATTGATTTCTTGGAGCCAATTCTTTCCGACTAAATTGACGGTGTTGATTTCAAAAAAATATGCTGCGACCTGATTGCTAACGATCCATTCAAAATCGATAATTCTACCTTGAGGATCTCGCAGGGATTGAAATGCCATAATCCCATCCATAGAACTATTAATTATACTTTCTAGAAGGGATTGGGATTGTTGTAGTTTTAAGTTGGCTTTATCTGCTTTTTCTACAGCTTCAATTAACAAGTTTGTTCCTGATTCTACCTTGTCTAATAACCGTTCGTTTTCATGACCGATAGACTGAACGAGTTGACACCAATATTGGATTAATTTTTCCAAACGATCGATTAAGCCCTGGAGGGGATAGACTAGAGAATGGGGGAAATTTTCTAGAGATAAATTACCCTCGATCACTTGTTGGGCGTTCTGGCTCAGTTGATTGAGGACAGAGCTGATTTTATGCAGGAAAAAGCTGCCTAAAGCGATGGAGATGCTGACTGCACCTAAATTCAGGAGTAGTTGATTGCGAAAATTGATTTCTACGGCTTGAAAAACTTGTTTTTCAGGAACAATAATACTAATCCACCATTGCCGATCGCCGGGCAAATTATAAGCAATACTTAATGTCCAATATTTTTGTTTATTGTGACTAAATATTTGAATGATTTCGGAGTTTTGTGCGATTAACTTTTGTTGGATCTTAGGAAGTAAATCAATTTCAATAATATTCTTTGTTCTTGAGGTGTTATCAGAATAAATAAATGGGTTTATCTGTCGATCGAAAACAATTATCTCTGCGGAAAAATCTAAATTAATATTTTGCAAATACTCCTGAAAAGAGTCTAAAGTGAAATCAATTTTACCTACCCCAATTAATTCTTGATTGGGATAATAAAAGGGCTGAATAAGTTGCAACTCAATAGAGGGATGAGATAGGGAAGGAAGGCGTGTAATGTCTAGAGTGACTTGTGCATCGATGATGCTGTTTTGATACCACAAATTTTTGCGAGCATCGTAGGAACTAACGGAAGAGTCAAGCAGCTCTTTGACTTCACCTCGATCGCCAAGACGATAGGTGGATAGCTGGTTATTGGTTTCTCCGTTAGCCAGGGCGCAAATCAGTTCCCCATCTTCCGTGCGATGGACGGCTATAAGTTCCCCGCTATCCTCTAGCCCGAAAGAAATGCTTTGAAGGGAGGGGAAACTGTTGAGAAAGGGCCAAAAACAGTTTTGATGGGAGAAGGCGATCGCCCCATCTCTACCCTCTAAGGGGAAATTTTCATAGGAGTTGAGCAGCTCTTGAGGAAAAGCGAGATCTTGACTCAGTTTAGTTTTGACGCGATCGCCCACTTCCTCCATCCATTGCCGGGATAAGTGTTGCACTAACTGATGATTGCGGCGTAAGGAGAGCCATCCCGTGACGCTCATGGCGACCAAGATGGGTAAGAGTACAGGCACAAGGATATAAATGGGCAAAGGAACTGTTTTCGGGTGGTGAAAAAGCCGATTAGCCATTAGAATTTTGGCTCCCTACGGTAGATGATGCCATCGCGGTGAGTTAATCTTAAGTTGAGTTTCAGGAGACTTCAACCCTGATTGTACTCAGTGCTGGCTATGAAATTATAGTGAAGGGGGCAATTCTAGAGGAAACCATCCCAATTGACCTTTGCGGAAATCGGTTAGCAGTTGGCAGGCAGTGCGTTCTAGATCTCCGAGATATTTGGCTTCGGCTAAAGTATGTAAATAGTCTTCGCTAGAGAGGTTTTCTGGATTGACCTCATAGCGCGATCGCAGTTTATCCAAGGTATTCACATGAGCATTCAGTTTGTGAAAGATATCCAGCAGGGCGATCGCCACCCGTTGATTATCATAACTGGCTTCACCAATATCATCACAGATGGCTAACTTGGCCGCATCCCGTTGATCCTCTAATCGGACGGGAATCACTCCAGGAGCGTCCAATAACTCAATATCTGAGGAAATTTTAATCCAGCGCAGTTGCCGAGTCACCCCCGGACGGGCCGCACTTTGCACTACTTTACGGTTTAAGAGGCGGTTAATGAGGGCTGATTTTCCCACATTCGGAAACCCGACCACCACCGCTCGCACGGGACGGGGACGCATTCCCCGCTTGCGTCGGCGCTCGTTCATCGATGCACCGGCGGCGATCGCCGCTTGGGTCACCTCTCGAATCCCCTTACCCAATTTAGCATTGGTAAAATAGGGCTGCTCTTGGCGATCGGTAAACCACTGTAACCATAAATCCTGCATCTCCGGCGAAATCATATCCATCCGGTTCAGCACCAGAACCCGCTCCCGACTCCCCACCCACTCCTTCAATTTTGGGTGTTGCGTCGTCAAAGGAATACGAATATCCCGAACATCTAAGACCACATCAACTCGCTTGAGTTGTTCGGCTAGAGAACGTTCCGCCTTAGCAATATGTCCGGGATACCATTGAATCATAATCAGCGCTTTACTAAACTTAAGGAACAATCAACACGGGACAAGGAGAAAGATTAATCACCTGATTGGTAATGCTATCTTTTGATCCATCTTCCGTCAGACCAACGCCCCGACTGCCCATGATAATCAGATTGGCATCGATTTCATCAGCCACATCACAAATGGTAAAGGCCGGTTTGCCTTCCCGTTCTAAAATTTTGGACTCAATACCACTCTTGGAAAAGCCGCTTTGAACTTTACTGAGCAGTTCAGCAATTTGGTCATGGGAGATCATGGGATCTCTAGACGCATCCTCTTCGGTGGTCTCATTCTCCAGCACAGAGAGCAGAATCAGTTGAGAGCCATAGGTTTTGACAATATCCATCACCACCTCTGTGGCTGCCAAGGTTTCTTGGCTTTTGTTAATCGGAAAGAGAACAGTCTTAAACATGGGTCTTACCTCCGAGACACGGACTCCTATACAATGTGGACGATAGCGTAATCAAAAACATAACGAAGAATTTTTTGAAGGAGGTTTATCCTGTGCCCAAGAAAACGGTAGCAAACTTGTCAGCATCTGACGTTTCTGGCAAAAAAGTGTTAGTGCGAGCGGATTTTAATGTTCCCATCGATAATGGGTCTATCACTGATGATACTCGCATTCGGGCTGCTCTGCCTACGATTCAAGAGTTGACTAGCAAGGGTGCTAAGGTTATTTTAACCTCTCACTTCGGCCGACCCAAGGGAAAAGTGAATGAGTCTATGCGTTTGACTCCAGTGGCCGCACGGTTATCTGAACTGCTCGGTAAAGAGGTGGCCAAAACCGATGACTGTGTGGGGGATGAGGTGGCCGCTGCGGTCGCTAAAATGCAGAATGGGGATGTGCTACTGCTGGAGAATGTGCGCTTCCATGCTGAAGAAGAAAAGAATGATCCAGAGTTTGCTAAACAATTGGCTTCAGTTGCCGATCTGTATGTGAATGATGCCTTTGGAACCGCTCACCGGGCCCATGCTTCGACGGAAGGGGTGACCAAGTACCTGAGTCCTTCGGTGGCTGGATTTTTGATTGAGAAGGAACTGAAGTATCTGCAAGCGGCGATCGAAAGTCCCCAACGACCTTTGGCGGCCATTATTGGTGGCTCAAAGGTATCGAGCAAAATTGGCGTGATTGAGACCCTGTTGGAAAAATGCGATAAGCTCCTGATTGGGGGTGGCATGATCTTCACGTTCTATAAGGCGCGGGGCATGAAGGTTGGTAAGTCTTTGGTGGAAGAAGATAAGCTAGAGTTGGCGAAATCTTTGGAAGTGAAGGCGAAAGAGCGGGGTGTAGACCTGTTGTTACCCACGGATGTGGTGGTGGCGGATAATTTTGCGGCTGATGCTAATTCCCAAACTGTGAGCGTGGATAATATTCCCGATGGCTGGATGGGATTGGATATTGGCCCGGATTCGGTGAAAACCTTTGAGGATGCTTTAGCTGATTGTAAGACGGTGATCTGGAATGGGCCCATGGGTGTGTTCGAGTTTGATAAGTTTGCAGCCGGTACTGAGGCGATCGCCCGCTCCTTAGCTGGACTGACCAAAACTGGCGCTTCTACCATTATCGGCGGTGGCGATTCCGTGGCAGCAGTGGAAAAAGTCGGCGTTGCTGACCAAATGAGCCATATTTCTACCGGTGGTGGCGCAAGCTTGGAATTGCTCGAAGGTAAGGAACTCCCCGGTATTGCCGCTTTAGACGAAGCGTAAGCCAACTCGATTCTGTAACTTTTGTCGATCTTCCCTTTTCCTTTTACCCAGGGAAAGGGAAGATCCATACAGCGATTTGCGCTGCGCCAGTAATAAGTAATAAGTAAGAGCGATAGCAGTTACAAATAGGACAAAAATTTCTAGAGTTTCTTATTCATCCAAAAACACGGACTCTAAATCTCTATAAGCACTCACCACCCGAACAATTTCCACGCCTTCTCCAACAACTGTATAAAAAATAATATACCCCATGATTGGAATTCCCCGTAAATCAGGTTTCAATAATTGTATCTAGGTCAGCCAGTGCCTCTGAAGAAATAAAATTTTGACTCACTGTTGACTCTCACGTAGTTTAGTAATCTTTCGATCTAATCTTTCAAACGCAACTTCAATCGGAAATTTTTCGCCTCTTTCCAATTGCGCCAATCCTAAATCTATTTTTTCGCGAGTTTCTTCTACCCATTCTTCGTAACCTCTACTTTGTTCTTCTAACAAGCGTAATGCTACCTCTATCGCCTGTTCTGCATTGGCAAAAATTCCCCGTTCAATTTGGGATTGAATAAATTGCTCTTGTTCTGGCTTGAGAGTAATATTCATCTTGGTTTGGTTCTATCCATTCTGTAAACTGGGTTGATCCACCCTACGGGATGACTTAAAGATAACTGAGAATGGCGAGGATACCGACAACGCCATAAAATACGCCAACAACCTGGGTTTCAGACCATCCAGAGAGTTCCAGATGGTGGTGGAGCGGGGCCATTTTGAGGATGCGTTTACCGATACCGTCGGGGCCTTTGGTGGCTTTGTAATAGCTCACTTGCAGGATCACGGAGAGGGTTTCGACAATAAACAGGCCGCTGAGAATAATTAAGCTCCAGAGGTTACCGCTAATGAGGGCGATCGCCGCTAAACCGCCGCCGAGAGCCATGGAACCCGTATCTCCCATAAACACTTGGGCAGGATTACGATTATACGCAAGAAAGCCCACACAACTGCCACTGAGGGCGCAAGCGAGGATCATTAAACTGGGGGAAGTGGGAGCAAGGAGAACGCCGAGGGCTAAAAAGGCGATCGCACAAGTTCCGCCTGCTAACCCATCTAAACCATCCGTGAGGTTCACCGCATTACTTTCCGAAACCAGGGTAAACGCGGCTAGGGGCCAAAAGAACAAACCCAGAGGCAGGCTAACGGCTCCAAAGAGGGCTACTGTGGTTAGATCCGGCGGTTGCGTCAAGAGCATCCACAGGCTAAAACTCACCGCCAAAAGAGTCTGTAGGATCAGCTTCATTCTGGGAGAAATGCCCTTATTGGAGCGACGGCGGAGAATTTGCCAATCATCAATCCAACCGATGGCCCCATAGCCTAAAATGACAACAGAAACGGCGAAAACGCTGCGATCGCCTCCTGAAGTCACCAAAGCCACCAGCACCGCCACCGGAATAAAAAAGATCCCTCCCATAGTTGGGGTTCCCGCTTTTTTCAAATGGTCTTGCGGCCCATCTTCGCGGATAATTTGGCCCGCTTTAATCCTTCTTAAAGTCGGGACAGCCCAAGCGCCCACCAGAGTGGTTAGGGCTAACCCACTCCAGAAGGGCAGACTCAGGGAAAGCCAGGGTTGAGACGGGTTCATCGGCAAATCAAGGGCTAAAGCCGTCAGTCCCAAACCCACCACTAAGATCCAGAATAGGCGGGTTCCCCCAGAAAAAGAGAATCCCCCAGAGCTAAATTTCGCGTCCACAGTTTTCCTCACACTCACACTCAACAGATTCAATGTCCAATTTACTCCATGGACAGGTCTAGCCTACTGCTGATCGTCCATGGAATCCTCCTCCTCCTCATAATTATCGTCATTTCCCTCCATCAGTTCGGAAATATCCGCATCATCATCAACAAAATCCTCATCTAGGACTTCGCGAACAGACATGCGTCCCGTTTTTTCTAACCAGTCTACAAGGGACTCGGTAGGAGGAGAAGGAAGGATGGGAGCCAGTTGAGAACGGGGGGTTTCCCGTAAGGAGGGGTTTTTGATCGGTACAAATTTGGAAGACATGGCCGAGACAATGGGAAAATAAAATCTTGGTACTGAACTGTTTTGAGTGTATCAGGATCTGACCAGAGAATTGTTAGCATCACATCGGAGTGACTTGAAATTGACTGACAATTTCGGGTTGAGCCGCCGAATGGTGTAAACGGGCTGGCATTGTAAACCTGCCCAGTTGGATCTAAATATTACCACCATACAATTCCTCATTGAAAGTCGTCGTTGCCGGATCGTCAATACCATCCGCTACCGCAACAGGCGATATGCCAACCAGAATGTTAACCGTTCCGTCGGAAGTCTAAGCTGAGTTGGACAACCGATAGTCAAAGTTAATGGTTATTGCCAATAACTTGTTTTGCAATGAAAGGAGAAGTCATTGCTGAGAGCAACCCACCATAATCTAAATTAAACTCCACTTCACTACCAACCTGGCAATCATAGTTATTGCTGTCAAGAACAACATGGTCGCTGCTAGATCCCAGTATTTCTAGAGCTTTATTAGGTTTTAAGCCAGATACTAAAATATCCTGCCTTCCCAAGGCGATAATAATTCTGCGACGAATACCGCGATCTAGAAAAGTGGGAACATTCCCAAAAGCATTCTGACAAATCTCTCCAAATGGCAAAGAAGGCTTTTCCTTTGACTCGATCACCTCAGCAATTAGCTTGAAGGCGCTGGTATACAAGCCCGGAATGGCTTTCCGATTAACAGTTTCACATCCTAAAAGAATCGATTCACCCAAACGTAGGTTGTTAATTCTTCCGACCGCTTGCGCGGCTTCAGACCATTCATAGTTGGCTGAATTGCCGCCCGAAATTATTTCTAAGTGAATCCGAAACTCCTTTTCGAGCGCATCAGCCAACTCAGATAACTGATACATATTATGGTTGTCGGGCTTAACTCCACCATAACAAGCTAAATTACAGCCAATTCCAATGACTTTGATATTAGGTAAGTCAATCGTTTTTTTGATGAATTGGGGAAGGTCACAAGGAAGTATGCCCTCTCGCAAATCGCCCATCTCCACCATGACAATAATCTGGTGAAGTGTATTGTGTATCTTGGCAAAGTTGGAAAGCTCTCTCACCGTCTCAAGTTCCGTATTGAGACTAATATCCACATTTTTAATTACCGCTTCCGCCTGACTGAATGCTGTGCGGAGAAGCACAATCTGAGTCGAAATTCCTGCAATTCTCATTTTTTGAATATTTTCGATGCGGGAGTCGGCAATGAATTTTACTCCGCCTTGAATCATTGCCTTAGCGATCTCCGGATCTCCTAGGGTTGCTTTGGAGACCCCCATCAAGGAAATTCCTTTTCGTCCATAATGCTCGGATAGCATCTGAGCATTATGCCGGATTTGAGATAGAGATATTTCTATCCTTGGCAGTAACGCTTTTATCTCTATTTGTCTAAGCATTTTGGGTCTATCTCACTGCCAATAAAGCTATTTCTTCTAAGCGCCTCTGCATGATTTTATGATTCAGATTTGGAAAGCGATCGCTTAAAACTTGAACCAGTTTTTGACATCCGTAGTTCAATATATCGGTGGTGGGTAAGCGGAAACGGCCTTCATAGTCCTCAATGATGGTCAGAATTTCTTCGCGGGTTAGGTTTTCGTGATTTAATGCGATCGCCATCACTTGAGATTGAGAAATGGATTCAATCAATTGAATTTCTTTTTCAACAGTAGGCATCAACAAATCAGGAAAATCACAGCGAAATTTTCGAGCAGGCGGATGTTGTAAGATCACTCCATTTGGCACACTTCCTTTCAAAATTCCAATGGAACTCATGAAGGCAGGATGGCTAACGGCGCTTTGCCCCTCGACTAAAATAATGTCAGGATTTTCGGTTTCAAAAGCCTGAATAACGGCATTTTCTAATTCACCGATCGCAAATTGGGAAATCAGCGCATCCATAGACACACCATACTTTTCACCTTGCATTAAGCCAGTTTGCCCTGTCACGACCAGAACCGATTTTAATCCTACATTTTTTAAGGCTTTGTTGAGTTCCACTGCGGTGGTTCTTTTCCCGCAAGCACAATCGGTTCCTAATACGGCAATAACCGGTATATTTACTTTAGATATTTGGCCAGTAAAAACGTGGGAATCTTTTAAGCTTGGCGGTTTTCTGATGTCTTTGATTTTGACATCGTACTCAATGGCCATACGGGCAAATTCTGGATCTTCAGAAAAGAATTGATGAAGACCGTTGATGATATCCATCCCTTTTCCCATAGCCTCCAGGATTAGACACCGTTCTTCTTCGGATATGTAAATATCTAAAGGTGCTTTACCATAGATATAACAGTCTGGAATTGTTGAAAGGCTGCTCAAAGATTCATCCAAGTTAGCAAAAATGGGGATGTTACTCTTTTTATCTCCTAGCACTTCTCCTGCATCTTTACCGGCTAATAAACTATCAATAACCCCAACAATAGTATAGATTTCCGAGTGTCTAACTAGTCCTGCGGCAACTTTTCCGTCTATCAAGCCAAATTCTTTCTCGCAGTAAATCAGGGCCGTTTTTTTAAGAATTTTCATGTAATTGATTTCCTTCAGTTTATATATAAAGCTTCCAAAAAGTATAAGAAAATCCTTGGAGACTACAAAGCTTCGCTAGTATCTAAGGCTCTATTTATAGGCAGAATGTTCGCTCCAACTTGAGGGGAATTTTAGTTTCAAGTTAGCCTGCCTCAACTGTAACACACATTACTATTCTGCGTTGGGCATTGGACTAGAGAGAGGAAGGAGAGAGAACCGAGCCAAAATGGAGGGGAGGTAGTGAAGGAGCAAACGAATCGAATAGCCGAGCATCTCAAGAGACTTGGAATACAGCGCTTTGCGCTTGAGTCGTGCGAGGAGATAATGGCGCAAGCGAGTATTCAGTAGGGCTGGGGAAGAAAGTCGTTGCGATCTTGCGATCGCTATTTTAACCCGTGTTCTCCCAAACCAGTGCAAGGAAAGGAGTGCGAGCATCTTGCTCGCTTTTCAACCTCAGCAAGCGAGCAAGAGGAAATGAATAAGGCATAGCTTATCCTGATGCGAAAGCTGACTAACTACAGGGAATAATTCAGTAAGAGGCATGGCTGTTAGAAAAGTGTTATATCACTATAGATCCGGGAGAGTCTACAAGATGTGTAGATATTCTTCTAAAACAACTCTTACCTAAAATAGGTAAGAGTTGATACTGTTATAGCCGAATGCTCAGAAACTCGGTTTCTTTGATTTCACTCAACCTAAGACATTTCTAAAACTTGTTGCAGAGGAGCGGATAGTTCAATGGGCATAAAATAGGAGTTAGGATAGAGGTAATCTTCCCCTGATTCATCAATTATCCGCAGCATTTGATGACTATTCGCTTTCGAGTCGGGTAAGACTTGATAAATCTTGCGAACTTCTAGGGAAGCGGCATAGTCTGTATTTTTGATGCAAACAACAAAGTTCATGGCTTTTCCTCTCATGGATAAAGCGGGGGCAGTTCAACATCAAACAAAAATTACTTGATTGGCGAAATCTTCTAATTCTCCAATTTTGGCGTAAACCTCTAACTCTTCTATCGCATAACCAATCGAAACTTTAGGACTTAAAAAGAAAATCCCTGTAAACGCTTCACCTTGAGCAACACAATTTTTAGCTAAAACTAAAAAATCGTGATCTGTGGTTACAAGAGGACGATTGAGTTGCACAGAACGACTCAAAATTATTTCATCAATAGCACTACTATTATTGTCTTCTTGAGCGGTCATAACCTCAACCCCTCTCAGTTGTAAACCAATTTTAATCGCTCGATGGACTGGAGCATCGAAATAGTAAGAGATTGCCATTTTCATCCTTGCTGCTGCCGTTTTTGCTGAAGCATTTGCTTAAAATCGGCAGTATGATGACCGACTCCCATTGTAATTAAATCAGCTTGCAGGTTCTGGATTTCTTCCTGTTCTTGAGCAATTTGAGCATCAATCTGGGGTTGATAGGTGTAGTAATAACTGAGGGCAGAATAAATGGCAGCCAGGGAAATTTCTGGGTGTTGAAAGTGCAGTTCTTCTGGACTCCAGCCGTGGGCATGTTTTTCTTGAATCAGTTGGGCAACTGAAACGCGACTATGGGCAATTCTTGCCTGATTTTGAGCATCAATGTCTAGGTATTGCCAAGTTACCGGAGTATCGGTGATGAATGTCATATTGAGGATGGGGATATGGGTTGATACTAGGGGGTTACAACTATTATAGCCAAGTTGCCAAAAACCGGGTTTCTATTACTATCTTTGTTAGGGTACAGAAAGCCTGACAGAAACCCGGTTTCTTAGAGTCAGATTTACTCTTTCTGGATTTCCAGTTTAGCGAAGTGTTCTTGCACGAGGCGATGGATGAAGCGGTAGCGATCGCCTTTTATCTGTCCAGGTTTTGCAACCACTGAAGGAGAGTTGCCATCAAATCCGGGTCGCTTTCTAGGAATTGCGGGAGTCGGCACTCCGGGAGGGGTTGGGGGACAACCACGGCGATGGGGGGATGGCTCAACCGGGCGAGTTGATTGAGGACGGCGATATCCAAGCCTTGGGGGGGTGGGTCGGTGGGTTCTTCGTAGAGGATGAGGGCGATCGCCTGGTCGCTGAGGTCATCTTCGCAGTAGGCTTGTAATTCGGCAATGGTACGGGGTTTACCGTCGGGACTGGGGGGACAACCTGCTTTTTTCAGGGTGGTGTAGATTTGCAGGGCGGGGTTGCTGGGGTCGCTGAAGCGGCTGCCATCAATGCAAATGGGTTGGCGGTTGACGGGGTGGGTTTGGATGGCTTGGTTGAGGATTTGGGGCAGAAGGGCGAGGTTGCACTGTTGGGTAAAGGGGGTCGGGGTTGCGGGGGTGTTGTCTTCCACTTCGGGATGGGGGGTGGTGGGGGGATTGTGCCATGCTTGGTAAAATTCGGGATAGGGGATATCTTGGGAGATGCCCCAAAAAACTTCATAGCAGTTATAAAGTAAGTCCAATTGCTCATGTTCAGTTTCATTAGTCATTATAGAGCGTAGATTTAAGAGCGCACTAATTTTGTGCTGATGATTTTTAAGAAAAATTTTAAAATAACTGTTAATGTATTGACGAATTGATATATTATGGGTTTTGCTGAGTATTCTGCATAATGAAATTCTTGCATTTTCATTGTTCTCATAGTTTTGCATCATGGCAAACATAACCAAGTTGTATATATCTATACAATTACAGTTATTATTGATCATTTCGGAAATTCCAAATAAATTTTCAGGGTCAATACTTAATAAAGTAATCGCCAAGTTCAATCGAATTTCTTTGTCATCACAAGACTCAAGAAGTTTCTGTAATTTAAAAATAATTTTAGAGTTGTGCTTATTAGTAATTTTTCCTATGCTGATTAAGATTTGAATGTAAGTATTTTTTGTTTTAGTATTTTCCATAGCTCTTACTAAAGCATCCATTGCTTTTTCATCATGTTGTCCTGTTTGCATCAAACCCACGGCAGCATCCCAGCAGATTTCTTCATCATTCGTTAACTCTAATGCTCTAATCCAAGCAAAATTAATCACTTGCAAATTATTTACTTCAAGTTGTCTGAGATTTTTAGCTACTGTCCTACATACTGTCGATTTTTCAGTCAAATATAAGATTTTTGTTAAAGCATTAATTGCTTGAGGATCATTTTTCCCTATTTTGCTCAAGGCATTGAAAACAAAATCATATTTCTTCTTGTTATTGGTAGATGCAAGAAAATGTATCAATATCTTGATACATTCAGGGTTTCCCTCTGCTATTTCGCCTAAAATTGTGGCAATTAAAAAACAAGTCGAATCTATATGTCCATTTTGGGCAATTTCAAAAGTGTGTAACAAATGATTAATTGCTTTTATATTGCCTTTTGATATTTTGCACAAACTATTTCTAAATAAATTAAAAATATGATAATCATTTGCCATTAATGTCCAAGAAATCCAGGTTTCAATAATTTTAAAGTTTTTGTGTGCCAATTTTTCTAAAACATCAAATACATAAGGAAATATGTTTATATTTTTCATTTTTTCAATTAGATAATTGACAACAAAATCTTCATCTTTCCATAGCCATTCGCTGAAGATTTCATAAATGCGGTTAGACATAGTTTCATGATTGTCAATTAAAATATTCAGCAAATAATCAACACATTGAATATCATCTATCTTAAACAAATTAAATCTATGTATTAATTCAATGATGTCTAGTTTTATATAGTCGGGAGATTTTGGGCTATCTATTATAAGTAACACTTGCTTTTTTAGTATTTTTCTATTGGTTTCTATTGCTGCTTTTCTTGCATTATTTCTAATGCTTTTTTCAAAATTCATCCACAGATTCTCGGATTCAGAGTATAATCCAAAAGCAAAAGCAGTTATTTTCTGTACAACAAAATTGGAGTAATAACAATTTGTGAATTCGTTAATTCCTGTTGCTGCCAGAAAATAGGCTTGATATCCATAAAAATCTTGGACTCCATCATTAAACTCAACCAACGCCCGAATAAACCCCTCCTTCTTCTCAGCCTCAATATCCCCACGCCCCAACCAACACAAAATCACCTGCTTCCACTGCTTCTCAAAAATCCGATACCGCTTCCCTGCCACCGGACAGTCCACATGATCCTTCGGTAAAAAATAATCCCAATCCTCCACCGCCAACGCTGCAAAATACTCCTGAAACGTGGCATGATAAAACGCAAAAATCCCATCGCCGCGCCCATCTTTGCCCACCCGATTTAACCAGCCCAACCGCAAGGCCAAATAACCCAAAGAAGTCCGATCCGATTCCTCCCCTAGATGCTGTTCCACCAAAGCCTGTGATAACCGAAATCGCTCCTGGGGCAAATTCAGCGCCGCCTTTGCCAGTTCCCCCAATTTACGATTCAAATTCTGCTTTAATTTTTTCAGTATATCTGATTGCTGATGCGAATCCTGCTTTAATTCCGTCGTAGTCGTGCCACAACGTTCCGCATACTTTGCCAACTCATGCAAATTCTGATTCCACTCATAAATCTTTCTCAGATAACGCTCATATAACTCCGCCTGAGTTTCCGGCAACGATGACCCATCCCAAGTCATGCAGAGCAACGTCAAACGCAAGGGATTTCGGACTAAATCAAGGAGGTTTTCCCGTCCCGGTTCATGGAGGGCGGCAATTAGCGCATCGGCAGGAGTTAAAGTGGAATTTGTCATGGCATTCTGGTTTGAGAAATCAAAAGCTAATCACTAAAGCATCGTTTATCGTCCGGGTAAGGAGCGATCGCATCCCCCCCTCGATTGGCTCATTCGGAAAACATTTCAGCCAAGGTGTCGAGAACTCCGCTTTGCTCATCTGGACTAATTTGACCCAGTTTTTTGACCAATCGAGTTTTATCAATGGTGCGGATTTGATCCAGAACAATTTGCCCTTCCTTACCCTGAAACTGGCAGGAAATTCGCGTCGGGTAGGCTTTCCCTTTTGTCGTCATTGGTGCAATGATCACCGTGGCAATATGGCGGTTCATTTCATCCGGTGAGACGATCGCACAGGGTCGTGTTTTCTGAATTTCACTGCCAATTGTCGGGTCAAGATTAACCAAAAAAACATCGAAACGCTTGGCTACCACTCCCATTCACTTTCCTCCCAGTCGGTACTGTTGACTCGATCGAGAAGAACATCATCTTGTTCTTTCGCCATTGCTGCAAAGGCTTGATCCCAGCCGTTGCGTAACCGTCGGGCGGTGCGAATCATGAGATGATCGCCCTCCACTTCAATTTCAACATCTGTCTGAATACCGCTTTGCTCTAAGAGTAGTTTAGGAATACGCACACCTTGGGAGTTGCCAATTTTAACAATTCGGGTTCTAATCACTGTACTCATACTTAGATGATCTCAAAAGCAGATGTGATTACATTGTAGCTACCCTCGAAAGGGTCGTCAAGGGTTGCTCGATGTTCAATCCTAAGATATCAAGGAGAATCAAGATCGAATCACTGTTCTCGATCGCTCTGGGCAAAGAACTGCCGGATAAAGGTTTCCATCTGCTCCGCCTCAAAGGGTAAATTCCGATAGACATCAAACCCCGAAAAGGCATTTCGATCCGCTTCCCAGACATTCACCCGACAGGTAATAATCACCCGTCCTAACCCCACCCACCCGGTTAATAACTGGGACACATGGGGCTGTTCAATCCGGGCTACCATTTCATCCAAGCCATCCATCAATAACCAGAGATGCTCTTTATGGTCTTGCAGAGACGCGATCGCCCCTGCAACTCCCGCCAATTTCAACCATTTTTCCAGATAATTCACCAGAGTCGGTTCGGTAAATTGTGCCAACTCAATCCAAATGGGGATGCCGAGATTTTCTGCCAATATCCAATCGGCGATCGCCTGTAACCGCGTCGTTTTTCCTGACCCCGGTTCGCCAATCACCGCAATCCGTCGCCCCTGACTTTGGGGACTTTTCCCCTGCCGCAAAACCTGGTTAAAAAACTCATCCTCGGCGATGGGAGTCATTTTCTCTTCTTCCCGTTCCCACTCTTCTGGATTTTCCAGACTTGGCCCCGGTTTCCGTTGCTGAGTTTGGCGACGTTCCACCAATGCCAACGGCACATAAACATCCACCCGCTTAAATGCCGGATTAGCCGTTAATGCCCGTCGGTTAGCCAGCATTAACTCCGCAATAGGTCGCCATTCTGCTAAGGAAAGATGGGGGTTAGCGGCATCAAAATGCGATCGAATTTCTGCCACCAAACTTTCGAGGGTGCTTTCCAGTCCTTGCAACAACTGAGTAATCTGGGTTTCCATCACCCCCAACCGTTGACAGACTTCTGCAAAACCGGAATCAATCCTGCCGGAAATATCGGTAAAAAATGCCTGTTGCTGGGTGACGTTTCCCCGTAACTGGGTTTCTACTTCCTGAAACTGTTGCAGTATTTGGCTGAATTCCTCAGCATTTACCGCCCCTGGACTGGCTTGCAGTTGGCTCAGTTGTGCCTGCATTCCCGTGAGTAACTGCAACGTTAACCCCGCAAAGGCTTTCCCATCCTTGGCAAAGTCTTCTTTTAGGGTTTCTCGCAAGGCTTTGGGGAAGGTGGTATGCAGTAAATCAGCGACTTGTTGACGTACCTCTGCGGCAATGGGAAAGCCACCCCCTTTACAAGCTGCCATGTTAAGGCGGATGAAGATATCCCCCCATTCGGTAGCGGTGAGGTTGCCTTGTTGGGTGAGTTGATATTCTTCCGGGGTGAGGAATTGGTCGAGTTTGGCTTCTCGGAGTTCGGGGTAACGTTGCTGGGTGAGTTCCTGTTGGGCGATTTTTACCCAGTTATCCTTGGCTTGGGCGGCGATTTTTTCGAGATGTTGGCGGGTTTTGCCTGGGTGTTGTTTGGCTGCGAGGGTGATGACGGCAGCGATCGCCTTCCCCACCGCCTTCGTTAAATCCTGATTTTGTAGGGATACCCTATCCGGGTCTTGCCCTGCGGTTAAGTCATCAAGGGCATTGGCTGTAGTGCTGATGGCCACGTTTCCTAAAAAGGAGGCTAAGATTGGACCCAAAACACTTCCCGCTTCGGTAAGAATTGGCGCACAGGTCAAGCCCATAAACGCGCAACCTGTCCCAATGCTTAATTTCAGGAGCGATCGCCCTACACCCATTGCCATCTCCTCAAAACTGTCATTATTTTACCCCAGAAACCGGGTTTCTATGTAAGTTTCGGTGGGGTGGCAGAAGTTGTCTTAGAGAAACCCGGTTTCTTGTCCCGTTATTTGTATTACCCATTTTTATTTTAGCAATATGAGTAATTATTAATGAATATCTATCCGGACTAGCAGGTGGAATAGATAAACACAAACTTTCATACCAATCTCTAAAAACCTCAACACAAGAGCTATATCGCAGACTCCATATTTCTTCTTCACAAAACAACTTAATATCTTCCTAAAAAAATACTAAAATTAAATGTTTTCCTCCCAATCTTCAAGTTGTAAACTTTTTACTCTTTGAAACTCTTTAGTATTATGAGTTACCAAAATCAGATTATTAGCTAAAGCAATAGCCGCAATTTGAAAGTCATAAGCACCTATGGGAGTACCTAATTTTGATAATTCCGAGCGAATTTCACCATAAATTTTCGCTGATTTTCCATTCAAGGGTAAACTAACATATTGAGAGAAAAATAACTCATATAAAGCGAGATTTTGCTCTTTTTTGACACTACGAAAAGCACCATAATATAATTCCGCTTTGACTACATCACATAAACAAATATCTTGGCGAGGCGTAATTTTAAATTTATTTATTACATTAAGATTACGCCCCGTTAAATATTGAATACAAGTATTAGTATCTAGTAAATAAATCATGATTCAATCTCCCAAATTCTCTCATCACAATTTACTAATTCTTCTCTAACTAAAACTTCACCTTCCCACTTCCCCGCAGTCTTTTCAAAAAAATCAGCAGGATAACCTAATTCTTCAGGTGTTGGTATTGTTTCTTCAACCAAATCACTAATAACAATTTCTAATTCTTTGTTAGCCAATTGTTGGGGAAGTTGTAATAATAACTTACCTTCAGGATCGGTTTTTGATTTGAGTTTGATTTTCATGGTAAAATTTCTCCCTAAAACTAATTTTTTTCTTGTTATCCTCATCATCAGGATTAACTAAAGGAATAGTTAAATTAAACAGAATTAATAAAACAACCGTTTAATCAATTCATCGCTGGTCGTTTTTTCCTGGGCTAAAATTTCCACTAAACGGGCTTCGGTTTCGGGGTCTAGTTGTATGTTCAGCATGAATTTCTCTGATTTGTGATTAATATCTAATTGTACCTAATTTATGCCAACTCATCCTTAAACTGATTTAAGTTGAGGAGTGGCTAAGGGGGTTACGACTATTATAGCCAAGTTGCCAGAAACCGGGTTTCTTTGAGAAAGGGTTTTCTTTGATTGGGTTTTACTCTTTCTGGATTTCCAGTTTGGCGAAGTGTTCTTGCACGAGGCGATGGATAAAGCGGTAGCGGTTGCCGACTCGTTGCAGGATGAGGCGTTCTGTGCAGTAGTCGAGGAACCGGGTGATATTCCAAGGCATTTGACCTGTTAGCCACAGGGTTAGGCGTAGTGAAAGATACTGGATGTACGGAAAGCAATTAAATAGACTAAATGATACCCCTCTTTTGTCACTCTGGGAAGAGTATAATAAAGAAAAAAGGCTGAAAGCCTGATCGGAACGATGATTGCACCACGACCTGCCCAACTGACCCTCTCTGTAATTGACGAATATTGCGACTTCTATAGAAATCTATT
>NZ_JAQPOK010000117.1 GCF_030068445.1 Roseofilum halophilum BLCC-M91 | reverse complement strand
TAGGGCATACGGGAACTTTTGGGATAGACCCAATAAACGCTTGGGGAGAGAATACCTCTACTTTTTCAGAAGTGATTTTGTCTAAGCAAGTAATCTCAATGAACCAAGAATCCCCGTCTCTTTAGAGCGGGGAGTGTCAATTCCTTTCTTCTTCATGCCCAACATGCCAGCAGCTAATAGACCTAAAGCAGCAGCAGCACTGGGTTCAGGAACTTCATTGGGGGGATTATATTCTTCTTCTTCGCCACTGTAAGCCCAGAAGCTACCATGAGATAAACCTTGAGCCTTACCTTTATTGGGGAGTGTCAATTCCTTTCTTCTTCATGCCCAACATGCCAGCAGCTAATAGACCTAAAGCAGCAGCAGCACTGGGTTCAGGAATTTCATTGGGGGGATTATATTCTTCTTCTTCGCCACTGTAAGCCCAGAAGCTACCATGAGATAAACCTTGAGCCTTACCTTTATTATTGACTGAAACACCATCAGTGGTAAATGTACCCTCAAGCTTGCCAGAGTCGAGTTGGGCTTGACTAATTTGGAAATCTTCAAAGAGGTAAGCACTGTAACCAGTAGAAGATTTGAAGCTAACCGCGAATGTTGCCGTCAAATCGTTGCCAAACAGTTGGTCTAGATTCTTCGTTAAAGACCATGTAGCATCAGTAGAACCGTTATCTGCGATAAATCCATAGGTTCCACCACCACCATCCGACTTACCATCGAGTGACCAGTCGCTGCTGAAGCCGTAGGAACCAAATACGGTTCCACTGTTGAGGTCACCCTCTAGAGTCCCTTTATTTCCAGTATCATTCCCTTCAAATTGACCTTCACAAGCGGTGTAGTTGATGCCCTCAAGGGTGATATTAGAGAGTCCGCAGTCGAGAGCCTGAGCATCAAGGGCAGAGAAGCCCACGAGACTGGTAGCTAGTAGTGTAGAACCGATTAGGGTAGAGATAGTAGATTTCATATATGCTCCTAGAACTTTAGAGTAAAAGTAGTGTTCAAAGGTTAAGTGTTGAGTAACTTCAACCTATGGTTCAATCATAGGGAATCCCATAAGGAAATGTCTACAGCAAAAACCACATTTTACCAACTCTTCATACTGGAGCGCTCTATTGTGGGTTTTTGATAAATCTTCTGGGGCTGCTGAAGGGGTTGAATCTTTGAACCTCTGAGTATATCAGCAGTTTGGGCAAATCTCTCTGTATTTTTATTGAGCAAAGAGCCGATATTTTCTGTTTCAGAAAGAAGGCAGGTTTCGACTCTCGGTAACTACTGACGGGTTTTCACTGAAAGCAGAAATCCGATATCGAGTGCGATCGCAGGTTAGGGGGGACTAAACTGACTTTTTCCTGGATTGGCGATCGCAACCCCAAGAACAGAAAAACCTGGGCAGTACAACTGACTCAGGTTTTTGTGTATGGAGTCTAAAAGAGGGTCGGTTATGGGAAAGAGGGTCGGTTATGGGGAATTGATTAGTCAATATATCCCATTAAATCGGGCCCATCTATTGCATTGTCAGCCACGGGGCGATTCCCCATCACGGTGATGCTTTGGCTGATTTTCAGATCGGTGGTAGATACGGGACGATTCCCAGAGGTGGCAAAGGTTTCCTTAATTTTAATGCCGCTAGAGGCGACTGGACGAGTGCCTGAAGAATATAGGGTACTGTTGACTTGCAGGTGGCTGGCTTCAATGGGACGATTCCCTGGAAGGGGCCCGGTTTTGAGGTTATGACTAATTTTGAGATCCGTTGTGCCTACCGGACGGTTACCCGGTAAAGGCGCAAAACGGGTGGGTTGCTCGCTAAGGGTAGCTGTTGATTCTGGCTTGGAGCCAAGTTTCAGGGGTTGAGTCATCGGAGTTGTTTCCTTATCTTGAGATGTCACAGGTTTGGGGGTTTCAGCGGCACTGGATGAAGCCGGATTGGGGGATTGGTCTGGGGTTGCACTGCTACTGGTAGTTGTACCGTTATTGGTTTTATCGCTCATAACCCATTGCCTTTTTACCGCTCACAGAGTTGGTCTATAGGATTTCTCGACTGGATGAGATGGATATTGATCCCCCTAAATCCCCCTTCTTTTTAAGGGTTGGGGGGATCGAGAAACTTTAAAAAAAGTTTAAACTACCTCTAGTTTACGAACAATCGTGCAAAAACACAAAAATCTGTAAATAAATGTAATTATAGATTTAAGCTGGTTGTTTGGGTTTATTATCGGTATGGTTGATGAACGGATTTGAGCTAGATGCGCCTTTTGAGCCAACGGGAGATCAGCCAGAGGCGATCGCCCAATTAACCCAAACCCTAAACGGCCGACATCGCTATCAAACCCTTTTGGGAGCTACGGGAACGGGAAAGACCTATACCATTGCCCAGGCGATCGCCAGAGTCGGCAAACCGACCTTGGTTTTGGCCCATAACAAAACTCTGGCGGCCCAACTTTGCCATGAATTGCGTCAGTTTTTCCCCCGTAATCCTGTAGAGTATTTTATCAGTTATTACGATTATTATCAACCGGAAGCCTATCTTCCCCTCAGCGATACCTACATTGAAAAAAGCGCCGCCATCAACGAAGAAATCGACATGCTCCGCCATTCGGCAACTCGGTCTTTATTCGAGCATCGATATGTAATTGTTGTCGCTTCTATTAGCTGTATTTATGGTTTGGGAATACCCGCCGAATATCTGAATGCAGCGATTCCCCTAGAAATCGGTCAAGAAACGGATCAACGGCAACTCCTGCGAGAACTGGCAACCATTCAATATACCCGCAATGATACCCAACTGAGTCGAGGAAATTTTCGGGTGAAAGGGGATATTCTGGAAATTGCCCCAGCCTATGAAGACCGCATTATTCGAGTTGAGTTTTTTGGGGATGAAATCGATCGCATCTATTATATCGATCCAACGACTGGAAATGCGTTGGAATCTTGCAATAATCTGAGTATTTATCCCGCTCGCCACTTTGTCACGCCCAAGGAGCAAGTTGAGATTGCTTGCGAACAAATTAGGCTAGAGTTAAAAGAGCGGGTTGAAGCATTAGAAAAAGCTGGAAAATTAGTAGAAGCGCAACGCTTAGATCAGCGCACCCGCTACGATATGGAGTTATTACAGGAAGTGGGCTATTGTAATGGGGTGGAAAATTATTCCCGCTATTTAGCCAATCGTCAACCGGGAGAACCCCCGGAATGTTTGGTGGATTATTTCCCGGAAGATTGGCTTTTAGTGATTGATGAATCCCATGTTACTGTGCCCCAATTAAGAGCCATGTATAATGGCGATCGCGCTCGCAAAACGGTGTTAATCGATCATGGATTTCGCCTCCCCAGCGCTGCCGATAATCGCCCCCTGAAAGCGGAAGAGTTTTGGCAAAAGGTGAATCAATGTGTATTTGTTTCCGCGACTCCGGGAGATTGGGAGTTAGAAATATCAGAAGACCGAATTATTGAACAAATTATTAGACCCACGGGAGTGGTTGACCCAGAAATTTTAGTCCGTCCTAGTGAGGGACAAGTTGACGATTTACTCGGCGAAATTAAAGCACGGGTGAAGCGCCAAGAACGGGTATTAGTGACTACGTTAACCAAACGGATGGCGGAGGATTTAACCACCTATTTAGACGAGCGAGATATTCGCGTGCGCTATCTGCATTCCGAGATTCAATCGATTGAACGGATTGAGATTTTACAGGATTTGCGCGAGGGGAAATTTGATGTTTTGATTGGGGTGAATTTGTTGCGGGAAGGGTTGGATTTGCCGGAAGTGTCCCTGGTGGCGATTTTAGATGCGGATAAGGAGGGCTTTTTACGGGCCTATCGTTCTCTGATTCAAACCATCGGTCGGGCGGCGCGTCACGTAAACGGACAAGCGATTTTATACGCCGATCGCCTCACAGATAGCATGGAGAAGGCGATCGCCGAAACCGAGCGTCGTCGCGGCATTCAAATCGCCTACAATCGACTCCATGGCATTACCCCCAAACCCATCAAAAAATCTGCCGACAACAGCATCCTGGCGTTTCTAGATATCTCTCGTCGCCTGAATGCCCAGGGGGTAGACCCCAGCCCAGAAGTCGTCCCCTTAGAAGAGCTTCCGGAGTTAATTGGGCAACTCGAAACCGAGATGAAACGCGCTGCTCAGAATTTAGAGTTTGAAAAAGCGGCTCAATTGCGCGATCGCATAAAATCCTTAAAAGGGCAGGAGAATTAACCCATTTATCATGAATATTCGAGTGGCGAATGAATCGGATTTACCCGAACTAGCAGAGCTTTACCATCAAACCGTTCAGACTCATGGACTCAGGTACTATACGGTAGAGCAAACACAAATCTGGGCTTCTTTTGCCTTGAATAAGCGCTTGTTCCGTAAGTTTATCCTCGATGTCACCACATTTTTAGCGGTGAATGAAACGGGAATTTTAGGCTTTGCGGGTATCGGAACAGATGGACATATCGCCTCACTCTATGTGCGCCATGATTGTCTGCATCAAGGCATTGGCACTGCTTTGATGAACGCTATGTTAGAGTATGGGAAAAATGAGGAAATAAAACGATTTTATGCTGAAGCAAGTCGCTTTAGTCTGGGTCTGTTTAAGAAGTTTGGCTTTCAGGTCTATGATACGGAAGTGGTGGAGCGCAAAGGGGTAGAGTTTCAGCGCGATTTGGTCGATTTGAGTATTAATTAGAAAAAAATATAGCGCTTCGCGCGGTAATGGGTAATAGGTAATAGGTCATGGGTAATATCAAGTCCGGTTATTCATGTCCGCGAAGCGGAAACACCCTAATTAAAAGTCTAGGGAGCGAGACGCTCCCACTCCAGTAAGATCAAGGAATTCCAGGAGTGCGGGCATCTTGCCCGCTTGTCTTTTCCCATTCACCGGACTTGATATATAGCTAGTCTCAATGAGTTGTGCAACTGGAAATGCCCTCTCCCTATATCCCTCTCCCACTCCGAGAGGGACTTCTGCTCCCCTTCTCCCTTCGACTTCGCTCCCTTCGGCTACGCTCAGGGCAAGCAGGGCAGCGCCTGCGGGAGAAGGGGCTGGGGGATGAGGGGCAGCCATTACATAACTCATTTAGGTTTGCTATATAGCGTTTCTCTCTTCTATGAAGTACAGTTTGAAGCCTTAGACCCTAAGCACTACAAGCTATTGCCTATTGCCTATTGCCTAGCTGTAATTAATGATGATGGTGATGATGGCCATGATCGTGATCGTGATGATGATGATGGTGGTGATGATGTTCAACATCTAGTTGAGTATTCACCGCTAAGGCTTCCTCTGAGAGGAGATCTTCAATGTGGGAATCTGCCCAATGGGCCGCCATGTGCAGGAATTCTGGATGATCGTTGGCGCACTCCATTTGAATATAGTTGATGTCAGAATATTGGCGCTTCAAAGTTTCGATAATATGCTCGACATCGAGGAGGGTTTCGTGGTTTTCGGTGACGAAACCAATGGGCATAAAGATCACTGCCTTTGCACCCAGTTGAATCAGGTTTTCTGCTGCTAGTTGGGCATTGGGCTGAGTCCATTCAATCAGAGGGGTATCGTGGTTGAGCCAACCCACGGAAATTAGGGGATATTTGTAAATCAGTTTTTCCCGCACTAATTCATAGAGGGTTTGGCTTTCGGTAATGCCAGAGGTGAAGCCTTTGGCTTTGTGGGGACAACCATGATTCATTAAAACGATGCCAATTTGGGAGGGTAAAATGCGATCGCGCAATTTCTGGGCGATTTTTTCCTCAACCAATTGAGCCATCAGGTTGATATAGTCGGGTTCATTGTAAAAGGAGGGAATATAGCGCTCTCCTGTCACCCAATGTTGGCTCCCCTCTTCTTTGGCTAGAGCTTGATTGACTTGCTCGACGGCAATACCACTGGTGAAAATGGAATCCACAACCAACAGGGGATAAATGAGCAGTTTATCAAACCCTTCTGCTTTAATTTGCTCTAGGACTTGAGCGGGAAGAAAGGGAGCGCAAAAGTTAAAGGCTTTAAAGACTTTAATGCGATCGCCCCATCTTTGCTGTAACTGTTCCTCAATTCCGGCTCGCTGACGCTCGAAAATGGCATTGTGGGGCGAAATGAAGTTGCCATGCTGATGACTCCATTCATGGAGATCGAACATGGCTAAGAGTTTGGCTAAGGGGGGATAGATCCAAGTGGGAACCGGCGCAAACTTCGCGGTGAGAAGATTTAGGGCTTGTTCGTTATAGTTAGCAAAGTCGTCATAACTTTCCACTTCACCATAGCCCATCAACAGAACCGCAACGCGAGGGGCTTGGCGATCGCCAACGGAGTTTTGTTCTGAGTATTTTTCTGGAGTTGCAACCACGGTAGTTTCCTCAGTGGGTTTCAGATCGGATTCTTCTAGGGTAACATCCCCCTAGGGGGGATTGAAGCATAAACAGTTGAGCGTAAACCGTAGACGGTTCTAGTGCCAAGTGCAACGGTCAGCTTTTGGCTCAAAGCTAAATCTTTTATAAAGATGAGGAGCAGATCGGAGAATTACGGACAACATCGATTCCCACGAATAAATCTTGAACATAAAATAATGATAAAAATATGGTAATTTCCGGGAGGGATTGGGGGAAGATATGGGATATTCTAGTCATAGGAGTTACACATACAGCTACAGAAGGGTGATCTATGCTGATGTAATTTTACAAGGAGTGAGGTGGAAGCCATGCAATCGAAGAAACTCTCAATGGTGATTGAAGCACTGATCGTGACGCTGGCGATCGCCATCTGTCAAAGCTCCTTGTCTGAAGTTAACACCACTAAATTATCACTTCATCAAGATCCCCTAGTTGTCACTCAGCTTTTCTAACCCTTGACAGCTATGCTAGTTTTTGGGGAAACGCCCTCAGCGACATGCAACAAGTTTGGCATTAGCAGGTTATATTCAAGAAGCTTGAGATTCGGGCTGATAAGCAAACACTGGAACGGAAATAGATTTAATCGGTTTAGCTTCCCCCTGGAGCATCACTCTAATTCTCTCCGTTGTTTCTCGATTAAAACTTTCTTCACCACACCGAGAACAAACGTTTACTGGAATCTGTTCTACTAGATAAAATTTACCGTCAATCTGAAAAATTTCACTAATTAGCTCAGAGTGATATTCTTCTGAACCGCAAACATGGCATTTAAACATCATAATTGCCTCTCCCGCGAACGGTTGGGGGGCAGGTTTACCGAAGTTATGGGTGGGAATTGGGGGATATGGTGAACCTGCCCCTACAAGATTGATCCGAATTGATTATTGTAAGATAACCCATTACCCATTTCTGAAATGATAAAATTAATCGGTATCTAAACATAGTGCGTGTATGTCAGCCGAAATAATTTGTGTGGGCACAGAGCTACTGCTTGGTGATATTCTCAATGGTAATGCCCAGTTTTTGGCCCAAGAGTTGGCCCAGTTGGGCATTCCCCATTATTATCAAACGGTGGTAGGGGATAATGTGGAGCGTTTGAAAAATGCGATCGCCATAGCCCTCGATCGAAAGACAGAAATTATACTCTTCACCGGAGGACTCGGCCCCACTCCCGACGACCTCACCTGCGAAACCATCGCCTCCTTCTTCCAAACCCCCCTAGTCGAGCGCCCCGAAGTCCTAGCGGATATCGAAGCCAAATATGCCCAACGGGGACGCACCATGAACCCCAGCAACCGCAAACAAGCTCTAAGTCCAGAAGGAGCCATGATTTTACCCAACCCCACAGGAACCGCTCCCGGCATTATCTGGCATCCACGCCCCAATTTAACCCTAATGACCTTTCCTGGAGTTCCCAGCGAAATGCATCGCATGTGGAAAGAAACAGCCATTCCCTATCTCAAACAGCAGGGATGGGGACAAAACAGAATTTATAGCCGCACCCTCAAGTTTTGGGGAATTGGGGAATCGGCCCTAGTAGAAAAACTTCCCGAAGTCTTTGACTATACCAATCCCACCGTAGCCCCCTATGCGGGCAAAGGATTAGTGAAGTTGCGAATTTCCACTCGTGTGCAATCCGAAACCGAGGCCCAAGCCCTGATTAATCCCGTAGAGCAGCAGATTCGCAACCGTGTCGGCCAATATTGCTTCGGGGTTGACGATCAGACTTTAGCCGATGTGGTGGGTAAATTATTGTTAGATTCAGGACAAACCTTAGCCGTAGCCGAATCTTGCACCGGGGGCGGCTTAGGGGCAGCCATTACCGCCGTGCCGGGCAGTTCCGCCTATTTTAGGGGGGGAGTCATCGCCTATGAGAATCAGGTCAAGGTGAGCCTATTAGGGGTGAATCCGGACGATTTAGAAGCCTATGGTGCGGTGAGCGATCGCATCGCCGAACAAATGGCCAAGGGCATTCAACAGCAATTAAACACCGATTGGGCCCTCAGTATCACCGGCATTGCCGGGCCCGGTGGCGGCACAGAAGAAAAACCCGTCGGCCTAGTTTACATCGGATTAGCCTCACCCAACGGGGAAGTCAAAAGTTATCGCCAACAGTTAGCCAGTATCTTAGATCGCTCGATCCTACGGGATTTCAGTCAATCCTGGGCTTTAGATCGCCTGCGGCAACACTTGCTGAAATCTTAAACTTTTGAAAACTCACAGCTACAAAGGTTGCTCATCTGCGATCATTCGTTATGATCGAAGAAAGGATTAAGCCTTTGATTGACTAACCCAGTTTCAATGCACTGGGCTAAAGTTCAGCGAAAGGAGCTTCATACTGAATGGACTATATCGACGAAATCTGGGAAAAGATCAAAGAATTGGCTCGTAAAGTCATCGAAGCCCTCTTAGGGCCAGATGTCCAGCCTGAACCTGAGCCGATTCCCATTCCCGTCAATGACCGCGAAAAAAGACGCTAAAGTGTTCTATCAACTGAGGATCTTGCAAACTTGTTGAACGTTTTGGTATTGCACGGCCCTAATCTTAATCTGTTGGGGCTGCGAGAGCCAGGAATCTATGGTTCGACCACTCTAGACCAAATTAACCAACAATTGAAAGAGGATGGCAAAACCCTTCAAGCGGAGGTAACCCCCTTTCAATCCAATCATGAAGGAGAATTGGTCGATGCCATACACCAGGCGGTCGATCGCTATCAAGGCATTGTCATTAATGCCGGAGCCTACACCCATACCAGTGTAGCCCTCAGAGATGCGATCGCCGCCGTTTCCATTCCTACCGTCGAGGTTCACCTCAGCAACATTTATCATCGTGAACCCTTCCGCCACCACTCCTATTTAGCACCCGTGGTTGTCGGGCAAATTAGCGGTTTCGGTCCAGAAAGCTACCGTCTAGGGTTACAAGCCCTAGTCTCTCATCTTCAGCTAAAAGCCACTAACCCATAGCTTTTATAGTGGATTTGATATTGTAGGGGCGGGTTTGAAACCCGCCCCTACGGGTTTGAAACCCGCCCCTACGGGTTTGAAACCCGCCCCTACTCTTTCTTCGGCTTTGGCTTCTTCTTCGCTAAGGGCAAAAATCGGTCTAGAGCAGCCTTGAGATGCTCCAACTCTTCCTCAATATTGCCCTCACGAGCCGCTCGACCAATACATTCGGTTAAATGTTCATCTAAAATAATTCGCGAAACCCGATCGATCGCCCCCCGAACTGCTGCCAATTGGATCAGCACATCAGGACAGGGGGTACTTTGTTGTACCATACCCTTAATCCCCCTCACATGGCCCTCAATCCGCGAGAGCTGATTGACAATTTGCCGTAGGGACTCTTCACTATGAACGTGGGGGTGTAAGGTATGGGGTTCATGGGGATGGTGATGATGGGGCAAAGATTGAGGGTCATTCGGGGATGGGGAGTGGGTCATTGGATAAAGGTTAATCTTGTCAGCCGGGATAATTTTGAGCATCATGTTAATTGTAGAACAAATTTAGCTTTATGACTCCTGAAGACATTAATGAAGTGTTAGATGAATTATTTGCAGACCAGATCTCTGAAGTCAGTGCCGGTTCTTGGAAAATCGATCGGGAGAATTTACGATTATTGGTACTGCTCTCTGACGATGAATCTTGGGTCATGGCGTTAGCACCAATGGCTCCAGTTGAAGAGGCAAAACCCTTTTTTGAAGACCTATTAAAGGCTAATTTTGAGTTTACCCAAGAAACTCGCTATTCGATCAGTGAAGGAGTTATCTGGGTAACTTATCGCCACCAGCTAGAGAGCTTAACTCAAGAGTCCTTTGCAGAAATGATTGGTCGCTTAAACCGCTTACAAGAAGAAGGATTAACCCCTTATTTCCAAGCCAAACTAGATCGACAGTTGCAGATGATTGTAGAAGTCTCAAAAGCACAGGGACAAACCCTAGAAGGGACGATGCAAACCCTGCATCGATTTTATGAAGAAGGGATGATGGGAGAGCTATCGCAAAATGCCCAAGAACGGGAGCAAGTTTTAGCCGCTTGGAAACGGCAGTTAGAGCGACTCTGGCCAGAGGTATAACACATGAAGGTCATGAATGAAACGCGCTGGAGGATCTTAACGCCCTATTTGTTTTTGCTACCTGCCCTATTCATTTTAAGCTTAACTGTATTTTGGCCCGCTTTGCAAGCCATTTACTTAAGTTTATTTAACTATGATTTAATCAGCCAGCAAACCCAATGGATGGGGTTGAAAAATTTTCAGCGATTAGGGAGCGATCGCCTATTTTGGCAAACCCTCAGTAATACCTTGCTTTATCTGCTCTGCGTTGTGCCTTTACTGGTGATTCTTCCCCTAGGATTAGCGATTTTAGTCAATCGAAAAATTAAAGGTATCAGTGGCTTCAGAGCTGCCTTCTATACCCCCGTGATTATTTCTATGGTGGTAGCGGGAATTGCCTGGCGATGGCTCTATGCTGAAAATGGCTTATTCAACCAAGCCTTAAGTTCTGTTAATCTCCCCACCATTCCCTGGTTAACGAGTCCCCAATGGGCTATTTATAGCGTCATGGTGGTTACTCTCTGGAAAGGACTGGGCTATTATATGGTTATCTATTTAGCGGGTTTGCAGAGTATTCCCCAGGAACTCTATGAAGCGGCTGCTATTGATGGTTCCGATGGCATCATGAAGCATTGGGATGTTACTCTACCATTGATGAAACCCTATTTATTTTTGGTGGCGGTCATTTCAGCAATTTCCGCCACTAAGGTCTTTGAAGAGGTGTATATCATGACTCAGGGAGGGCCGAGAAATAGTTCTAAGACTTTGGTTTATTATGTCTATGAACAGGCATTTCAGAAGTTGGAAATGAGTTATGCATGTACGATTGGTTTGGTGCTGTTTTTGGCGATAATGGGCTTGTCGATTGTTAATTTGAAGTTGGGAGGAATTAGAAGATAAAGATTAGTTTCACGAACCAATTGGGGGGAGAAGTTTCAAAGGAGCGGATAATTTGAATTTTCTGGATGAATTCGCGCAAGTAAAAGCGCCGTTCTGATTCGGAAAGATCGAGCCAAAATTGGGGAATGGATACAGCTTGGGCGACTGAGGTTAAATTAACGGGTGGAAGCTCGGCTAAATTGGCTTGCAGTTGGGAGAGTTCGGTGCGAATTTTATAGGTGCGAAGATCGGCAGTTTGGGGATCGAGAATTCCGGTTTGGGTGAGTTCGGGAAGTTGGTTTAAGATTTGTTGATTTTGGTTTATTTTTTGCTGAAGTTGTGATTTTACTAGGTCGAGATCGGGGAGGGTGAGTTGAGAGACGGCTTGCTGTAAATCTTGACAAATTCTGTTAATGGTTGCGTCTAAAACTTGTTCGTAGCGTAAGCTTTTACATTGGGGTTGGCGAGGACAGTCAATGGGACACAGATAGAGGTATTCGCCGGGTTGACGATGACGGGTGACGCGGGTGATTTTCATTCTGGATTGGCAGTTTTGACAGGAAACTAAGCCAGAAAGCGATCGCGGAGCGCTGGCAGAACGGGGGGGAAGGCGACGATTTCGACGCAGGAGGCGATCGATTTGGGCGGCTTCTTCTCGTGAGAGAATGGGGGGATGGGTATTGGAGAGAGTTTCGCCGTTTTTAAAGGCGGTGTCTCCGCGATAAACGGGATTGGTTAACCATCGTTTGCCGGTGGAGACGGAGATTTTTTTGCGATATTTTTGATTGAGATAACGAACGGCAGCGCGGATCGATCCATAGAGTAGAAAATGGTCAAAGAAGTCTTTTACGACGGGGGCATAACTGCGGTCTAGAATATAGCTATTTTTGCTGCGTTTATAGCCATAGGGTGCTTTTCCGGGTGGGGGTTTGGCTTGGAGGCGATTTTGAGCATGGCCTTGGCGAATGCGGAGGCTGCGATAATAGGTTTGAAGACGATCGCACAGTTGCAGAATTTGGGTGCGATCGCCTATATTTGGCTCTTCACCCTGAAGCACCATCACTTTTATATTCTGGGACTCTAAACGCAGGAGTGCATGGGACATGGTTTCTAGGGTATCACCGAGTTCTTCGAGTCGCCGAATCAGAAGATAAATTTCCTCCCTTTCCTGCTCTTGTTCGAGGTCTTGAAAGAGGGTGTTCAGTTGCTCTCTATCCCCTAAATCTTGGTAGATGCGATCGACTTCCCATCCCCAAATACTGCGATCCGGGGGATATTCGAGGATGGGGTCACACCAAACATAGGCGAAGATTTTCATAGGGGAATTTTAACGCAGATGTTGCCCAGTGCCCCCATCGGCCGGATCGAGAAATGGTCTAAGATCGATGCCGTTAGATAGGGTGCGCGGTTGGGGAGTTGGGGGTTGAGGTGCGGGAATGCGGTTCAGTCCCGATAGATCGCGGTTGGTGACTTGGCCGAGCAGATCTAACCAGTTGCGGGTGCTGGGTCTTTCGGTCAAGGTGGTGACGGGGAGGGTGCTTTGACCGCTATCGGCGATCGCCAAATTCTGAAACACGCGATCGCGGATTAACCCTGGATCTCTTCCTGGAGGAACCGTCAGCACAATGCGACAGCGATTATCTGAGCGGGTGGTTACACAAACCGTATCATAGCCATTCTCAAAACCCGTTTGCAACTCTAGCAATCCATCCGCCCGATAAAATTCCAGTCGTCTACTAATTTCTGCACAGCGACGCTCCGGTGTCCATCCTCCCCCCAACTGAATGGGAGTGGCCCAAGCATAGGCCTGACTGGGTTGACTGCTAGGATGATACATGACCGTCGGCAGTCCCTGCTGGGTTTCGCAGGTAAACCGGGGTTTAGTTTCCACGGGAATGCCTTCAGCAGGAGCCGGTGACGAGGGTTCCGAAGGTACAGGTTGAGTGTCAACAGGAAAGTCACGAGGCCAAGTCGTTTGCGCCAGACTCGGAGAAGTCAAGGCGACTACTGTAAAACTTAGAAGTAAGCTCAGATAAGGTTTCATGATTTGAAGCGTATTTGAATAACAACTTAACTCAGTAATGACGAGAGGCGATCGGCCTTAAGTTCCTGGTCATTTTTTCGGCTGTCGCCGACATGAAAATTTTTAATTGATAGAAGGAGTTCACTGGTGCTTACTGCAACTGAAGTAATAACAGAAAAAAAAGTTTGGACAGATGAGGAATTCATGGCACTGCCCAAGGACGGACACCGCTATGAAATTGTGAATGGAGAATTGATCGACATGGGAAATTCAGGCGCATTACATGGCAATATTGCTATTATTCTAAGCTCTGCTCTTTTTGCAGTAGTCAATGCCCAAAAGCTGGGGATTGTTTTCGATTCCAGCACTGCCTTCAAAATGAAAAATGGGAATAGACGCTCTCCGGATATTTCCTTCTTTGCTAAAGAGCGTTTGCAAGGGATGACTGAACTTCCCTCTGGATTTTTGGAGGGTGCGCCCGATCTGGTTGTTGAAGTCCTATCTCCTGGGAATACCGTTGAAGAAATGCATGACAAACTGGTGGACTATTTTGATAATGGTACTCGCCTAGCCTGGATGATTCATCCGAGCGAACACTATGTCTTAGTTTATCGCTCTGCCCAAGAACCCGATCGCCTGCTCAAATCTGTTGACGCTTTAGAGGGTGAAGAAGTAATTCCTGGATTTAGCTTACCTGTGGCTCACCTATTCCAAAAACTTTCCTTCTAATGAGAAAATGATTTATACAGAAAGCCGAATCGTAAACTCCGTACCTTTGCCCAACTCAGAAGTACAAGTAATCGTCCCCCCATGTTTTTCGACAATAATTTGATAGGCGATCGCCATTCCTAACCCCGTACCTTTACCCACTGCCTTGGTGGTAAATCCTTGCTCAAAGAGGCGCTCTTGCACCTCTAGAGGCATCCCAATCCCATTATCAGCAATCTGGATCGTCACTTCCTGCGCTGTCGCTGAGGTTTTAATCCTAATCAGATTAGGATTCTCAGTAATCTCATCAAAACTGCGTCCCTGATTTGTCTCATCTAAAGCATCGATCGCATTAGCAATCAGGTTCATAAACACTTGGTTGATCTGTCCAGGAAAAGACTCCACCTCCGGCAGTTCTCCATAGTCTTTGACAATTTCAATCCCTGGACGCTGTTCGTTGGCTTTCAGACGATGTTTGAGAATCAGCAATGTACTATCAATCCCGTGATGTAAATTAAACGGCACTTTATAATCTTTGTCCACACGGGAAAAGGTGCGTAAAGAATCACTAATATGGCCGATGCGATTGGTTCCTTCCCGCATGGAAGAAATCAGGTTCGGTAAGTCTTCCCTCAGAAACTCCAGATCGATCGCTTCAATTTCTTCTGCTATGGCTTCGGTTGGCTCTGGATATTCTTCCTGATACAGGTCAATCAATCCGAACAAATCTTCTAAATACTCTCGTGCTGGGTTGATATTACCCGCAATAAATGCCACGGGATTATTAATTTCGTGGGCAACTCCCGCCACCAAGTTTCCCAAAGCGGACATTTTCTCACTTTGCACCAGTTGCAGTTGCGCTTGCTTTAGCTCTTTGAGAGATGCTTCCAGTTTCTGGGCATAGTCTTGGGACTGCTCATAGAGACGGGCATTTTCGAGGGAAATCGCGGCTTGGGAACAGAGCAGATTTAAAAGTTCGATGCGATCTGTGGTAAACGCTCCCACCGCCACATGATTTTCCAGATAGAGAATGCCGATCGGGTTGCCTTGATTCAGGATCGGGTAGCACAGGAGACTTTTCGGTGGCTCTTGCAACAAATAGGAGTCGCCTGCCAACTGAGGTTCGCGAGAAACATCGTTAACGATCGTCGGTTGTTGGCTGCGTTTGACCTTATTCATCACGCTTGTTGGTAGGGCGATATCGTCTTCTGTGGGCATTGAATGCAATTGCCCCATCTGGAGGGCATATCGGGCGACGACTTGCCAAGTGTCTTGTTGGCTTAAAAGCAAAATAGCGCGATCGGCTCCCGCATTTTCCATGGCTGCTTTCATTAAGCTCGAAATCAGTTTATCCAGATGGATTTCGCTCGATAAAGATTGAGCCGCTTTCATGGCTGTTGCCCAGTCCAGCATCAAGCCAGTGCTGCTGCTACTCGAACTCACCGTTCGCGTCAATTTAGAAGCAACGGTTTGACCGCTTATCAGTTGTAAGCGGTCAAACGGTTGCACAATGGCAGAGAGCAGTTGGGGATATTGCCGTTCGAGTTGGTCGGTTTTGGCTTTCGCACCCCAGCGAGCATAAGCATAGTAGGCATCCGTCATGTAACTGCTGGCGACTGTTTTTTTACCCCAATCGAGGTAAAATTTAGCCGCCAGTTCGTTGGCGAGAGCCTCTTCTTGTAAAAATTCGTTTTCTTTAGCTCCGGCTATGGCGCGATCGTACAGTGCGATCGCCTCAGCCTTGTTGCCTAACACTCGCGCTTTTTCGGCTGCGATCAAATCCACCTTATGTTGGTGATTCATGGGGGCATGACGGGCCCATTGCTCTTGCAATTGGGTTTGGTTTTGTTCTACCCGCTCTAATGCCTCCGGTTCCCCTGTCGAGTCTGCCAGAACACTCAAAGCATCATAAAAATAAAATGCCGGTTCGCTGACCATCCCCACGCCAGCGATTAAATATTGGCGGGTAGTAACTGCCTGTTCTTGAGCCAATTCTATTTCGCCAAAGAAATAGGCAAGCATCAGCTTATATAAGTGAAATAAATACAGCCCAAACCAGTCATGGGCAGCAGTCAATACCGGCAGAAATTCCGCTTCAACCAGCGCTTTCCCAGACAAAATGCTGGGGCACTCTCCTAGGCCCTGCAAATTTAAGATGGATTGCCAATAAATTCGACAGTAATTGGCGGTTGTCACTTGATTTAATTGCATCAAACCCTGGCAATACACACGAGTCTGCTGTTCTAAAGCGGCCAGGGACTGGCTGCACCAAAAGGAATTGAGACACACATTTTGGGCACAATATCCGGCTAACTCCTGATTACCCACTTCGAGGGCACTTCTATAGCTCTCTTGTAGGAGCGCCAGCACATTTTTAATATGAGATTGACGGTGTAAGATGAACAAACCCGCCGCGTTGGTTACCTCTGGCTTAATCGCTTTGGCATCGAGTTTAGACACCACATCTAGGGCTAAATGACCAAACTTGACCCCAGCGCTCACATCTTTCAAGAGGTTACCAGCAATGGTTCCATAGCAAACATAACCAAAACCTGACGCTAATGTATTGCCGTATTGGATCGAGAGTTTAACCGACAAGCAAATCAGGATCGGAAAGAGGGGAGGCACAGCGATATACGCAACGGGTATGATACTGTTGGCAATTTGTACGATCGCCATTTTTTCCCGATCCTTCATCTCTGGTAGGTTAATTAAGTCTTCAATTTCCCGGTCTCCTAGCAGTTGTCCGATCTCGGCAATGGCTTGTTGAATATCCTCCTCTGTGGGTTGTGTCGGCAGGGGAGTTCCTAACTGTTGCAGCAGTTGTAGGGCGATCGCAATGGCTTCGGTCAGTTGATTCTGGGAAATATTGGCTTGAATTCTAGTGCGGTAAACATTGACCTTTTCCAGTAGCGATCGCCCCTGAGCGATCGCCGTCTCCACAAACTGTTCCATTTCCTCAAAATCACCGCACAGGGAGGCCAGTTCGGCGGCGATTTCGTGAAACTCTAGACTGATTGGATAGTGCCGTTGCCAGGGGTGTTCTCCCAGCAACGATAATCCCGTCTGAGCATAATCACGACCCGCTTGATAGGCAGTGGCAGCTCTGGCTTTACGACAGGCAACCAGATTGAGTTGGGCGAGTTCATTACGTTCTTGCTGCTTAGTAATCAAAGCCGTCCCATAGTTTAATTGACCGACTAACTCAAAAATGCGCTCTTCCCTGAGTTCTGGGGGAGTTTGTTCTAGCAGCAATTGTCCGATGTGGTAATGGGTAATTTGCCTTTGATCTTCTGGGATCAGAGAATAAGCCGCTTGTTGGACGCGATCGTGTACAAACTTATATCCTACCGAGATTTCCTCTGTTCGTACATTTTCCTCGTCCTTAGTCCCCCTTGACAAGGGAGATTTAGGGGGATCTTGGAAAAACTTATAGGTCTGGCCTAGGGGCAACACTAAGCCTTCTTGCAGGGCCTTCCACAACGCCGCGGCCACTTCCGTCTGAGACTGTTGACTGACAATAGCCAAGGTCTGCAAGTCAAACTGATTCCCAATACAGGCAGCTAACTTCAAACTCTCCTGGGTGTTTTCCGGTAGCTTGTGCAGCCGAGTGGCCATAAACTCCACCACATCATCCGTCAGGGACAACTGCCGCACTTGGGTTAGGTCGCAATGCCAATAGCCTAAATCGCGATCGAAAGTAATCCAACCCTCTTTATGCAATCCCTTCAAAAATTGGGTCGTAAAAAATGGATTTCCCTTGGTTTTTTGATTAATTAATTCACTTAAAGACCAGGCCAGTTCTTGGGTGCAACTCAGGGTATCTGCCACCCATAAATTCAGATCGGTTTCACTTAAGGGCGCGAGAGTTATGGTATTTATCTTCGCTCCCAATTTGCCCATTTCCTCTAGAGTGAGCATTAACGGGTGGGCTGGAGAAACTTCATTATCTCGATAGGCTCCTAGCAAGAGCAGATAACCCGTCTTGTTCTCGCTCATTAGCAGTTGCATCAACTTCAGAGAGGCTGAATCTGCCCATTGAAGGTCGTCAACAAAAATGACCAAGGGATTCTCTTGGGTCGTAAAAACTTGAATGAATTTCTGAAACAATAGGTTGAAGCGATTTTGGGCCCCATTGCCAGAGAGTTCCGGAACTGGGGGCTGTGTGCCAATGATTGACTCTAACTCTTGAATAACATCAATAATGACTTGCCCATTTTCGCCCAAGGCCGCGAGAATCTTCTCTTTCCACTGTGCCAACTGAGCGTCTGATTCTCCTAATAATTGCTGCATCAAATCCCGAAAGGCACTCACGAAAGCGCTAAAGGGAATGTTGCGGTTGAACTGGTCAAATTTTCCTTTGATAAAATAGCCCCTTTGCCGCACAATGGGCTTGTGAACTTCATTAATAACGGCGGTTTTGCCAATTCCGGAAAATCCCGCCACGAGCATCATTTCGGTGTTGCCTTCTGCCACCCGCTCGAAGGCGGTTAGTAAGGTTTGGATTTCTGTTTCTCTGCCGTAGAGTTTTTCGGGAATCAGAAAGCGCCCGGCAATGTCCCGTGTGGCTAACTCAAAGGGTTCTATTTTTTTGGTTTCTTGCCATTGCTGCCAACAGGTTTCTAGATCGAATTTTAATCCCAAGGCACTCTGATAGCGGTCTTCGGCATTTTTGGCCATCAGTTTCATGACAATATCGGAAACCATTGGCGGGATTGTAGAGTTTCTGGCTGAGGGCGGTACAGGCTGTTGGGAAATGTGACAATGTACCAATTCCATGGGGTCAGTGCTGCTGAAGGGTAAAGCTCCGGTTAGCAATTGGTATAAGGTCACGCCCAAGGAATAGAAGTCGCTGCGGTAGTCGATGCCTCGATTCATGCGCCCGGTTTGTTCGGGAGAAATATAGGCGAGAGTGCCTTCTAAGACGTTGAAATTTTTAATTTCTTGGGCTTCCCTGGGCAGTAGGGTGGCAATGCTAAAATCAATGAGTTTAATTTCCTGGGTGTCTGGCTGAATGAGGATGTTGGCGGGTTTAATATCTTTGTGAATGACTCGGTTGCGGTCTAATTCTTGTAAGATGTCAGCCAGTTGAATGGCAATCTGCAAACAGTTGCCTAAATCTAGTGCGTCATGGTTGTGTATTATTTTGTCGAGAGAAATAGCGCCCAAGTTTTCCATCACTAAGGCATAGCCATTGCCATAGCGCTCTAGGCTTAAGGGGACGACGATGCTATTTGAGTTCAGATTTTTGGCAATGGTGTACTGATTGTAAAATTGTAGTAATTCGCTAAAGCTGGGGTATTCATTACGGAGGATTTTAATCACTACGTTCAGGGAGTCAGCATCCCGAAGTCCGCAATAGACTAAGGTTCGCTCTCCTTGGTAGATTTTTTCCTTGATTTGATAACCGGGTAGCTTTAGTGGCATTAGTGTCTATAAGTTTTTGGGTAAATTGGGATTTTAGCTATTATATTAACCTAAAGTACAAATCCCATGGGGCAAACTCTGTTTAGCGTATCAAGGTCTTCAAGTCTGAGACGGGTTGGGTTGGCGGCGATCGCCTTTTTCCTGTTTAGCCTCACCCTGACGTTACACCGCCATTACACTTTTTATTCCACCAGCGATCGGGGATTATTCAATCAGATATTCTGGAACAGTCTCCAGGGTCGGTTTTTTCATACTTCTCTGGCTTCCGTACTCTCACCAGACGCGATCTATGGGGGCGAAATTTCCACGATAACCTACAACTATCTAGGGCAGCACTTTACACCGGCAACGCTCCTCTGGTTGCCCCTTTATGCTCTCTTTCCCCATGGTGTGACCTTGATCGTTCTTCAAGTAACTTTAGTGACGGCGGCGGGGTTAGTCTTGTATGCCTTAGCGAGAGAATACCTGAATCCTCCAGTCTCTGGGATGATTGCCTGTAGCTTTTATAGCGCTACGGCTGTATTGGGGCCAACCCTATCCAATTTTCATGCGATCGCTCAACTTCCCCTCTTAGTTTTTAGCGCCTTACTTGCCTTAGAAAAGCGGTGGTGGTGGCTATTTTTTCCTTTAATTGTATGTATTTTAGGGGTGCATGAACAGGCAGGTTTAATTGTGTTTGGCATGGGCATTTATTTGATTCTGAGTCAACGCTATACCCGCTTAGGTATGGGATTATGTACGTTAAGTATTGTTTATGTTTTAACGGTCACGAATCTCATTATGCCCCAAATTGCTGATGATATCCATCAGCAATTTCCGATCGAGCAATTGGGGCCATATTTCAAGACCGATGAAACTTCGGTCTTCCAAATAATTGGGAGGATAATTTACCAGCCGTGGTTATTGATTTTGGAAGTCATTAGTTCTCCGGGAAAACCCCTCAGATATTTACTAAATCAGGGATTACCCTTAGCCTTCATTCCGGCTGTTGCTCCCGCAGCTTGGTGTATTTCGGGTTTTTTCTTGTTGTTTTTACTTCTTGGTCAAGGATTATCAGTATTAGCCATTACGATGGACTCTGCTATGGCGGTGGTTCCGGGTTTATTTTATGGGGCAATTCTTTGGTGGTCTGGACACCGCAATTCCCACAGGCTTTATCCTCAGCCGTTAACTCCTCGATTTCAGAAGATTTGGTCAGCTTGCATGATGGTGTCCATTCTGCTGACAATTACGACTAATCCGAGTCAAACGTTTTATTTTCTCATTCCCGATTCGGTTAATCCATTGGTATTTGTTTCTTTGCCGCAACAATGGGAACATGCGGCGAAGATTCGCTCGATGATTGATAAAATTCCACCGGAGGCGAGTGTGTCAGTAACTCAGGAAATGATTCCCCATCTTTCTGAAAGACGGGAGATTATTCAGTTGCCAGCAGTTGAGTTCAGCGATGCTCAGCACGATCGCCAACAAGTGGAGTATGTAGTGGCGGATCTTTGGGGGTTGCAACGCTATCAAGCCGCTTTTCCCCAAAAACGACACTTGTTTTACTATAATGTAGTCCTGATTGATACGCTCGTGCAACAGCGCAGTTATGGGATTCTCCGATTTGAAAATGGAGTCGCCCTGCTGCGCCAAAATGCTGCCAATGATGCTCAAGCGATCGCCGCTTGGTTAGGCTATCGACAAACCCTGAATCCTCTAATCGAAAATATCCACCAAGAACTCAATCCCACCTCCCCAGTTTCTTAACCCTGTTGGGGGCAGGTTTACAGAAGTTATGGGTGAGGATTAAGAAATATGGGTTAACCTGCCCCTACTTAATCCAATTACCCATTACCAATCACCCATTACCAATCACCCATTACCAATGAATCAAAAAATTGCCCTCATTGCCCACGATAGTAAGAAAGACGATATCGTTGACTTTGCCCAAAAACACGCTAAATTACTCTCTTGCTATCCCCTGATTGCCACGGGAACCACCGGAGAGCGGATCAACTCTGGCACCGGATTAACCGTAGAACGGCTGTTATCGGGCCCCTTGGGGGGGGATGCCCAAATTGCCTCCCAAGTGGCCACAGGCGAAGTGAGAGCGGTCATTTTCCTCATTGACCCCCTCTATGCCCAACCCCACGAACCGGATATTAATGCCCTTCTGCGGATTTGTGAAGTGCATAATGTGGCTCTTGCCACCAATTTATCCACCGCAGAAGCCGTCATTACCAGTCTGCGACGCACCCGCACAGCTCACTTAATCTTTAATCCGGTTTCCGGTCAAGGGAACTCTCGACAAGACCTATTATTGATTCGGCAGTTATTGGAACCCTATTTCCAGCTTACGGTATCCATGACTACCCGCAATGATGCCCCAGAAGATTTAGCGAAAGCGGCGATCGCCAAAGAAGTCGATCTGATCATTGCCTCTGGAGGGGATGGAACCGTATCTGCTGTCGCTGGAGCCTTAATGGGCACAGAGATTCCCCTAGGCGTAATTCCCAGAGGAACCGCCAACGCCTTTGCCAACGCCCTCGGTATCATTTCCAGCTTAACCCCCATTCGCACCGCCTGCGATGTGATTGTGACCGGGATGACTCGCGTCATCGATGTGGGGTTGTGCAATGGTCAACCCATGATCCTCTTAGCCGGTGTCGGTTATGAAGCCGGAGCTATTGAAAAAGCAGACCGGGAAGCCAAAAATCGTTGGGGCCCCCTCGCCTATATCATGGCAGGATGGAAGCAAGTGCGAGAGCATGAACTCTTTGAGGTAGAAATGGAAATCGATGGGGTACTGAAAACCTTCCAAGCGGGAGCCATTACCATTGCCAATACTGCGCCACCTACTTCGGTGATGGCCCAAGGGATGGGTGAAGTGATTCCCGATGATGGCTTATTGGAAGTGGTGATTATTACGGCTGAGACCAAATTAGCTACGGTGAATGCCATGATTGATTTATTTGGTTCCGGACTCACCAAAACCCCCATTCAACGGGAAGACACCCTGGGAGTCCGCACGCGCAAGGTCAAAGTCGCCACCCATCCGGAGCAAAAAGTGGTCTTAGATGGAGAAATTATTGGTACAACCCCCATTGAAGTCGAATGTGTTCCCAAGAGCTTAACTGTACTTGCTCCCCCACCCAATCAAAGAATTAATGAGTGAACTACCCACACTGACTAGGGCGGTACAGTGTGGGCTTCCAACTTCACAGAAGATTGCCTCATCTTGGATTTACGTCCACGAATGGGTCTTACATCCTCTCCATTGGCGTTTGCCTCCCCCGTCCCAGAGGAGGACACTATTCTGATACCTTCTGCTCTAATACAGCGCTTCGCGCGGTAATGGGTAATGGGTAATGGGTAATGGGAAAACCAT
>NZ_JAQPOK010000116.1 GCF_030068445.1 Roseofilum halophilum BLCC-M91 | reverse complement strand
TAAGAATAGATGGAGAAAAAAGCTCTCAAATCTGGTAAGATAGAGAGCAGAAAAAAATAATAACTAATAACTATGTTAGTGAAAGTTCCCCCGTCTGTCAAAAAAATCTTAGCGGCTCTGCCCAGAGATGATTATCCCGTTGCCGTTCAACACTTCTGGTAAAATAATACAAAAAATTGAACTAATTGTCAAGTGTACTAAATCATAAAGTACAAACTACCAACAGGGAACTATAAAATCCAAAGGGCATAATGATCGATAATGGTTACCTGAAAGCCTAATGAGGAGAGAATGGCATTAATTTCCGGTTCCCAGGGATTCGTAAGGGGAACGATAACGGCTTTGATAGATAATTCAGAAATGGCAGATTCTAAAACCTGGGGAGCGTTGGGGGGACGATTTACGCCACTGATGTATTGGGAGAGAATGCGGCGCTGCTGTGCTTCTGCTTCGGGGAAGAAATTGGTGATTTGTAGATAGCTTTCGGTGACGACAATGGGATATAGGGGAGTTCGAGGGACAATCATCCATCGGGCTAATTCGTCTCCTGCGACTTCTTTGCCGACGGGGGAAGCGGGGGCTAAGATATAGGTTTCGGGGGGCACTTTATCCTGGATGCGGTTAATGAGATTGAGTTTTTGTTGGGGGAGTTTGGGTTGGGGAGGAAAGCGGTATTGGATGCGGTTGAAGTCAATTTGGGGAGAGTAGGGGTTAGGGGAAAGGCTAGTAGAGAGGACAATTAAAGCGGTGGAAACAAAGGCATAAAAGGTGAGTTTTACTGGTTTTGGATGTTTTGAAAAGGGATAGGTAAGCAGGGGAAAACTGAGTAAGATGCCGAGGAGAAGATGGCGGGGAATTACCCACCAGAGGCGGCGAAAGGTGGGGACTCCGGTTAGGTTGACTGCCCAAAATTCTTGCAGGAAGGGATTCATAAAGATGAGCATGAAGGCGAGGATGATGCCGAGGAGAAATCGGCGCATATTGAGATCGCTTAAAACTGCCCAAGTTGCTAAGGTGGCTACCCAAAAGAAGTATCCTCCGATGCCATGGTGGAGTTGTAGCACAAAGTCGTTATTAACGATCGCCTCAAAGTTGGGATCGCTCATGTTGGGGGAGGAGGTTTTGACTTGAGTGACGAAGAGGAGGGCGATCGCCAACGGATAAGCCGTAGTCGTTAAAACCGATACCGATCGCCAGGCAGCTTTTCCCGTCGGATGCCAGTATCCACAAGTGGTAAGCAATACCGTTAACGGAGCGGCATAGAGAGCGGTAGAACTACAGCCCACGGCGGCAATATTAGCGAAGGTAAGAATGATCCATTTCCAACCACTCGGTGCAGTCAGATACCGAAGAGTATAGACAATAATCAGAGGAACCAGGATGGCAACAAAGAGGGGTTTACCCTGTTGCAGACGAGCGAGGGAGAAATTGCCTAACCCGGCAGCCGTGGTTAAAACGATCAGTAAGAAGGTTGTAACGGTAGTGACGCTTAACCAGTTTCGAGGCGTAATTACCCGGAAAAAGAGGGCAGAGGCAAAAATAACTAAGGGAGCGATCGCCAGAGGTTGCCAGAAATTTCGCACCCAAAGATGGGAAATACCAGTCATTTGGCTAATTACGGCGGCTAGAAGTTCGACAGAATGCACCCGATAAACCGGTAAAAGCAGGGGCACATTGGGCACACCATGCATCGCATCATGAACCATTAGGGGGCGATCGGGACGATCTAAAGCGGCTACCATCAGGTTGAGATAAAAGGCATCATCCCCATGGGTGCGGTGTATGATCGCCGTAGCAATAATGGCGAGAGCGGCTAATCCAAGCAGCCATTCCCAGGAGGCCATTTTGGGTAATTTTAAGACAAACTTTTCTGGAGATTTGCGGATCAGTTGCCAGTAGGAAATAGCTAATCCGAACGTGGCTAAACTCCAAAAGAGGACAAAATTATCGGTTATGCCATAAATAATGACTAAGATTACCGCTATACCCAAAGGGAGGGCTAGATCTTTGCCGAGCTGCGGTTTGGAGGGTTCTGCGCTATCTTTGGCTAGGGAGAAGGAGTCAGGAATCACTGCCTGGAAACTGAGAAAAAAACCAGCAACCGCTAAAATGAGGGCGATCGCCGAAAATGGCAATAACGTCTCCAATGTCGCTTGACGCAACACCATGGCATTACACAGCAGCGTCCACACTCCAATCAGCCAAACCCAAGATAAACAAGACATTTCAACGATTAATCCTGCCCATCCTTGGCTCTCCTTCATCCGGGTAAAAGCGGTCAAATTCATAACTATCCTGAAACGGCTGATGCTGGCAAACTGGATGGATTATACCGCGATCGCCCCCCCAACTAAACGGAAATATGGTAATCCTTAAAGAGACAGAACCGACAAAACCCTTGCAGATGAAAAAAATCAATCGATCTTTTCCCCTCCTGACTTCCATGAACGATTCGGAAATACCCTAAACCTAGTCGATCGCTAATTCTTAATACAAACACTTAGATTTAAATTACCCTACGAATGCTATCCCTAGACTATATCTTTATCGCTGCTGGCATCCTCCTCCTCGCCAGCGTTATGTCCAGTAAACTCTCCCGAAAATTCGGGATTCCCGGATTGCTCATCTTCCTATTCATTGGCATGTTAGCCGGATCGGAAGGCATCGGTGGTATTGAATTTGAAAATTATGAATTAGCCAAAAATATCGGCGATATTGCCTTAATCTTTATCCTATTTGCAGGAGGATTAGACACTCAATGGAGCCATATCCGTCCCGTTCTGGCACAAGGGTTAATTCTCTCAACTTTCGGTGTCGGCATAACTGTATTGAGCCTGGGAACCTTTGCTTGGTTAGTCTTGGGGTCTTTTTCCTCCTTCTCCCTCGGATTTGATGGCATTACTTGGCTAGAGGGATTATTATTAGGGGCGATTATTTCCTCAACCGATGCAGCCGCCGTTTTTTCAATTCTCAAAGCCAGTAAATTAGACCTAAAAGATAATTTACAACCCCTGTTAGAATTGGAATCCGGGAGCAACGATCCCATGGCCGTCTTGCTCACCACGACTTTAGTGGGAATGCTCACCGCAAAAGAGGGGTCTTTAGGAACCTTAGCTTTAGCCTTAATGACTCAACTTTGTGTCGGCACATTAGTGGGTTATGGCGCAGGAAACTTAATGAGTTGGATGACCAATCGTCTCCATTTAGATACGAAAGCCTTGTATCCAGTGGGCAGTATTGCGCGAGTCTTGCTCACTTATGGGGTGGCGACCTTATTACAGGGTAATGGTTTTTTGGCCGTTTATATCGCCGGAGTGGTATTAGGAAATCAGGAATTTCCCTACAAAGAAACGATTATCGATTTTCATGAAGGGATTTCCTGGTTGATGCAAATTACCATGTTTTTAGTGTTAGGATTATTAGTTTTTCCCTCTCAACTTCCGGCGATCGCCCCTGTTGCCATTATTATTGCCTTATTTCTGATGCTCGTCGCTCGTCCCCTCAGTGTATTTATGGGTCTCGCTTGGACAAAGTATCACTTGCGGCAAAAGCTGTTTATTTCTTGGGTTGGTCTCAGGGGATCGGTGCCAATTATCTTAGCCATTGTGCCGATTACGATGAACTTAGAAGATGCGAACACCATTTTTAATGTCGTCTTTTTTATTGTCCTCATTTCTGTCTCCATTCAAGGGTTTACCCTCGTTCCAGCAGCGCGATGGCTGAAGTTATAGCGCTACGTGCGGTAATGGGTAATGGGAATCCTCATGGATGATTTGGCGATCGCACGGAGCAGAAATGTTATACTGTCAACAGACAGTAGTATAAAGTCGCCAATTATGACTTCTCAAACTCTAAGTGTTATAGAAGATTTATCGATAAAATTGCAGAAGCTAAGACCAGACAATCAACAGATGTTGTTAGTTTTTGCCGAGTTTCTGCTGGAGAGGCAAACTCAGTCCATGGAAAGTTCTACTTCTAATGAAGCAGCATCCTCTCCCACGCCACAACGAGTTTTAGGTTTACATCAGGGTATGGGTTGGACGAGTGATGATTTTAACGATCCTCTGCCCGATGGGTTTTGGACAGAGGAAGAATGAACATTTTACTCGATACTCATGTTTTAATTTGGTTAGCAATAGAACCACAAAAGTTGTCAACACAAGCAACCCAGATTCTGAGAGACTCGAATAATACTTTATTTTTCAGTTTAGTGAGTATTTGGGAAATGCAAATCAAAATCCAGCTTAATAAGCTAACACTGAATTTACCCCTTTCGGAAGTCATAGATCGTCAACAACAAGTCAACGGCTTACAGATTTTACCGATTGAACTGGCTCATATTTTTGCTTTGGAACAACTTCCTAACCCTCATCGCGATCCATTTGACCGATTGTTAATTGCACAAGTATTCGTGAGTCAAATACCGATTTTAAGTATTGATATCATCTTCGATCGCTATCCAGTACAACGATTGTGGTAACATTCAGATCTCAACTGCTATAAAAGCGGTAAAACTCGTAACTATCCTGAAAGGGGATATCCTGAAAAGCGTGATGGATGATTTGGCGATCGCACAACACCTGCCCTAACTGCACCGCTTGCCCTTGCTTAACCTTCAATTCCTTCATCCACCAATCTACCGCTTCTGCGGCCACAAACACACCCGGATAAAAATTCCCCCGATACCATCGATCCTTAATCTCTACCCCTTCTTCCCCTTGCATCTTCTGCACCAGATACTCCAATGCTGTATCCGTTAACTCCAAGGAAAGATTATTCTGGGGTTGGGGATTTTCTGCGCCGTTTTGCAGGTGCTGTAGAATCTCGTCTATATGGGTCGATCGCAGATGTAAATCCCGTTGAGGATAGGGAATCTCCAAATTATAGTAGCGTAGCGCTTTCTCTAAGCAAAAATAGAGGTCACTTGTGAGCTGAAACTGTTGACGCGGTTCCCTAATCCACACCAACAGCTCAAAATCCAAAGAACTATCCCCAAACCCCTTAAATAACACCTGGGGAGCAGGTTCAACCATCACATCCGGATGGGACTCAGCCGTATTTAAAAGCACAGAGCGCACCCGATCTGGGTCGCAATTATAGGAAACCCCCACCGGCAAACGCAACCGCGACACCGGGTTACTATGGCTCCAGTTAATCACCTCCGTTTCCAAAAACCGGGAATTGGGCACAATAATCGAAACTTGATCCAAAGTTAAAATTTGGGTACTGCGAGCGCCTACTTTTTCCACAGTTCCCATCAAGTTCGCCACCTCCACAAAATCCCCCGCTTGCACATGGCGCTCGAAGGTAATAATCAAGCCACTGATCAAATTATTGGCGATGTTTTGTAGTCCAAACCCGATCCCTACCCCCAGTACACTAGCAATAATGGTGAGGGAGCTAACATCTAATCCCCAAATTTGTAAAATAATCAACAGCCCCAGAAACATGAGCAAAGATTGCAACAGCACCCCTAACACATCTTGCACGGCGCGATCGCTACTCGTAAACGCCAGGACGCGAGTTCGGAAGAGGCGAGTGAGCGATCGCACCCCAAACCATAACCCCACCGTCAAGGCAATCAGCGTCAGCAGATCCAACAGGGAATAGCTATTCTCATTCAGGGTAAAAACCGGATCGGTTAAGCTCTCCAAAATCAGATCAAAAAGCCAATAGCGCGATCGCCGCAACAGCGGCAACAAATCCGTCAGATAATAGCCCACCGACCACCACAGCCCGAACAAAAGCCCGAAACGGCCCAACTTCATTAACCGATGCAGTAATCTATCCGGAATTTGCAAGCGCCCAAACTTCAATTTCCCAGAGTCCATCAACATTCTTAGGCGACTCTCTCCCCAATGCACGCCCTTATTGACTCCTACATGAACCCCAAGGGCAATAAACAGCACCCCCAGCATCACCAATGCCGCTTGACGCAAATAGTCAGCCGTGCGCTCATACTGGGCCGTCTCAATACCATCTAAAATCAGGGTTGCATAGCGCCGCGCTTGAGATTCAGTGGTGCGCTCCCCCCGCACATCCACAGGAGTCACCGTCAACAAATAGGAATTGTTAAAACTTAAAATCGATTGCTCATTATCCGGATTGATCGAATATTGGGGAGCAGGTGAACCCGCCCTTAAATGGGTTTGCAGCAATTCTTCGAGCCGGGTATTAATAAACTCTGCTCTCTCCGAAGCCGGAAAGCTCACCAGGCCCCTAATTTCAAATAAAACCTTCCCATCCATTTCCACAGTTGCCCATTGTTCAATCGGGCTAAACGGAGAGCGTCCCCAACTAGGGTAAGCAACCAAGGTTAACAGACACACCAACAGGCTAATCAGTATCCAGCGCCACCCAAACTTAATCATGATCGTGATTCCACCCTAAAATCAGCAGGGAGTTGGGCAAGAGCAAAACTTTAATAACAGTATTTCCCATTCTCCTTTTTAGTTTGTTCGTGGGACCTTCGCATCGCTCCCAACAACGTAGACACAATCACGCACCGTAAAGGTCTGCGCTTATTCTGTAGATCGCTATCCTTAAACCCCACCGTAATCCGACCCAACTGCCCATTCGGATGGCCGTGATGATTAAACTGCATCCGCCAGATCCCCTTATTTACGCCCCTAGTATACTGATAAAACGTCGTTTCATTCTGATTTTTTCCATCAATAATCAAGATATTGCGGTTTAAATCTTGCCAATTTAAACCCGTCAAATCCGAGCCACTCGGTAACCGTTGATGAACCGCATATTGGGGATGGGGATTATTGCGAAAACTCACCTGCCACACCAACTTATCCCGTTTAGCATTACTCTGAGCCTCCTTAAGGGCTAGATGAAGCTCTTCCCTTGCTAACTTCAACTCTTGCAGCCGCACAAACCGCAAATAACTGGGCAAACTTATAGCCATAACAATAGCGATCAGGGCAATAACCACCAACAACTCAATCAGCGTAAATCCCCCTTCTTTTCGCCAACTTTCCAACATACACACCCATCATCAATCAATGCAACCCAATAAATACATTATAGTTAACCAAAATATAGTCAGATATAAACAAGACATGGATTCCATTTCAGAAATCCCCTTCATTTTGGCTTCGAGAGATTAATTCTCCTTGGGTGAACTACGCACCTCTCTATCCCATAGCCTCTAAAGGCATTTGGG
>NZ_JAQPOK010000115.1 GCF_030068445.1 Roseofilum halophilum BLCC-M91 | reverse complement strand
CAGCGCTTCGCGCGGTAATGAGGTACAGTCAGAAAAGATCCCCCTAAATCCCCCTTAAAAAGGGGGACTTTTACTGCCCCCCTTTTTAAGGGGGGTTGGGGGGATCGAAATGTACCGCATAGCAGCGAAAACTGCTGTAATTAAAATTCCACAATGTACCGCAGAACAGCGAAAACTGCTGTAATGCACCTCATAGCAGCCCGTAGCGCTGCATACTAATTCCCAATGGGGGGAGCTAGGGGTTGGCGTGGGGTTCCTCCTCCTCCCAGGGTTTCAGGGGTATTGTTATCGACGATGGATAAAGCTCGAAAGAGTTGATTGATATCCTCATAAAAGGGCCCAGAATTTTTACCAAAGGAATAACCGTAGGTCAACTCAAATTCTGTTTCGGCTCCGCTTTCCAGGGCGATCGCATAATTATCCCAAGCGGTATCATCAACAATATACCCCCCATAGTCCTGTAGGGCGTGAAATAGCTTTTTTCCCGGCAGGGTTTGCAGCCCTAAATCGTCTTCCCTCATCTCTGGAGGAATCGCTAACAGAGCGCCCATAACTAACTTCGGATTTGAGCCACCATATCGGAGGGGAGAATCATCCTTGTAGGCATAAGCATCAGAACGAACAGCCGGCCATCGATACCCTGGAGGTTCTCGATAGAGATATTGATGGGCATAAACCAATAATTTTAGAACATGGGGAATGGGAGGCGCAGAAGGCAACAACTCCCCTAAGCGAATGGTTCCCCCAATACTGGATAACCCAGAACCTCCTTGACCTCCCGTAATTCCCATGCCATAGATATTTTCTTCTCTGGGGGTAGGATGGCCAAAAACTGGCCCGCCTTTTTCGCAGCGAGTCAGAGGGTTTAACTGAATTAAAGTTTCTCCATCAGGAGCCAAAAAAGCAGCCGCATTATTCGGAGTTTTGTTTTCTGTGGCATCGGGCACAATTAAGTCTGCTCGAACATGAATCTTTCCTAATTGCCTACCCCCCAACTCGCATCGCCCCACCCCCCAGTTTTGCGGGAAATACCAAGGCACTTGAGGATCGGTTTCCTGGGTAACAATGTAATAGTTGATTTCCGGGGAAAACCGTTTGGCTTGACCTAAACCTGCCCCACTGTATTGGGCATCAGCACCAATGGGCATGTTCCAGATACTCTCGCTCGAAAACGGTTGATGATGCTTATCGCGCAGTTTGGGAACGGAGGAAGAAGAGGTGCTGCAAGCGATGATTAGGGTAACAACGAGGATCGATATCCAGAGCGATCGTTTTTTAAACATTCCTATAAACCAGTGAATTATCAATTGGAGCGTGGTAATTACTGGGCATCAGTAATCTTTACATCAGTTGGCGATCGCTTTATGGTATGAGTAGTGGTAAAACAGATTTCATTCGAGTATGCCAGCTAAAGACATATTTCATCATACCGTTAAAACAGCCCTCGAAAAAGATAAATGGACAATTACCGATGAAAATCTCTTTATTCAAGTTGAGGATATTGATTTTTACATAGACCTAACAGCAGAGAAAATTTTAGCTGCTGAAAAAACCGGTAAAAAAATAGCCGTAGAAATCAAGTCTTTTTAGGCCCCTCAGATGTATCTGAATTTCACCTAGCTCTGGGTCAATGTCTCAACTACCGTTCAGCCTTGAGATTGACTGAACCGGATCGGGTTCTGTATTTAGCGATTCCAGTCGATGTTTACAATGAGTTTTTTAGTCGCCAGTTTATTCAAAGAATCATTGGTGAATATCAACTCAAATTACTGATTTTCAATCCAGCGCAAGAGGAGATTGTTCTATGGAGAGACTAAATTATCCAGAAATCGTCCAAAATATTCTAGAGCGTCATGCTAAAAATCACTCAAATCGCCAGACGGAAGTTAAATCGTTATTTGACACGGAGCGCGATCGCTATCAAGTTATGAATATGGGTTGGCAGAATTTCACACGAGTCTTTGGTTGTATTATTTATGTAGAAATTAAAGAGGGTAAAATTTGGATCGAACGGGATGGGACAGAAATTGGAGTAGCTAATGAATTAGTAGAAGCTGGAGTCCCTAAACAGGATATCGTTTTGGCTTTTAAGGCTCCATATAAACGAAAATTTACTGACTTTGCTGCGAGTTGAGCTTATTGGGTGGGAAGAAGAGGTGCTGCAAGCGATGATGAGAGTAACAATGAGGATTGATATCCAGAGCGATCGCTTTCTGTACATTATTCTAGGGGATCGAATTTCGATTGGATCGTTAATCCATTTTACCCTCTTTTTTGTCCCATAATAACTGATTGATATAATTAAAACAAAAATTAATATAGTAATAAATAAAGCTAACAATCCCTAGGAGTTTAAATCCATCCTCAATTATGTTTTTTGTGCCATCTTTTATCCAAGCCTCTGGAAAATAAGATGTTGTTTGGTCGCATACAACAGATAATAAAAAACATGAAATAGCAATAATCAATAATGAAAAACGAGTTTTTAGAATTGTTTTTCTGTTTTTCAAAGCATACCATAGCCCGAATATCAGATAAATTACCACCACCCTTTTTTCGCTGGTATATAAATATTTGTATAAATAGTTAGGAAAAACCTCTTCATGAAGTAAGAAAAAATCATCGAAGAGGAGTAAACAGTTGATGGCTCCAGAACCCAATAGAAAAGACGACATCATCGGAGTCGAATGATTGCGAGTAATCGCAAAAGTAAAGAAACAAATTGAGGTTGAAGCACACCACATTAAGATCCCTATATTGGAAATAATCCCGATATAAAATGGGGCTTCTAAGATAGCCGACGGGTCTCGGGTTAGATAACCCGGGTCAATCGAATTTTGCAACTTAAGAATTAATAGGGTTAACAGAACTGTTGAAAATAGAAAAATAATTGTTTTATTTTTTGCAATTTTAGAGATAAAGCTATGGGGTTTTGGAGCTAATTTTTTCTCTGAATACATTGTAAGAGTGGTGAGTTCCTAAAGGCTGAAGTTATCCCAAGATTAAAGGAAAGTAGTATTAAATTTATTAATTTTTAATCTTTTCTTAATCTAACATTAAAGTTAGTTGATCAAGGAAATCTTTATTTTTTGTTACATACAGACCAGTTGGTGAGGCAACAGATCCCAGCAGGGATGTCCCTCAAAAGAGCGGAAAGGGCGGTATCCGCGATCGCCTCCGGTAATTTTTAGCGATTTAAATAAACTTTTTTGATTTCAGTAATTCCCAATTGAACAAAGTAATAAAACCAGCTCACAATACCCAGTATTTTAAATCCATCCTCTAGCAACAAATTATTCCCATTATCCAGCCAGTAATCCGGTATAGGAAAAACCTCCTTATCAAATAGAACAGATAAGCCAAAGAAGATCAAGGCAAAAACAAAGGAAATATTGTCTGTAGATAAAATCATTCGGCGAAAGATGGATAAATAGGCTATGACAATCAATAAATAAATAAACACAATACTTTCTTCTGGAATCTTCAAATATTGGGGGAAACCAATGGAATGAAGAACAAATAAATCGTCAAATAAAAGGAAAGCAGTCAGTGCGCCTGAAGCCAGAAAAAACAGTTGCAACCTCTTTTTTTGTTTGAGTTCGATCAGAAGAGCAAAACAAAACCAGCAGACGGTAGTTGCAGCGCACCAGAAGAGAATACCAATATTAGACAACGCCCCTGTATAAAATGGGTTATTTCCTACAGCAATTGGATCGAGAGTAAGATAATAGATCGGCACTCTATCTTGAATTTTAATTAAGACCAGAATCGCCAAAATGGGAAAGTACAAAAAGACCAAGACTCCCAGAGTTTTCTTTAGGTTAGAAAAAATCATAATTTAGTTTAAATACGTTATTTCTCTTAAGTTTGAGGGAAATGTTTGAATATCCAGCGTTTCATAAATCCTAAACAAAGACGTTGAAAATACTCTGTTCCTAGACTGGGAGGGTATAAGAATAAAGATTGCAATAATTTGTTTCCGGCGGGTTGAATGTCCTGGCGATTATGACTACATTGAATATAGCGTTGAGCGCAGTATTGAAAAAAACCTGCAAGACTTTGTTTTTTCAGATGTTGGTATTGAAAAGGTGCTAAATTATAGGCTTTTTCTATGGTATAAACTCCTGCTTTTTCCATTTTAGGGATATTGGATGAACTGGAGGTGGTAGACTGACGGTACAAAATTTGGTGCTTAGGTACAACAATAAAGGGCCATTGAGCGGCTAACCGAATATAATAGTCCCAATCTTCCGAGGGGGTGCAGTTGGGATCGAATTCTCCGACTGAATCAATTGCCTGACGGGTGACTAAAGGATTGGAACCATGAAGGAGAAAATTAGAGATTAAAAGTTGAGGATAAACATTTCCTGAAAAGTAAACTGGTTTACCCGGTAATTGTCGATCTTCTTCACCGTCTATAAAATCAATTGTCCAACTATAAGCGACTCCGGCTTCTGGGTGTTCTTGCAATGCTTGAAGTTGGAGTTCTAGCTTGTCAGTTGTCCAGCGATCGTCTGCATCAATAAAGGCAATATACTCTCCTGTAGCGTGCGATATGCCTCGGTTTCGGGCCATCGCAACTCCAGCATTGTTGTAGGATAGTACCCGAATCCTTGGATCTTGGCAAGTCTCAATGGTTTGAAGGGTGTTATCTGTGGAGCCGTCATTGATAATAATAATTTCAATATCAGAAAATGTTTGATTGATGACAGATTGAAGGGTGGAAGCGATCGTTTTTTCTGCATTATAGGTAGGAATAACAATTGAAATTTTAGGCATAAGCAAATAGAGCTAAATTGCTATGATGTTTGTTAATTTCCTGTAAAGTCATCTACTTTTGTAAATATTTGGTTCAGCTTTAGTGTATCTGAACTCGGTAATGGAGGACTTAATAATGAGGTGATGTTAGCGGATAAATGATCGAGGTTTCCTGTTCCAAATAGCACCAAGTCAATTCCCGGTTGATGGCGGGAAAAGCGATACGCTGCATCAGTAATGTTTTTAGCGCCCTGTTCGTGAAATAGAAAACCTAGAGGGTTGTCTCGATCTAGATCTTCTAGCTCAGAATATCCCATATTTTTTAATCGGAGTATGGCTTGTTTAAGATTTTCTTGATTGCTTAAGGCGCGACGGACTGCAAACATTGCTAGTACCCCAATTTTTTTTTCAATCGCTTGAGGTAAAACTTGGTGTTGTGCGGATTGATTGAGGATATTGAATCCTAACATAATGGTGTCCCAACAATTGTCTTGAACGGCACGCTGCAACATTTGATGGCTAGGATCGTCGATAAAGGCTTCAGTAATGCCAAGAAACCTGATTTTACCTGCATCACGCATCTTGAATAAAATGGGGACGAGTTCGGTTAAGATATAGTCATATTGATCGGGTTTGACACCGTGAAGATTATAAATATCAATATAGTCAGAACGAAGATTGTACAGGCTATTGTCAATTCCCTTAGCCAGCTCTTTGCTCGTAATTAAGCGGTCTTTATCGATGAGGTTTTTTTTGGTCGATAGAATGACTTGTTCGCGCGGGATCGGTTGAATGGCTTTCCCGATGATATGCTCTGTATGATAAGCTTCAGCAGTGTCCAAGAAATTAATGCCGAAATCAAGTGCTGTACGCACTAATTCTACGGATTCTTTTTTGTTTTTACCGGTTTTTTGACCAATTTGGCTATATCCACCACTGCCTAAACCCATAACGCTTACTTGAAGTCCAGTGCGACCAAGGGTAGTATATTTCATGGTGGTTTGGTCGATCTGGGTCAGGAGTTCTGGACTACGCTGGGGCGGTTGAGTGGTGTCGGTGAAGTCGGCGATCGCCTCTAGATATCGCTTAATGTATCTTTTTATCATGCTACTCTGTTCCTACCTAAGACTGTGAGTTGACTAATTGTATAGAATCACTCTTTATGCCATCTGCTTTAATCTTCTGTAAATCTTGCAGCATTTTAGTTCTGGCGCTTTGTATTGCTGCTTTCAATGGCGATCGCTCTACTTTCAATGTCCGCACTCGGCGATCGGGGTGACGCTGTAGGTAATAATATAAATTATTTTCCAATTCAAATATTGCTCGATCAATTTGTTCTTCAACAGTTGATTCAGCCATCAATACATGCTCTTTGCAGTTATCTTGACACTCCATCAGTTGGAGATGATAATGCCCTTTCCGTTTGAGATAACAATCAAATCGAAGCGCCTCATACTCAAAAGCACAAAATATAACAGCTACACTAATTCCCGCTTTTAGACTTTTCCAATAGACTTGTAAGCTGGTGTTTTCCGTGATAAGAAAATGAACAACATCTTGTCTAGTTTCTTCTCTATTTAACTGGTGGTATTGATATTGCTTTCTCAGCCTGCGAGCCTGAAAATAAGAGGCAATATAGGTTGTTAGATAACGAATAAGAGGCATGATTTCAAGGAGAATTTACAATGATTCATAAATTGAAGGAGCTGACTTGATACTAGATTTAATTCAAAGTCACTCCTTTCTCTCAATCTAGTATCAAGTTGAGTAGCAAGCTTAAGTTGAATAGAGGTTTTGCCCTGGGTTTCTAGGGAGCTGTAACGCCTTCCAATTCATGATAGGCTTCAACAAGCCTAACAGCATAATTCTCTTCAATCCATAGAGGAAATAACCAGCCAACTTCTTGGGTCTGGGAATAACCAGAAAGCGATGATCTCGAACAAATTTCTCAGTATGTTTGGGGAAAGGTGCATCATCTGCGAGATTCCACTTTTGACGACAATGCTCTACACTAATTTTGCACCAGCTATCGCTCCAGCGAATAAAGAAAAATGGTAAATCAGACCGTGCAAATTCAGAAGGAGAGGGCACAACGTATGAAACCACAGCACTCGGTTCCAAATAAATCAGATGACCAGCATTGGCAACTTGCATACAGAGGTCATCCTCTTCACACATATTCATGAATTGTTCGTCTAAGGGGCCAAAATGATCGAAAACTTCACGGCGAGTTAACATGCAATGAAATTCCAGGAGTTCTGTTGCTCCTGGTTTGATCTGAGACTCAAATTCTGCTAGTGGTCGAGTCATGAAAGGACGCTTCTGGATCATGGAGCGTTTACCATTTTTTTCCTTTAGTTCAATGGTTCCACCAGCGATATGAATGGTCTTAAAATCATCTCCAATCAAGGTTAGGGGGCCAACCAGCCAAGCACCAGTCTTTTCAGCCGTATTGACTAAGTTTTCTAACCAACCTGGCTTAACTAAAACATCATTATCAATAAAGACGAGGTACTTAGTTTTAACTTCAGCTAATCCCAAGTTCCGCGCTTGATTAGGAGCTAAAAAATGGTCAGTCCTGATCAGCTTAAACTGCTTCTCCTGAGCTTGCTGTTCAAGATAGGTTTTATAGGGAGCGGGTGAGTTGCCATCTACATAAACTAAATCAAAGGGGAAATGAGTATTTTGATAAATGCTTTCCAGAGATTTTTGAGTGTAGCTAAAACGCTCTCTAGGAACAACAACAACAGTAACTTGGGGGTTAGACATCGCTTTTCCTCAATATATTAGACAGTTTACACTCATTTATTAATCCTAAAGATAGCATATTTTTTCGCTGTTTTTACAATCTTTACAAAATCTTTGCAAATACCAGGCGTATTGAAATCCAATTGACAAAAGATGACATGAGTATATGGAGAATAAGAACACTGACTGCGACCGACAGAATTCCATAGGGCGTTACGATCCAAAGCACCACGGCAAATATTAGGGTGTAAAGTAGATCGAGTTGTAAGGAAATATGAGTTTTATCAACAGTATTGATTAAAGTCGCAGAGGCCCATTTATAGGCTCTAGGAATAACCGAAAGACAAATAATCATTAAAACAGGAATGGCTTCCGACCACTTAGAACCAAAGATGATGGGAACATAGAAAGGAGCAAGTAGGGTTTGGAGCAATACTAAGGGAATTAGAATTTTGGCTACTTTTTTCAGGCTATGGAAATATTCTTGTTTCAGAAGATGGATTTGATCCCGAACGGAACACAAATGAGGAAATAGGGCTGACATTAGAGCGTTAACGACATTCATGGTAATTCCCGATCCGGCATTAAAAGCGAAGAAATAAATCCCTAGAGCATCTAATCCTAAAATCTTCCCTACAATTAAGTAATCCAAGTTATTTTTGATTCGGATTAAGAGATCGATTCCGAGCATATTACGCCCATAGTTAATTACAGTTTTCCATTTTGCAAATGTAATGGATTTTCGAGGTCTCCAAGGGTGATTTTTCCAAGTTATTAGAATCCAGATGGGAGTGGATAATACCAGGGATAAAACGATCGCCCACACGCCAAAGCCGAATAAGGCGAGGGTAATTGTCACTACATTACTAATGAGAGACTGTGCTGCGTAACAAAAAGCACGGATTTTTAATCGATTTTCGCGATCGATCAAGGCCCCTTGCACCATGAAGAAAGGAAATAATAAATACATGGAAGATAGGGCACAAAGGGGTAAGACCAACTCTGGAGTGCCGTAGAGATGGGCGATGGGAAAAGCCATTCCACATTGTAAGAGTGTGATTGAAATACAGAGTATCCAGTTAATCCAGTATGAAGTATTACAGATATCTTCTAGATCTGCTTCGTCAGCTTGAATAATTTTTGCTCCTAATCCATTTCGGAGGGTTAGTACATTAGCAAACTCAAAAACGGTATAAACGATCGCCATCAACCCGTAATCTTCTTGACTAAACATTCGTGCCAAAGTCACGGTTGTCCCCAAGCGGAAAATACGGTTAGCCAGTTCTGCCAGTCCCAACCATCCAGCATTGCGTAGAAATTGATTGGAGAGCAACTGTTTCCAGCGATCGATGTTTAAAAGTTTTCCCACCATTCGTTTGTATAATTGAGTTTACTCAGTTAATTATTTCAGAACAAAGATCTGCCGACGTAAGCGATAAACCCACTGTAAAAACTTTTGATATCGATCGGGGCCAAGGGCTTGCATCAAAACAATCGCTACACTCAAACGCCAATATTCCTTAGTCCAGATTAACTGGGGATAGTAAGTTATAGCAATTTCACGAAACTTAGCTGCTGTCTGATAATCTTTGGCGGCACTTTGTAAAGGCTTCCAAGCCAAGCACAAATTAGCTCGACCATAACTCTTATTCTTCATAGATTGAATATCTGGAGGGGCTGAATTAAAAGCTTTTTCAATGACAATCTTGTAGCTTTCTTCCATGGCACTCCAATTCCGAGAGGCACTATTGGCATGTTGCCGATAGTAAACTAAAGGTTCAGGGACAACCGAAAATTGGTAGTGAGAGGCAATACGAAGCCACATATCCCAGTCTTCTACAAATGACTTTAAATTTCTATCAAACAGACCACAAGTTTCAAAACATTTTCGGCGCACCATAGCCACACTCCCACATCCCACAATATTCTCTTCAATTAAAGTTTGCCAAACCTTTCCTTGTGCCTCACTTTTAAAAAGTCTACCTGTCTTTTTTCCTTCAGCATCAATCAGTAGTACCCAGGTATAAACCAGTCCAATCTTAGGATTTTGTTCTAAACTCTGTAGCTGTTTTTCTAGTTTACTTTTTTCCCAGAGATCGTCAGCATCTAGAAAGGCAATGTATTCCCCTTGAGCGTGGGCAATGCCTGTATTTCTTGCTCCAGCTAAACCTTGATTTTCTTGGGAAACTAACTTTACTCTAGGATCGCTAACTTGAGCTACCCATTGAGGGGTATCATCGGAACTGCCATCATTGACGATAATGATTTCAAAATCTTGCCAGGTTTGTTGCAGAAGATTTTCCAGGGTTTCGGGAAGATAAGCCATGGCATTATAAGCGGGAATAATGACAGAAATTTTAGGCATAATCTTCCTCCTGATTTTGAGTTTTCCAATCCCAACCGGCTACAGCGAAAACGGTAAACCAGTAGAAGAAGTAGGTGGTATGAGTCCAGATATTTTCGGTAATCATGCCGACAGATAAGCCTGCGAGGAGGGCCAGCAGAGTGAAACTTAAATCTTGTTGTGCGCTGTTTGGGGCAGATCTGCGGATGAGCTGAAGTAAGCGGATAGCCTGAGCGCCAATAAAGGTGAGAAAACTGGTAAATCCGATGATTCCACCTTCGACTAGGGCGCGAACATAGTCATTGTGGGGTTCTAGACCATTGGTGCTGATATATTTACCCAGGCCGAGTCCAAAACCGAGCCAGGGATGATTTTGCCATTGGGTGAGTAAGTAATGCCATTGAGAGAGTCGCCAGTTGAAGCTGTTGCCATCGCCTTGGGAGAGGAGGATGGCTTTCCAAATGTCCATATCTGGGTTTAAGAGCGGGGTTTCGGCAATGGAGCTTAAGCGTTCTTGGCCAAATTCGGTGCTGGCGAATAATCCGAGAACTAAGGTTAGGAGCGCGATCGCCCCCAAGACATTGACAGCATTCATCCGTGGCACGAGAATACAAAATAGAAATACTGTCAGCATCATCAGACCAAATAGGGCTTTAGTGGCCACAAAGAACATCACCACAGCCCCCAGTACCCACAACCAACGAGTCCGAAACTGAGCATGGCGTTGTTTCCAGTAGGATAAGCCAATAAACAAATAGAGAAAGCTAGTAAAAGTATTCGGATGCCCCAGACTGCCGTTAATGCGAGTTCCTGCTTCAAATGCTCCCCCCCCTTGATAGAGAAATCGCTCCGGGAGCGCGGAAGGGATGAGCAGTTGCAGGGAGGCTAACGCTAAAGGAATAGCCAATCCCCAAAAGAGCAGGGTCATCATTTGCTCAGGAGGTACTCGTCCTTTGAGTTGCATCACTAATAGATAAACCATCAGCCAGGCAAACAGGCGTATCCATTCCCGTAAGGCGGAGGAGAGATAAGAGCCATCTAAGCCTAATCCTCCAAGGGGCAGCAAAATTACCCAGAGGGCTTGGAAGGCTAACCAGAGGATGAGAAACCACCATAAGCCATCGGTTTTCACCGGTTGACGGGTGAGCAGTTGTACGAGGACATAGAGGAGGGTAAGGACAATCATTCCTAGACCAAAGGCAGCCGGGAGCCGGAAGTCGGAAAAGATATCTAGGGAGGTTCGCAGAATGAGTAAGCCAATCACCGTGGTTTCAAAGTAGGTGAAGAAACAGAGGAGGCTCATTCCTGCAATCAGAGCCATGGCCAAGAGTTTGGGTTTGAGTCCCACCAGAAAACCGGCGATTAAACCCATGAACAGGGTGACGAGGGAGAGTAAGCCGATGGAGGTAATTTTACTGAGTTTAGAAGTAGTATCAGCCACGATCGCCTCCTTTGCCTTTGTTCGCAGCTTGCACTTGCCCTGAGCGCAGCCGAAGGGAGGATTTCACGGCGGGCAATTTTCCCTTGACAGGATATCGATAATAGGCTGTTGTATAAGCGGTCATGCCATTGACTGCTACTCCCATCACCTTCACGCCATTACTTTTCAAGTCCGATACGGCTCGGATGAGGATATCTTTGGGCGTGACATTGGGGCGAGTAATGAGCAATAAACCATTGCTATCGCGACTGAGGCTATGGGCATCGCCACAACTGCTGATGGGGGGTGTATCGATAATGACCAGATCGTAGGTTTGGGCGGCTTCTTCGAGTAAAGCGTGGAGCCTGGAAGACTCCAGCAGTTTGGAGGGGTGAGGGGTGAGTTCTCCAGAAGGCAGTAGGTCTAGGTTGTCGATTTCTGTGGGTTGTACGGATTGGGATAGGGGGCGATCGCCGTTTAAACTTTCCGTCAAACCCGGTTGCGTGTCTCGCTGCCAGATTTGGTGTTGTCGAGGACACCGCAGATCGGCATCGATAATCAGAGTACGGCGACCTAGGAGAGCGGAGACGGCGGCTAAATGGGCGGCAACGGTTGATTTACCTTCCGAGGCGATCGCGCTGCTAATCACCACCCTTTTCAGGGGGTCTGAACTCCGAAACTCTAAAGTTTTCAGCAATAAACGATAGGGTTCCACAAACCGGCCATTGTCCAGAAAAGCTTCAGGAGGCGTTAACTTCAGAACCGGAGCCGTTAAATTAGGCAATACCCCCAGCAGGGGCAACTTCAGCAACTCTTCAATTTCCCCATCATCATGGAGAGTATTATCAATAATTTCCAACAGCACCACTAAACCTACCGCCAGCATCAGTCCAAATGCTGTGGCTAAAACCAAAATCACCTTGGCGCTCGGTGTTTCGTCTCCACTGCCCTCTTCTGCCAGTTCAATAATGCGAATGTTACCTAACAGTTGAGTTTCTGCTAATCTGGCTTCTTCAAGTTTTCCTTGCAGAAATCTCAAGGTTTCTTCCGCCTCTTCTCGTTGGCGCACTAACGCCATTAAAGGCTGTTGTTTCAGGGGCAATTCATCCAGACGAGCTAATAAATTTTGTCGTTCTCGACGCAAGACGCGAATTCGGTCTGCTAGAGCGACGCTCTGGGACTGAGCGGTAATCAAGTCAGCAATTAAATTCTCACTCAGTTCATCAGACGTAATCCCTTGCCGAAGCAACGTTTCACCAGGAGGAACCACAGCAGCAAGTTTCTGTTGATACAGTTCAACCAGAGCCTGGCGCTGGGCTGCTAAGGACTGAACAATGGGATTTTCGTCCGTAAATCGCGATCGCGCAGCAACCAATTCCCCTTCCACTCCTGCTAATTGATTTCTAATCTCTTCTATCTCCTGGTCTCCCCCCACCCGGCTGCCAATATAGGCACTTTTCGGATTATCAATTCCCGTCAGTTGGCGCAATTGCTCCACTTGCGTGATTCTCTCTTGATACTCAGCAACCACAGCCGTCTCTTGAGCTTCCAAATTTCCTAAACTAGCCACCAACTGAGCCGTTTGTTCCTCCACATTCACTAAGCCACTCATCCTACGGTATTCATTTTCCGCTTGTTCGGCGGCTGCTGTAATTTCCCGTTGCCTGGGAACCTCTTGCTCTAGGAACTCTCGTACTGCTTTAGCTTCTAGGCGAATTTCCCTCACGCTTTCGTCTACCATCGTTTCAGCAATAGAATTTAGCAGTTCTACCGCTAAGGCTTCCGATTCATTCTGATAACTGACCTCTAGAATATTGGTCGCTGGAATAACCGCTATGTTTAAGTGCTTACGCACTTCTTGTAATGTGGGAGGTACAGCCAGGGGGTCGAGGGCTTCGATATCAACCCGATCGAGGGCTTCTTGAATCACCCGTTGTGACTTAATTAACTCTGATTGCGTCGCTAAAGGACTTGATTCTCCCGTGCGATAACTCCATACTTGACTAATATCCCGACTTAACTCCGATATCCCCAACTGCCGGTCATTAAGAATTAATCGCGCCTTAACTTCATATTTGGGAGCAGCGAGGAACAGATACGCCACTCCACCACCAAGGGTAGAAAGCAATGCCAGAATTGCCACCCAACCGCGACGATGCCAAACTGAATGTAGAGAGGGTAAGCTGTGTTCCATGTCCATTATTTGGGTTCAATCCTGCGAGGCAATTTTAACCGATTCCGTTTGGCTAAATTTTTTTGAAATCCCTCCACGACAATGCGACTGGTCACGACTTTATCGTATAGCTTCAGTTTTTCATAAGTAATATTTTGCCAGTTGTAATGGGTTTTAATGTGATTTTGGGCAATTTGAGCAACGTTCTGGAGTTGTTCTGGATGGGCGATCGCATATTCTAACTTCTGGGCACACCCTTCAATATCCCCTACCGGAAACAAGAGTCCTCGCTCCTCGTTTTGACCGATAAGCTGTTCGTGGGCTTCAATATCACTCGCCAGCACTGGAATTCCTTCTTGCATCGCTTCGAGCATCACCAAAGGTAGCCCTTCTAGATCCGAGGGCAGCACAAATAAACTCGCCCCCCGTACCACATCCGCCAATTGCTGTCCCCTCACTTCCCCCGTAAACACAATATTGGGATTATGACCGGCGAGTTTCTCTAGATACTGAGTATATTCTGCGGTATGACACCCTCCGCCCCCAATCACTAATCTCCAAGGAGGCAATTTTAGAGATAAGTAAGCTTTTAGCAATAGCTCTGGGCGTTTTTCTGGAACCAACCGCCCTAGAAACAGAATATATTTATGAGTATTTAATCCCAGGGATGTTAGATAGGTACTGTGAGGATCTGAACCTAAATAGGTAGCGGGTGCATTGGGAATATAGGGAGTAATAATCCCATAGGTGGCTTTGAAGTAGTCTTGTAGAGCTTGAGAAACCACTGTAATTTCATCAGCGTAGCGGACAGCCGTCTTTTCTCCCAAATGAATCAATTGACTGGAAAAGGCTCCCCATTTCGATCGCTGCCAATCCAACCCATGACAAGTAACGATAACGGTGGTTGACCGAATGAGTTTAGGCAACCAAGTAAACAAAGCCGGCCCTAGGGCATGGATATGAACTAAGTCGTAGGCACGTAGGTTAGTGGCGATCGCCCCCAATGCCGAATTAAACACCGCATCAACTCCCTTAACCGGAATCGATGGCAATGAAATCACGTTCACACCCTTCACTTTCACTGATGAAAACCAAGGCGTTTCCGTGTAGCTTGAGCGGGCAAATAAATCGACTCTATGCCCCTCCCCTACCATCCTGGGATACAGTTCTTGGCAGTAATGCTCTATCCCACCCTGTTTTGCGGGTAGCCCCTTTGCACCGATCACTGCAATCCTCATGATTAGCTACCCCCTGGAAAGCACCGTTTTATACAAAAATAAATTTTTGTACTTTTTCTCTTCAAGAGAATCAGGCTCAATTAAGGTCAGTTTAATTTTAGGTTAACCTTAATGAGCCATTGGGACTATAAACCATTTTCGATCTAAAATCAATCAGTTTTCTACATTTCTTTCCCCATCTGTCTCCTTTGTTTCATTTCCTCATAAAGATTGATGACGACTTCTTTGGCATTATAGGGTTGTACAGCTTGACGACAAATTGAGGAAGGATACTGATGGGGATTGTTAATAATTTTTCTCAAGGCTTGAGCGATCGCTTCCGGCGATCGAGTAGCAGAAATCTCACCACTTCCAGGAATTAAAATTCGCGGCGTTTCTCCACAAGCCGTACTAACAACAGGATTTCCACAAGAAAGAGCTTCTAAAACCACAATCGGTAATCCTTCATAAACACTGGTTAAAATACATGCTGAACTTAATTGATGGTATTCAACTAACTTTTCTTGAGCAACAGCCCCTAGAAGGGTAACTTTTTTGGACAGGTTTAACCGTTCAATTTCAGACTCTAGTTCAGGTCTTAATTCTCCTTCCCCAGCAACCCATAGATGGATGTTAGACTCTTTAAGTATTCCTACAGTTCTGACAAGTAACACAGGATCTTTCTGAGGATGAAGACGACCCGCAAACAAGATAAAATGGGTATCTGGCGAGAGATGCATCTTCTGTGCCAGCTCTTTTCTCTTTTCCTCTTTTTCCCAAGCTTCCAGAGGATGAAAACGCTCTAAATCGACTGGATTTTTTATCCCCTGCACCCTAGAAGATAAATCAGGATAGCGTTCTTGGTAAAAATTCGTAGATTCCGTGTTACAAGAATAGAGTCGATCTAATCCTTGCATCAGTCTATTTTCCAGCACAAAATAGGCCCCAGGGAAATATTGCCACAATAAAGCCTTCTTCCCTGTCGTAGACTTCATTTGTTGTTGAATATCATTATGAATAAATAAAGCTTTCTCTCCCTGCCATTTCCCCGCAACCAACGTTGGCTCAATGCGATGAAAGTGCATAAAATCAGAACTCAAATCTTTTCCCATCAAAGCTTGCGTATATTTTAAAGTCGTAGGTATCCAGCGCCTGACATTATCTTCTTCCAGGGGAATAACTGGCATAAACTTCAACGCTCGTCCCGCCAATTCTTTATCCTGCCATTTTCCCAACTCACCAGCATCTTCTCCTGTCCCCACCAACCGCACTTCAAAATCTGAAGGGGCATATTTAATAAAATTACAGATTACGCTTTGAATACCACCAATACTACTTTTCCAGGGATTAAATTGATATAAAATCGTTAATATTAGTTTTTTTTTCATCTTTTGGTACTCATAGTCTTTCCCAATCAGAATAAGGCCAATTCGTAGGGTGGGCAATGCCCACCTGACCCACCGATCTTTCCCTACATCAAAACCTCATCATAAATGTCCGCCATTGTCAAGGTTAAACCCACTGAATTCAACTCTAAACTATCATCTGGCTCCAAAATTTCCAGCGACCAATTTCCATCCGTATTCCGTCGATACACTTCCACCTTCATTTCAGTTTGAGACACCAGAACATATTCCTGTAAACTGGGCAAACTTTGATAATTTAACCGTTTTTCTCTGCGATCTAAATTCTGAGTGGAAGGGGAAAGCACCTCCACAATTAAACAGGGACGAGTTTTATAATATTTTTCCGTATCTTGAGGATCGCAGGTTACCATAACATCGGGATAATAAAAAAGCTCCGCAGTATCGCGAGCAATAGGCATATTAACCTTCATGTCTGACATAAAGGTTTTACAACCACTGCCCCGCAAGTGAGAGTTTAAGAAACTCGCAATATTGAGAGTAATACGATTATGTTCTTCACTGCCACCAGACATGGCGAATATCTGTCCGCCCAGATATTCATGGCGAATGGGACTATTTTTTTCGCCTTCAAGATAGTCTGTTACGGAAATTAATGCTGGAGAAAGTTTCATGATGTTGTTCTAGTTTTTCCAACTTTTTATAATTATGTTGGTTTGGTGGGCATTGCCCACCCTACGCATGTCTTAATGTTACATCACTTTTTGGCGATATTTTACCCTTTATCGTTGATGTTGAATATTGGTAGGGGCGGGTTTGAAACCCGCCCCTACAACCTTAATTTGTGTTGATTTTACGGTGCGTTAACTACAACTCTTTGACGCTCGAAACGAGTTGATTCACCATGTCTTTAGCGCTACCGAAAAGCATCATGGTTTTATCTTTGTAGAACAACTCATTATCTACACCTGCAAACCCCGTATTCATGCTCCGTTTAATCACAATGGTATGCTTGGCTCGGTCTACTTCTAGAATGGGCATTCCATAAATGGGGCTATCCTGATTACTGCGAGCAGCAGGATTGACGACATCATTGGCTCCAATGACTAAGGCGACATCGGTTTGGTCAAATTGGGGATTGATGTCATCCATGTCATAGAGTTGGTTGTAGGGAACGTTGGCTTCTGCTAACAGGACGTTCATGTGTCCCGGCATCCGTCCGGCTACGGGATGAATGGCATATTTGACTTCAACGCCTTGTTTTTCGAGTAAATCGGCTAACTCTCTTACTACATGCTGGGCTTGGGCAACTGCCATGCCATATCCGGGAACGACGACTACGGATTTGGAATAGCCGAGCATCATGGCTCCTTCTTCGGAGTCGATGCTGTGAACGGTTTGTTGTACTGCTCCTCCGGAACCGCCCGCACTACTGGTTCCTTCAGAGGTTCCAAAGCCGCTAAAGAGAACGTTGGTAAGGGTGCGGTTCATGGCTTTACACATGATTTGGGTGAGGATTAAACCGGATGCTCCGACTAATGCACCGGAGATAATCAGCACGTTGTTCATGACGACAAATCCGGCGGCACTGGCGGCTAAACCGGAAAGGGAGTTGAGCAGGGAAATGACTACGGGCATGTCACCGCCGCCAATGGGAATGACGAATAGAATCCCTAGGAGTAGGGCTATTCCAGTCATTACGAGGAAGATGGGGGCGTTGATGGAGTCGTAGAGTAAATAGCCGGTTGTGCCGAGGAAGGCGATCAGCAACAGGATGTTAATGGGTTGTTGCAGGGGAAATTTGATGGGCGCTCCGGTGAGTATGCCTTGGAGTTTTCCGAAGGCGATGAGGGAACCGGTGAGGGTAACGCCACCGATAAAGACGCTGAGAATGATGGAGAGATTGGCATCGATGGGAATGGGTTGCTGCTGGTTTAAGCGCCGCCAAAATTCACCGATCGCCACTAGAGCCGAAGCAGCTCCCCCTAAGCCGTTAAATAAGCCTACCATCTGCGGCATGGCAGTCATGGCTACTTGTTTGGCGGCGATCGCCCCAATCAGAGAGCCAATAATAATTCCCACCAAGATCAGTTCATAGTTAAGAACCTGTTGATCGAGCAGGGTAACTACAACGGCTAAAAACATGGCAATGGAGGCTAATAAATTGCCATTGCGAGCGGTTGCTGGAGAGCCGAGTTGTTTCAAACCAATGATAAATAGGGAAGCGGAAACTAGATATACCAGTTGAATCCCTGTGGGTAAATAATCTGTCATTTGGGTAATGGGTAATGGGTAATGGGTAATGGGTAATGGGTAATGGGTAATAGGTAATGGGTAATGGGTCTTAGCCTCCCTATCCCCCTATCTCCCCATCCCCAAGATCAGGCTTCTTTTTTCTTGAACATTTGCAACATGCGATCGGTGACTAAAAAGCCGCCTACTACGTTGATGGTGGCGCAGACAACGGCAATCAGACCAAGGATTACGCTAATGCTGAGGGTGCGATCGCCGGCCACAATTAAGGCCCCAATTAAGGCAATTCCGGAAATGGCGTTCGCCCCGGACATCAAAGGGGTGTGCAGGGTGGGCGGAACTTTGGTAATTACTTCAAAGCCCGCAAAACTGGCCAGCACAAAGACAAATAAAGCGCCGATTAATGATTCTGTCATGGTTTTGGTAATGGGTAATGGGTTAACGGTTACCCTCATCCCCCAGCCCCTTCTCCCACGGGAGAAGGGGGGAAAGTCCCTCTCCCACGGGAGAGGGATTGAGGGAGAGGGCATTTCCAAGCAGTTAACTGGTTACAGCAGAGTGTTCCCTGGCGATCGCCTCTTTAACTCGTTGATTGCGAACTTCTCCCCCGTAGGTGACACAAGTGCCGCTAATAATATCGTCTTCAAAATCAAGGTTTAACTCGCCTTCTTTGAGCAGATGATTGAGCAGCGTGGAAATGTTTTTGGCGTACATTTGTGAGGCATGAACCGCCATAGATGCGGGCAAATTAATTGGCCCAATGACGGTGACTCCTTCATAAACGACATCTTTACCCGCTTCGCTCACTTCACAGTTGCCCCCTTGTTCAGCCGCTAAATCGACCACGACTGAACCGGGTTTCATTTGCGCCACCATTTCTTTGGTCACCAACCGGGGAGCGGTTTTACCGGGGACTTGTGCGGTGGTAATCACCACATCTGCTGTTTTCACATGCTCGGCCACTAATTCTTGGGAGCGGCGTTTGGAGTCTTCGGAAATTTCCCGCGCATAACCCCCTTCAGCTACAGTGTCTTCATTGAGTTGGACTTCCACAAATTTCGCGCCCAAACTTTGTACTTCTTCCTTAACTGCGGGACGGATGTCAAAAGCTTCTACGACAGCGCCGAGTCGTCTAGCCGTGGCGATCGCCTGTAGACCAGCCACTCCCGCCCCAATCACAAACACCTTCGCCGGTCGAATGGTTCCCGCAGCCGTGGTTAACATGGGGAAGAACTTAGGCAGAACCGCCGCCGCGATCAGAACCGCCTTATAACCTGCTACCCCCGCTTGAGAGGATAAAGCATCCATACTTTGGGCGCGACTGGTACGGGGGATCAGTTCCATACTCAAGGCCGTGACCTGAGCATCGGCCAATTTTTGCATCATCTCCGGTTGGCCCAAGGGATTTAAAAAGCTGATGAGAACCTTTCCGGGAGTCAGTAGAGCCAGTTCTTCTTCCACAGGAGAGCCAACTTTTAGCAACACATCCACTTCGTTCCATAATTTCTCTTTATCAGAAATAACCTGCGCTCCCGCTTCCTCATAGGCAGAATCCGCAAAATAGGCTTGCTCTCCTAGGCCAGATTCGACCCAAATCTCTAACCCCTGTTTGCTTAACTTGGCGATCGCATCGGGAATCAGAGCCACTCGGCGTTCTCGATATTCAACTTCTTTGGCCACTCCTATTTTCATTGATATTCCTCTTTTATGGTGATCGATTAGCTATTGTAGAACTAGCCCCTTGGCTGGATGGATAGCACCGACTGAACGTAATTTGCATTTGGTTTTTATGGATCGTAAGCCGATCCCCGCAAACCCAGGGGGATCTTTAACTTGTTTTATGAATTAGGTATTTGTGGCACTTTTGTACCCCGCCTTACGTCCGCATTAGGGCCCTATGAAGATAACGTTTGTCAATCTTTGGGTTTCTTTTGGTAAAGTTTAGTAACGGTATCTTAAATTAAGGATGAGTGGATTGAGGAGTTTTCCTATGCTTAAAACATTAAAGTCGATCAAGTATCCTCTATTGGCTGCGGCGATCGCCACCGGTCTCGTAGCGGCTGTGCCCACCCTAACCTTGGCCAATGGTTTGCCCGGACTGACCATCTTTGGTGGCCCTGGACGGGAAAATACCCTGCCCTTCCGCCTCGACTATGATGGTATCGCCAATGAATGGGATCGCTATCGGTTAAGGGTTCCGACCAAAAAGCTCACGGAAGCAGTGCAGTCCTTTACCATCTCCTACTCGGAAAGTCCCGCCAACTTTACGGGCAAAATTGACCCGGATAAAGTGGAAGTCCGGATTAAAGGAGAGAGCCAGCCCCTAGAAGAAGTCATTTGGGATAAAGAAAATAAGCTGGTGGAGATTTATCCAGAAAATCCCATCCCCGCAGGAACGGCAGGACTAGAATTGGTCTTTTCCAATGTCAAAAACCCCGGATTTGGCATTTATCGGTTTAAGTGCCTCATCTTTACCCCTGGTGAAGTGCCTCTCCCCCGCTATATCGGCACATGGGAAGTGAGCATCAGTCCATAAATTAAAGGGGATGGGGGAGATGGGGGAGAAATAACCCATTACCCATTACCCATTACCTCTTCTACCCTTTCAGGGCACATCCCATAATATGGGGTATAATGAACGATTGTGGCATTTTTATGATTCGCTAACCCTTTAGGGAAAACAAATTCTATGAGTAAACGCACATTAGAAGGAACCAACCGCAAACAAAAGAGAACATCGGGATTTCGGGCCCGGATGCGGAGTCATACCGGCCGCCGAGTGATTCGCTCCCGTCGCAAAAAAGGTCGTCATCGGTTAGCAGTTTAAGCTTTGTGGCTAATGGGGGAATGGGGAGGAATTACCCATTATCAATTACCCATTACCAATTACCCATTACCAGCGCGTAGCGCTATATCATGCTACCCAAAGCGAACCGACTTAAAAATCGACGAGATTTTGTTGGAGTCTATCGTCAAGGTATCCGACAGGAAAGCGCCCATTTGACCCTAAGAGCGTTAGGGCCAAAAATTTCTCCTTCGCCAAACCCCCACCGTCCGAGCCATCCTACCCAAATTGGTATTGTGGTGGGTAAAAAAGTCGATAAACGAGCCGTTTATCGAAATCGGATTAAACGACAAATTCGGGCTAAACTACGCCAACTGCTCCCCCAAATTCAGAGGGGGTGGCGATTGGTGTTTATTGTGCGTCCAAGTGTTCAATCCTGCAATTGGGATCAATTTCTGCGAGAATTAGAGCAGTTATTGGCACAGGCAGAGGTACTCAATGGGAATTAAAGAAGATGTAATTTATGAGGGTGGGCCCCATGTTGGAGATTTAATCTTCAATATTTTGATTGGTTTTACGATCATTGCCCTCCCTCTAACCATTGGTTCGATGATTCGAGCGATTTGGTCTCGGTATCGGATTACCAGTCGCCGAGTATCGACCGTTGGAGGATGGTTGGGGCGCAACCGCACGGATGTGATTTACTCGGAAATGGCCCAAGTGATGGTCGTTCCTAGGGGGTTCGGAGCTTGGGGGGATATGGTGATTACCCTCAAAGATGGCAGCCGCCTAGAAATGCGATCGCTTCCCCGGTTTCGGGAACTGTATGACTATATCAATAGCAAAATCTCTAAAAACGCCCAAACCAAAAGTGGCTCTACGGGTAAGGTTAAAGCCTAACAAGAGCGATCGCTCTTCTTCCGAGAACAGTAAACCCCATGCCAATGGGGAGTTTTAGCTGTTCTCGGTAAACATAAATGAAATATTGATCTCAGATTAATCAGATCAAGCCTCCGACAATCAGATACACTGAAGAGGCAGTTCCTCAGCGCAAAGGTTAACTCACGACGAATGGATTTTGGTATTGGTTTTCTCTCCAGTAACGTTATGCTACCGATCCTGGATTTTTTCTACGGGATCGTACCGAGCTATGGTTTGGCGATCGTCGCCCTAACCTTGGTGATTCGGTTTGCTCTGTATCCCCTGAGTGCCGGATCAATTCGCAGTATGCGCCGCACTCGTGTGGTACAGCCCTACATGCAAAAGCGACAAGAAGAAATTCGTAACCGGTATAAAGATAATCCTGAAAAACAACAGGAGGAGATGGCGAAGCTCTTCAAAGAGGTCGGCAATCCCCTCGCTGGATGTTTGCCCGTGATCATTCAAATGCCGGTGCTATTTGCCCTGTTTGCGACGTTGCGAGGATCGCCCTTTGCGGATGTCAACTACACGGTTGATGTGCAGATTTTTCCCCAAGAACAAATTCAGCGAATTCAACCCCAAATTTATGCCACTAAACCCCAAAATATCTATATCGAAGATGGGGTTCATGCTAAAGTAGCGGCGATTTTGCCCGGAGGCAATAAGATTGGGGTGGGTGACCAAGCTCAAATTAATCTGCAAACGGTAGAAGGACAAACGGTTAAAGAATTGGTGGCCCAGTATCCGAATCAGGTGCAAAAGCTACAACCAACTTGGACAGTAACCAAAGGTGAAGAGCTGGTAGAGGTCAATCCTGATGGTACATTGGTGGCCCGCGAACCAGGGGAAGTGACCCTTCAAGGGAAGGTTCCTGGATTGGCCGCCGAGAAAGGATTTTTATTCATTAAGGCTCTGGGACGAGTCGGAGCTTTTGATGACAATGGCAACATTAACTTCGATATCCTGGGAATGATCTTGTTCTTCGGGGTCAGTTTGTATCTGAACCAGGTGCTGTCTGGCCAGGGAGGAAGCAGTAATGATGGCAATTCCCAGCAACAAACCATCAATAAAATTACGCCAGTGATCTTTACGGGGATGTTTTTATTCTTTCCCTTACCGGCTGGGGTTTTGATGTATATGGTGATTGCCAATATTTTCCAAACAGCGCAAACCTTTATTTTGTCTAAGGAACCGTTGCCGGAAAATCTCCAGAAATTGGTTGAGGAAAAAGGCCTGAGCGTTAGTCCTGCGGGTGCAATATCCGAGAATCGCGCGGATCTGCCTTTTGAAAAACGGTCTAAGAAGAAGACTAAACCGGAATCGAAAAAGAAATAGGCATCGGTAGCAGCGATGAAGGAAACCATGCAGAAGCGGGGCCAGCAGTGGCTAGAAGACCTGTTAAAGAAGATGGGACTAGCCACTGCTGTGAGGGTGGAACGGGTTGAAGGATGGTCGGGACAGGAAACGTCTTGGTTAACCATTGACCATTCGCCCTTGAGTGCGTCCCAGATTGAACAGTTGGTGGGTACGGGTGGGGAAAGTTTGGATGCGATTCAGTATCTGATGAATGCTATTCTCAATTTGGGACAAGACCGGGAGGAACAGGGGTCGTTTACTCTGGAGTTGAATGGCTATCGTCACCAGCGACAGCAGGAAGTGCAGAGGATGGCTGAGGTGGCGGCTTATACGGTGCGTCAAACGGCGGTTGAGTTTGAGATGAAGGCGCTGTCATCGGCGGAGAGGAGGGAGGTGCATCAGTTTCTGCAATCGTATGAGGATCTGGAGACGGAGAGTGTGGGTAAGGAGCCTCATCGACGGTTGATTGTACGAGTGCGACCTCAAGTTACGGAGTAGTTTGCAAGGAGGTGGATGATGCAGATGATCCATATTCCTGGGTTGTTAAAGTGCCCAGAGGGAAGGCTGAGGATTGAGGTGGATGAGTATTTGGATGGGTTGGATTCTTTGATGCCGGTTCAGGGCTGGCTGAAGATGATTCACCAAGGGAGTTATTTGGAGGTGAAGGCGATCGCCGAGACGATTGTAACCCTAAAGTGCGATCGCTGTCTGCAACAGTATAATCATAGACTGCGGGCGAAAGCGAAGGAGTTGATTTGGCTCGACCCCAATGTGGATACCCTGAATGATCATTTACCGTTAGAGCGGGAAGTGGCTTTCGAGGATTTGGTGGAAACTCTCTCCCCCCAAGGCCATTTTGACCCAGAAAGCTGGCTCTACGAACAGCTTTGCTTGCGGCTTCCCCATCGGCAGTTATGCGATAAAGATTGTCCAGGGATTGAGGTGAAGGAGGAAACGGCTGAATCTGACGAGACTGCTGTAGATGCCCGTTGGTCTGCTTTGGCAAATCTGAAGGATCAATTGGGGCGATCTTAAGAGCAAAACCCACCCTAGTACAAAAGATTGTACGCTAAGGCGATCGCCAGGAAGACATCTCATATCCTCTCCAGTTGTTTCGGACTGCGTCCGACATGAAAATGTCCGCGAAGCGGATTCATCCTAGTTAAGTAGGGGCGGGTTTAGCAACCCTCTTGTTTTCCCACCCAGATGTTTGTAAACCCGCCCCCTACGAGCAAGACGCTCCCACTCCTTAGCATGATTGGTTTTAGGAGTGCGGGCATCTTGCCCGCTTGTTACCGCGCGAGGAGTGCGGGCATCTTGCCCGCTTGTTACCGCGCGAGGAGTGCGGGCATCTTGCCCGCTTGTTACCGCGCGAAGCGCTATAACCCATTTTCATGTCCGCTTGCGGAAACCGGATTTGATATTAGTGTTTAACCGAAAGGATGGTCGCCATCTGGTCAACGGGGGCTTTTTCTAAACGAGGCCCTTGGATCTGGACGATCGCCGATCCGAGATAATTGCCCCAACGAGCAGCTTGTGCTGCACTATACCCATGAGTTAGACCATATAACGCACCGCCAGCAAACGCATCTCCTGCGCCTACAGTATCTAGGGGTTTGACGGGAAATCCTTCTACGGTAACCACCTGTTTATTTTCTACCACCAAACAGCCCTTATTGCTATCAGTAATAAACGCCAAATCAACCAGGTCTGCGATCTTTTGGGCACAAGCGTCCAGGTCTTCTAAATCTAAAAACTGACGTACTTCATCCGCATTGCAAAATAGCACATCACAATAGTCAGTGACCACTTTGCGGAAATCATCGCGGAAACTGTGCAATAAAAATGGATCGGAAAGGGTAAAAGAGACCTTTACCCCATGGCGCTTAGATTGCTCCATAGTCTCAATACAGGCTTGGCGGGGATCGTCTCCTGTCCAGAGATAACCTTCCACATAGCTATATTTACAGCCTTTGAGCTTCTCCACATCAATATCACTGGGGGCGAGGGTACTCGAAACCCCCAAATTGGTACACATGGTGCGCTCTGCATCGGGGGTAGTTAAGACCACACAAGTGCCTGTGGGGCCGTTGGTTAGGGGGGCAGGTTCAACCTCAAATTCAATTCCTGCCGCTTTCATATCTTGGGCATAAAACTCGCCGTTTTCATCTTGGCTAACTTTACCGGTGTAAAAGCCTGTACCGCCACTTTGGGCGATCGCAATCATCGTATTAGCCGCAGAGCCTCCAGACCTTAATTGTAGGGCATCTCGCTGGAGTCCTGCTAAAATTTTCCCCTGAGCTTTGGTATCCACTAGGGTCATGACTCCGCGATCGAGGGCCTGTTCAGTAATAAACTGGTCTTCAACAAAGGCCAACACATCCACCAAAGCATTACCGACACCAAAGACATCCAACTGATTACTCATGTTGATTACTGATTCTCCTTATTTGCAATAGGTTACAGCACTTTTTGCTGCGATGAGATCCCTTAAGATTCCTCTCAATTCCCCTTTTAATGTAATCCATTAGGGCCAAACCTGCTGGGCTTTTCCCGTAATTAAGTCCCATAAGCGGATGGTTCGATCGTAGCTTCCCGTGGCTAGGGTGCGATTATTGGGGTGAATAGCTATGGCTGAAACACCACCCGTATGACCCCTTAAGGTATGCATTAACTCCCCGGTAACTAGGTTCCAAACTTTGACCTCTCCGGCACTTGACCCGGTGACTATATAACGGGCATCCTGAGTCATAGCGAGCGATCGCACCTGGTCTCCATTTCCCTGTAAACGGCGACTGGTGGGAATCTCCCGCTTTCCTTCCTCAACCGGTCGCAAATCCCACACCCGTACCTGGCCGTCTTCTCCACCGGATGCTAATAATTTACCATCTCTAGTCAGGGCTAACCCGTAAACCGATCCTTGATGGGCGGGAAAACTTGAGACCAACTCTAAGCGATTTAAATCCCAGAGGTGAATCCTACCATCGGCGCTACCAGAGGCTAACCAACGGCGATCGCCACTCAAGGTGACGGTATACACAGTTTCTTCCGGGCCGCCTAGAGTTTTCAATAATACCCCCGTTTGCAGATCCCATAACTTGACGGTGCGATCGTCTCCTCCACTGACCAACAGTTGACTATCTGCACTCATGGTTAACCCATATACTCCTCCCTGATGGGCTGTGAGGGTTTCAATTAATCGTCCGGTAATCAAATTCCACAGCTTAATTGTGCCGTCAAAACTGCCACTGGCAATCACCGGTTGAATAGGACTAATGGCTAAAGACCAAACGGAGGTTTCATGACTGGAAAAGGTATGCAGAGGGGATGAGTTATCCCGTGCAGCAACGGGCCAAATCTTCAGACTTTGATCTAAACTGCCACTAATTAATAAATCTCCTGTGCCACTAAATCCTAGGGCGGAAATCATATCGCCATGGGGGGTAAAATTGTCGGGAAATAGGCGAGTATCGAGATTCCAGAGATTGACTAAGCTATCATCTCCCCCACTAATGAGGGAGCGACGATCTGGGGTAAAGGCGATCGCGCTCACCCCGGTTTCATGGCCCGAAAATGTCTGAATGGGCGATCGCGTGGCCATATTCCATAACTTCACGGTTCCATCGTCGCTCCCACTGGCTAAAATATTCCCGGTGGGACTAAACTTGAGGGACAAAACCCCCATGCGATGACCGGTTAGCAGGCTTTCCAAGACTCCCTTGGGCACATTCCAAACGGCGATCGCCTCCTCAAAACCACTACTAGCCAAAATCCGTCCATCTTCACTCAAGGCCAACGCTAAAACTCCACCCGTTGGCGACTCCAAAACCTGTTTTTCTTCACCCGTGTGCAGATTCCAAAACCGAATTGTTGCATCTGCACTGCCACTAATTAAAGTATTACCATCCGGGGTAAACGTTAACGCTTGCACCCAATCTTCATGACCCTCTAAAATTCCGATCGCCTTTCCCGTTTCCAGATTCCATAAATGAATGGTACGATCCAATCCCCCACTGGCTAAAATCCGTCCATCGGGACTAATCGCTAGGGCTAAAATACCATTACGATGGCCCGTGAATGTAGTAATTTCCTTTCCCGTTTGCGTATTCCAAACCTTAATTGTTCGGTCTAAACTACCACTGGCCATCAGTTTACCCCGTGGACTCATCGCCAACGCTAACACCCCTTCCGTATGACCAGTTAGTATGCCTCTAGGCCGATTTTCCCACAAATCCCACAGATAAATTTGATTCTCTTCCCCAGCACTGACAATGAGCCGACCATTGGGACTGACCGCAACTGCTTTCACTGCTTTTGTATGTTCTGATAACCGTTGCGTGGGTGGAATTCCAGGGGGAAGATTACGCAGACGCTGCACCGGTTGGGCGATCATGCGACCCTCTAGTGCTAATGTTATTCCTAAACTTTGCACCAGCACAGAAAGGACAGCGATCCATAATCTCTTCAATAAGGTTGAATATTTCATAAACTTGAGGTTAATCCCCAAAATTCAGCTTAAAATAGAAAATGGGAACTTAAGGATTTATTTTTAAGTCATTCTAGTCATTCTATTATAATGTATCACTTCAGGAGTTAATAGTCATGAATTATTTTGCCATCGTCATGCAGATGCTACGGGAGCGAAATTCATTCATGGAGGAAATTTACCAAGGAATTAAAATTAAATCTAAAATCACTGGATTATTCATTTCCAGCTCCATCTTTTTTGCCTTTTATGGATTAATTATGGGAGCCTATGGGCATTGGTATCAATCCTTCGTTTCAGCGATCAAACTCCCTGCTCTCTATCTGCTCACCTTAATCATTTGTTTCCCAACATTATATCTGTTTAACGTCTTGTTTGGCTCTAAATGTAATGCCGAACAATATCTCTGTTTACTCATGAGTGCCATGGGACTGATTAGCATTTTGCTCTGTGGCTTCGCTCCTATTACGGTTTTCTTCCTCTTAAGCATCCCAGATTACCACTTTTATCTCCTCTTAAATGTTGTCATTATGGGGATTACTGGATTATTTGGAATTCAGTTCTTTTACGAAGGCATGAAACAACTAATGAAAGTTGATGACATTGGTTATGAAATTCGCCACAAAATTCTTTTAGGATGGTTATTCTTATATGGTATTATCGGCAGTCAACTGAGTTGGACTCTGCGACCATTTATGGGAACTCCAGGAGAACCGTTTCAACTGTTTCGTCCCTTAGAAAGTAATTTTTATAGTGCGGTTTTCCAGTCTTTTATTGCCTTATTTAACTAATCTCAACTTGCAGAAGTGTTTATGTTGCCCCAGAATTGTTATGAATCCAGACTTAGAAGACCTACGGATATCAGATGAAACGCTACAAAAAATTAGTGGTATTTCTATCCAGGATAGTTTCTTAGGAGAATATTATCGTGTTTGGGCGAAAGTCAGTCAAAAGGAATCCAACGAAGAAAAACGAAATGCGGCTCTGCTGAGACTTTCGGGACTGGAGTTAGGCTTGTTTTTTCTTACCTTAGTGATTGCTTCCGGAACAACACTGCTGGTGATTAAAAATTCCTGGAATAGTGCCAATCCCAACTACTGGATACCGGTTGCCTCTAGTTTGGGGTTGACTGCTTTTTTGTTTTTAGCGGTTAATCTTCATGTTTATCTCAATTCTAAACCTTTAATTTACTTGCTCAATCTTTTAAATGAACTCGATAATTATGAGCGCATTGTAACCGTATTTTATCGAATGGATCGGTTGATTACGGATGGTTACATGGAGCAAGATCCTGAAAATCGTCATCAAATGATTGAAGCACTAAAAATTACTAAAAACAGCTTTATCCATGCTCTGAAAGCAGAACGATTAGTACGGGAGTACAATCAAATCAAATTACCCGATGATTTGTTCGATCGACTCGATCGTAATTTGTCGGATTTAATTGATTTTGATGTCCAGGCTCAAGATAGCCATTATGGACGCTTAATTAATGAAACCCTAGAAATTGGGATTAGCGTCCATCGAGAATTAAGAAAATTGCAACAGGTGAGCGGGAGTTAGAATAAATACTTAATACTAAAAAGTGCTATATTCCCCCATCTAAACAAAAATTAATGGCTTCCTGGATATCATGGGTTTGTTGGGGATAAGTCATTTTCGGTCGAGTGATGGTAATTAAGGGAATCCCTAAGCGATCGCAGAGCTGACGCTTCATGTCTTCTCCTCCAGCACTTCCGGAAGCTTTTGTTACCACCAGAGAGATCTGCCAATGTTGCCAGAGGGCTAACTCTAGAGCTTCGGGAACGGGGGGACGGATGGCAATGAGGCGATCGCTGCTAAATCCGGCTTCTTGAGCGACTTGAATGGACTCGATAGACGGTAGCACCCGCGCAAATAGGATCGCCCGGTGTTGCCAAGGTTGAAATAAGGGTAGGCGTTGCGATCCTACGGTTAAAAACACGCGCCGATCGGTCAAATATTCCCCCGTCAGCAGGGTGGCAAAACTGTCTAAGGTCACGTTCTGACTAGAGTCAGAAGAAGGGGTTACAGGGGGTCTCTCGTAGCGCAAATAGGGGATTTGAGAGCATTCAGAATAGGCGATCGCCTGTTGGGAGATTTGCCGCGCCCAGGGATGACTAGCATCTAAAATTATGCCAATTTGGTGCGATCGCCGAAACTCATCTAAACTTGATGCCTTTAACTTGCCCACTTCCACCGTTAACTGCGGGCAACTCGGATAAAGGGATCTGGCGGACTCCGTGGTTACTGTTACCACACACTCTAACCCCTGTGCCACTAACTCTTGAGCCAATTGGCGGCTTTCCGAAGTCCCCCCAATTAACCAAACTTTAGACATTTTCGGCGATCGCCTCACGGATACTTGACTGCATAGAGATGGAACAGCTCGCCCTCTTGTTTTTTAACCACCTTTGCTCCCACAGCACGGATCGCCCCTTGCCAATCTTCTAAAGGCTCTAGACCCACCTCAGCCCCCAAATAAGTCTCTAGAATCGCCCAATTTTCCGCCAACTCCACCTCTGGGTTTAGCACATCAAACACCAGCATTCCCCCAGACTTGAGTACCGACTTCACCGCCACCATCACCTGTTGCCAATAGTCCACAGAAAAATAACAACTCCATCCCGTGGCGATCGCCAAATCAAACTGTCCTGGCTCATACTCTAACTGATGGGCCGGCCCCAACTTCACCCCCTTAAACAACTTAGAATTGAGTTGGGGGCCGCGAGAATTCAGGGCTTCCTGAGCCTCCTTACTAATCTCTTGGCCATAAAACAAAGCCTCCCATTCCCGCCAAGGATAAATCAAAAAACTCACTCCACAGCCAATATCTAAGCACTTTTGTCCCTTTTTCGGCTTACAGACCTGCCAAAACTCAGACGTAATTTTCGGGGTTAACTCCCCACTCATCCATTGTCGAAAAATCGGCATCTCTTCCACCTCCGGAGGAACCTCAAAGGCATCTCCCCGGTACTGGCGATTAAACCGCAGCGCCACCGCCGCTAGTTGCTCCTCTAGAGCCTCTGTCGAGAAATTTTGCAGTCCAAAACCCGCAGCATTACTTAAGCGTGTCATATCTAAATAGGGGATAGGGGGATAGGGGGATGGGGGAATGGGGGGATAGGGGGATAAGAAAGATCCCCTATTACCGATTACCAATTACCCAATTTTAATTATTTCAAAGCCTTTCTAAAATTTCGGCGATAGGAGCCATTAAACACCAACACCGGCCAACCCAGGGAAAGGAAAACCTTATTCATCAATCCGGGCGTAAAATTGGTGCGAGAATAGCCCTTCCAAAACTTCCAAACCCCGATCGCATAACCGACCAGTCCCAAAAAAATCAATAGCTTCATCTGGTTACCCCTCCTAATCTAGTCCATTGACTCACTCTCCGTTTAGGATCGTGAGAGTATGCTACAGTTCTAGCAAAATTGGATAAGTCTTGATCGTCACTATCATTAAGTTTAGTTAATTTCCCCATTACCCATTCCCCATTCCCTTCCCTAAACCAGAGGAACGTCCTATGAGAGCAGTGCTAATGGCGGGTGGTTCAGGAACCCGGCTAAGACCCTTAACCTGTGAGCTTCCCAAGCCTATGGTTCCTGTCCTTAACCGACCGATCGCCGAGCATATTGTCCGCCTACTCAAACAGCATCACATTGATGAAGTGATTACCACGCTCTATTACTTACCCGATGTGATGCGGAATCATTTCCAAGATGGGCGAGAATTTGGCATTCAAATGACCTATGCAGTTGAAGAAGAGCAACCCCTGGGGACGGCTGGATGTGTAAAAAATGTGTCGGAGCTATTGCGATCGCCGTTTCTAGTCATTAGTGGCGATTGTATCACCGACTTCGATTTAAGTGCGGCGATCGCCTTTCACACCCAAAAAAAGTCCATGGCCACTCTAGTCTTAACCCGTGTTCCTAATCCCCTAGAATTTGGCGTAGTGATTACGGGGCGAGATGGTCGCATTCAGCGCTTTCTGGAAAAACCCTCTAGTAGTGAAGTGTTCTCCGATACAGTTAATACCGGTATTTATATCTTAGAACCGGAAGTTCTCGATTATTTACCGGCCCAAGAAGAAGCCGATTTTTCTAAAGATCTATTTCCCTTCCTCCTGGCCCAAGGCAAACCCCTTTATGGCTATATTGCGGAAGGCTATTGGTGTGATATTGGCCATCTAGACGCTTATCGAGAAAGCCAATATAGTGCCCTAGCCAAACGAATTAACCTAGAAGTATCTTATCCCAAGCGATCGCCGGGTTTATGGATTGGGGACAATACTTCTATCGATCCCACAGTGAATATAGAACCCCCAGTGCTAATTGGCAATAACTGCCGGATTGGTAGCCATGTGCATATCGAACCCGGAACCATTATTGGCGATAATGTCACCATCGGCTCCCATGCCACCTTAAAGCGGCCGATTATCTGGAATGGGGCCATTATCGGTGATGAAAGCCATCTGAGAGCTTGTGTTGTCGGTCGAGGAACCCGGATCGACCGTCGGGCCCATGTGTTAGAAGGGGCAATTGTGGGTTCCCTGTCTACGGTAGGGGAAGAAGCACGGGTTTCTCCTCAAGTGCGGGTATGGCCGAATAAGAGAATTGAAGCGGGAGCGATCTTAAATCTGAATCTGATTTGGGGGAATGTGGGCCATCGTAATCTGTTTGGCCAACGGGGAGTCTCTGGTATCGCCAATGTTGACATTACCCCGGAATTAGCAGTCAAGCTGGGCGCTGCCTATGGTTCGACGTTGCCACAAGGGTCTGAAGTCACCGTATCTCGCGATCAGCGAAGCATTTCCCGCATGGTAACCAGATCGCTGGTTGCGGGGTTGATGTCTGTGGGAGTCGATGTGCAAAACCTGGAAAATAAGGCGATTCCCATTGTCCGGACGGTGATTCCAACCCTAGGGGTGGAAGGGGGAATTCATGTGCGCTTGCATCCAGAGCGGGGCAGTTCCTTACTGATTGAATTTCTCGATCATAAGGGGATTAATATTTCTAAGGCGAAGGAAAAGAAAATCGAAGGCTGTTTCTTCAAGGAAGATATGCGGCGATCGCTCCTGTATGAAGTTGGCAAGGTCACGTATACCTCGGAAACCTTGCAAATCTACAGGTCGGCTTTTGAAAAACATCTCAATTTAGAGGCGATCGAAACCGTGTCCTCTAAAGTAGTGATTGACTATGCCTTTGCCGTCAGTGGCGCAGTCTTGCCCCAACTGCTGGCTAAATTTGGCTGTGATGCGGTGGTTCTCAATGCCAGCTTAAACCCCAAACCCCTCTCCCTGGAAGAGCAAGAAGAGCTACTCAATCAGTTAGGTCGAGTGGTTGTGGCCTTAAATGCAACCATGGGGGTACAAGTGTCCTCCAATGGTGAAAAATTTATCCTCATTGATGAAACTGGAACGGCTATTCGAGGGGAAATGCTCACCGCTTTGATGATGCAAATGATCTTAACGGCCCATCCCAGGGGAGCGGTAGTGGTTCCCATCCATGCTTCGAGCGCCGTGGAAGAAATTGCCCATCGCCACGATGGCCGGGTGATTCGGACAAAGGCCAATCCAGCCGCTTTAATGGAAACCTGTCATGCCAATCCTAATGTAGTTTTAGGAGGGAGTGGGGATATGGGCTTTATTTTCCCCCAACTCCATCCCGGTTTTGATGCCATGTTTGCCACGGCTAAGTTGATGGAGATGTTGAAGTTACAGGAAATGACCTTGGAGACCATGCGATCGAAATTACCGCCGATTGCCCATCGGATGGCGACGATTCGTTGTCCTTGGACGGCGAAGGGGGCAGTGATGCGGTATTTAGTGGAAACCCATGCTCCGGAGCAATTGCAGTTAGTCGATGGTGTGAAAATTATCTCTTCTGATGGTCACCATTGGGTGCTGATTTTGCCCGATGCTGGGGAAGCGCTGGTGGATATTATCGCTGATGGTTGCGATCCAGAGATGGTGGATAGTTTACTGCAAGATTACCGCGATCGCGTGCAGAGTTTTATTGAGTCTCAACAACAGTTGGATGACTAGCCAAGATGGGGGTTGTTCTGGTAGGAGCGGGTTGTTTGGGCCTATCCCCCCATCTTTCTATCGCTCTAGCCCCTGGTTTGTTGAGACCACAACCGGGTGGGGAGTCCCCAAACATAGATGAAACCTTCAGCCGCTTTATGATCGAATACGTCTTCTTCGCCGTAAGTGGCCCAATCTAGACTATAGAGACTATTGTCGGATTTGCGGCCGACAATGGTGGCCGATCCTTTGAAGAGTTTCACCCGGACTGTACCAGTCACCCGTTCTTGGGTATTGGTGATAAAGCCATCTAATGCCCCTTTCAAGGGAGAGAACCAGAGACCGTTATAGACCAATTGACTGTAGGTTTGCTCAATTCCCCGCTTATATTGGGTTACATCAGCCGTTAGGGTTAAGCTTTCTAAATCCCGGTGGGCTTGGATCAGGACTAGAAGAGCTGGGGTTTCGTAAATTTCCCTGGATTTAATGCCCACGAGACGATTTTCGATCATGTCAATGCGACCGATACCATGGTTTCCGGTCATTTGATTGAGTTGGGTAATTAAGGCTACCGGCTGGAGCGCTTCACCATTGAGGGAAACGGGGCAACCTTTTTCAAATCCAATGTCTACATATTCCGGTTCATTGGGGGTATCGGCGATCGCCTTGGTCATTTGATAAATGTCTTCGGGGGGTTCGGCATAGGGATCTTCTAGCACTCCAGCTTCGATCGCCATCCCCAATAAGTTGCGGTCAAGACTATAGGGAGATTTCTTTTTCACTGGTGCAGGAATGCCATATTTTTCCCCATATTCAATGGTTTGTTCGCGGGAAAAGCCCCATTCCCGTGCAGGAGCGAGGATCTTTATGTTGGGGTTGAGTGCGCCAATGGCTACATCAAAGCGCACTTGGTCATTGCCTTTTCCGGTACATCCGTGGGCGATCGCATCTGCCCCATATTTCTCCGCCGCTTCTACCAGCAGTTTGGCGATCAACGGCCGAGCTAAAGCGGTGGATAAGGGATAGCGGTTTTCATACAAGGCATTGGCTTGAATGGCGGGAAACCCATACTCTTTCACAAAGGTTTCTGTCCCATCCGCTACTAAGGATACACTGGCTCCAGAGTCCAGGGCTTTCTTGCGGATGGGTTCTAATTCATCCCCCTGGCCCAGATCCGCCGCCAATGTAATCACTTCTTCGACTCCCCATTCATTCATCAGATAGGGAATACAAACGGAGGTATCAACCCCTCCAGAGTAGGCTAAAACAACTTTCTTCGCACGACCCATAGGTTTATCACCCTAAAAACACTAAATTGTATCTACTCAATTAAAAATTAAAAATCAAAAATTAAAAATTAAAACTTGATTACGAGGAGCAAGTTTTGGTGATGGCAAAGCCATGCGGAGCATTATCGCCAACGCCAGCATCAGGATTTGACCCCCTCTTTTTGGCAAAATCACCCAAGAGGGTACAAGCTAGTATAATATGCTACTTTGTCGGATTACAGTTGATCTCATCATTCCCTCCCATTGCCCATCAGAAGGCGATCGGCCTAATCAAATTCCGGGGCCCAGATTTCTACCACGGGTAATTCCCATCCAGGGAGCAATTCAGGAGCGGTGAAAATATCCCCATCCCCTAACGTTACGGGGTCTTGATTGAGTCGATAAACCTCCATTGTCCGAGTTCTCGGATCGACCAATACTCCCACGTGAGTTCCTAATGCGATAAATTCTTGGATTTTCTGGCGCAATTTCTCCTTGGACTAATTCCATCCGATAGTTGGGATGTTGGGTTTGCAGATATTCTAGGTCTTTGGTGGTTAGTTTAGGCATGGCGATCGCTTGATTTGGGTAAGTTTTATTGCCCTAGGAAATACCATCATTAAAAATGTAGGGAGCAAGATGCTCCCACTCCAGTAATATCAATCAATTGAGAAATACCATCATTAAAAATGTAAGGAGCAAGATGCTCCCACTCCAGTAATATCAATCAATTGAGAAATACC
>NZ_JAQPOK010000114.1 GCF_030068445.1 Roseofilum halophilum BLCC-M91 | reverse complement strand
CCCAAATGCCTTTAGAGGCTATGGGATAGAGAGGTGCGTAGTTCACCCAAGGAGAATTAATCTCTCGAAGCCAAAATGAAGGGGATTTCTGAAATGGAATCCATGTCTTGTTTATATCTGACTATATTTTGGTTAACTATAGTGTCTATGGATAGTTTAGCCTACCTCCATTACGCTCTGGTTTGGGATGATTTGAACGGGGAGCAAATTGCTAATCTTCAGGGACTGTTGGCGATCGCCTTAGTGGTCTCGTTTTTGAGTGAAATGTCTCCTACCCTAGGTAATTATGTCTGGCAGTTGGGGGATTATGGCCCTGCGGTTGTGGAACTCCAAGATCGGCTGAAAGCTGTGGGTTGTTTTCCCTGGAGTACCCGCAGCACGGGCTATTATGGCCCGATTACAACGGCATCGGTTAAAGCTTTACAAGCGGCGCAAGGGATTGCGATCGATGGTAGGGTTGGCCCCCAGACCCAAGCCCTATTAGATCGGGGTTTGGGGTGTTATACTCAGGAACTCTCTTCTGTTTTGAAAGTGGGCAGTCAAGGCGATCGCGTCCGCAAGCTTCAGATTCAACTCAATAATTGGGGGGTTCCTCCCCAACCGGGGGGAACGCTCAAGGTTGATGGTATTTTTGGCCCCGACACTCGTCAATCTGTGATCCGCTTTCAAGAGTTTAAGCAGCTTAAGGTGGATGGTATTGTGGGGCCACAAACGTCTCAAGCGTTATGGGAACCCCGTTTTAATGCCGAACAACAACGATTGTTTGCTGAGTTTCAAGCTCTGGCTCAGTGGCTGTGCGAATCTCCCCAGAATCCTGACGATCGCCAACATAAACGGATCAGGGAACAGATTCTCTGGAGCTATTCCCAGGGCGATCGCCGCTTGAATTGGGATGATTGGAGCGATCGCTGGTGTCCCTTCGGCTTTAATCCCCAAAATCCGGATAACTGGGGCGGGATTTATCAAGGGTATATGGAACAGTGACAATTAACAATTAACTAATCAGGTCAAAGAAACCATCATCTAACTCGTAACCTAACATCTGGGTCATGGCTTTGAGGCGCGATCGCGGCTCCATTCCCTGCTCTTGCATCCAGTTCATCAGAACAAAAGTTTTATTCATGACATAAATTTCTAAGGCTTCGGGGTTAAATTGAATACCCTCAGTACGATGGAATTGATGGGGAATGAGCATGGCCGTATAACGAGCCAATTCTCCCCCTTTCCAGTCCAATAGGAAGGGGAGCCAAGGATAAACCGTATCTAAACGGATAAACCAGAGGCGAATTTCAGGAATTTCCGAGAGTTCCCTGGGATCGGTGTCTTCACGGGGATAGTCAATCTTAAATTTCAATTGTTGCTCGTAAGAAGATAGCCCTCCTTCAGCCAATAGGGGGGCGATCGCCTCCTGAGCTGCCGAAATATCCAAGGTTTGAATGGCTTTAGCACCCAATTGAATCTCAATAGACATAGTTATTCTGTTCCCGATGGTTTTCAACAGTTTAAAATTATTTCTAGGACGACCGTTTGAGAATAAAAAAGAAGGGTTGCGGTAGACTCTTAAAATCCATTACCCCTAAAACCGTCCGATCGTCCACTTTTCTAAACGAATCATTAATCGGCAAATAATCATAGATCATCGTGGCGCTGACCTTATTTCGATATTCCATCATCCGTAATCGCGCCTGACTTCTTTCCGTTTTCAGCAGAGAACTCGTCAAATTAAATAAAGGCTGGATCATTCCTAAATTCGTCTTCGGAATTTTGCTAACCCACTCCATTGCCCTAGCATAGGGAGCCACTTTAATCAATTTGCCCTGAGCATCTAAAAATAGTAACGGGTGTACCGTTTCGGCATTAATAAATTCTTTTCCGTACCAATTGGAAGCTTCTAATAAGCCATCCATAGGGTGATCGGTGTGTAATCCCGAACCTCGCCAACGACCCCACATAAACTCTAAGGTGACCGGTTCTAGAGCATCAAATAATTCTAGGGCCGTCTCTAGAGTGGTTTGCCCTTTTTCCAGGATAGATGGGCTGCGTTTTAAGATATCTCGGTTCTGATTCACCGTCACGGGATGGACTCCTTATGGATGCAACGAAGTTAAAGCCTTATGTTCGGATCAATTCCAGTCAATTCCCACCCGAATTAATAACCCGGTAATCGGCCCCTAGCCCCCCGTTGAATCGTGGTCATCTCCTCGACATCCTTAAATACACCCACTCCCACAATGCCAGGTAACTCTGGTTTGACCTCTACTTTCACCACCCTAGCCATACAAATCCAAATGGTGCGATCGAACAAATGAAAGGTTAACCAGGGCCGCTCTAAGAGTAAATTGATCTGTTTTTGAAACTCCTCTGGAGTTATGGGTAAACTAAAAGACTCTGACTCTCCTGTATCGTAGAAAAATGTGATTTCTGTTGCGTCTGTCTCTTCAGAATACATCAGTCATTTGCTCCACATCACTATATCTTGAATATCATTCTACCTCTTGATGGGGGATGGGGGAATGGGGAGATGGGGAGGATGGAGAATTCCCCATTCCCTCTTGACAAATTACCCACTTTTCTGTCTACTACTATGAACTCAATCAAGAGGTTCCCACTTCCCCAGACGATCTGAATCGGCATTCATAGATTAAGATGAACGAGGATCGGCCAGAATTGACCCGATTAGAGTATCCTAAGCATCCGAAGATCCCGACCCAACTCTTGATATAAACTGTATTCCTCCTTATTCCTCCTTTGTCTAACCCCTTGCTACCTGAGCCTAATGAGCGCTGTGTCAATTCCCCAACCTTCCCCCCAACCCCCCGGTAATTCAACTCCCCAATTGCCCACCAGCAGCCCACAAGCTGTGAGCGAGGATCAAAGTCCAGTCCACGCTCTCAAGGAATTAGTGGCGCGTCTGCGGCGAGAGCAACATAAAATTCAAGATCTCTTAATGTCCTTGGGGTTTGCCCTTCGGAGTTTTAACAACCTCAATCAATTTCTAGAATTAATTCCCTTAATGGCAGGACGGGTTACCGATGCAGATGGGGGCGCTCTAGTTTTATTTCAAGCCAATGGCAAACTGAAACTCGAACAAATGCACTGTCATGACTCCTATCAATGTAAAGATATTCGCCAAGCCCTAGAAACGGTTAACCGTCAACTGAATCTCCCCAATGCTGGAGAGCCGAGTATAGAGGAGATGACGGTGTTACTCGATCGCGAAGTGAATCATTATCTCGGTTGCCATACCCAATTGTTTGGTACAGCCGTGATTGTGCGAAAAACGGAACGGGCTAGATTGTATGTCTTTAGTCGCAACCCAGAGTATACCTGGACAGAAACTCGCGAGAAACTGCTGCGGTTAATTGCCGATCAAACGGCGGTGGCGATTGAAAATGATGAATTGTCTGTGGAGCTACGCAAAAAAGAACGGCTCGATCGGGAGTTAGAAATTGGGGCGGAAATTCAAAATCAACTGTTACCTAATACTTATCCCCAGATTGAAGGGATTCAACTGGCGGCTCGCTGTCAAACGGCTAACCGAGTGGGAGGGGATTACTATGATTTTATTTCGATTCATCCCCCAGAATGGTTAAAGCACTCTGGTGCTGAGGCTCAGGTGCAAGAGTCTTCTGGACGTTGGTGTATTACGGTGGGGGATGTGATGGGAAAGGGGGTTCCGGCTGGTTTGATTATGACGATGTTGCGGGGAATGCTGCGGGCGGAAGTGCTGAATGGCCATTCTCCTTCGCGCATCCTGAAACATCTTAATCATGCTATGTACCAGGATTTAGAACAGGCGAATCGCTTTGTGACGCTGTTTTATTCGGAGTATGACCCCTCAACCCAGAGGTTATCCTATAGTAATGCGGCCCATAATCCGCCTTTTCTTTGGCAAGCCTCGAATCAATCGATCCAACGGTTGGATACGATGGGAATGCTGATTGGTTTGGATCTGGACTCAGAGTATGAAGATGGACAATCTCAACTGTATCCAGGGGACATTATTATTTACTATACAGATGGGTTTACAGATGCATCCAATCGTCAGGGCGATCGCTTTGATGAAGATAACTTGATTGAAGCCTTTCAATTCGCGTGCCAGCATTACCCAAACCCCCAAAGGATTTTAGATTACCTGTTCGACCGGGTGAATGAATTTATGGGGCCGGGGAATGACCATCGAGATGATATGACCCTGGTGGTGATGCAAGTTGACCCTCATGTGGATTAATCAACTCTTAATTACAAAGGTGAGTTATGACTTTATTTTCTAAGTTTAGCCTCTATGGAATGGGTGGCTTCTTTAGCGTGGTTTTAGCTCAACAAACTGATGCCGATCTGGTGGCTAATGTGAAGACTGCTTTTGCGAATTTCGTGGAAAGTGGCCAGGTTTGGGCGTTTGTCTTAGGGATTATTTTAGGCTATATCATTCGCCAAATTACTACCTATGGTGGTTAAGGTTCGTTAACTGAGGAAACACGACTATGACTGAGAAGAAAACCTGGAGCGATCGCTTTGAGAGTGCTTTGCATCCGGCGATCGCCCGTTTTAATGCCAGTATCGGGTTTGATATTGAGCTGATTGAGTATGATATCGCGGGTTCCATTGCCCACACCCAAATGTTGGCCCACACGGGGATTATTTCTGCCTCGGAAGGGGAGCAATTGGTGGAAGGGTTGCAACAGGTTTTGCAGGAGTATCAACGGGGAGAGTTTCAACCCACGGTTGATGCGGAAGATGTGCATTTTGCTGTTGAACGACGGTTGACGGAAATCACTGGAGATGTAGGAAAGAAACTACACACAGCTCGCAGCCGCAATGACCAAGTGGGAACGGATACGCGGCTCTATTTACGGGATCAGATCGGTAAAATTAAAACGCAATTGCGGGAATTTCAGCAAGTTTTGATTGAGTTGGCCGAGCAAAATATTGAAACCCTGATCCCCGGTTATACCCATCTGCAACGGGCCCAACCTTTGAGTTTAGCCCATCATTTGTTGGCCTATGTGGAAATGGCTCAACGGGACTGGGAGCGGTTGACGGATGTGGCGAAACGGGTGAATATTTCTCCCCTGGGTTCGGGCGCTCTGGCGGGAACTACGTTTCCGATCGATCGCCACTATAGCGCTAAACTGTTGGGATTTGAGCGCGTGTATAACAATAGTTTAGATGGGGTGAGCGATCGCGATTTTGCCATTGAATTTGCCTGTAGCGCCAGCTTAATTATGGTGCATCTATCCCGGTTAGCCGAAGAGGTGATCCTGTGGTCTTCCGAAGAGTTCCGCTTTGTCACCCTCAAAGATAGCTGTGCCACCGGTTCGAGCATCATGCCCCAAAAGAAAAACCCCGATGTTCCCGAACTGGTGCGGGGTAAAACCGGGCGCGTCTTCGGTCATTTGCAAGGCTTGCTGGTACTCATGAAAGGGTTGCCCCTCGCCTATAACAAGGACTTGCAAGACGATAAAGAAGCCCTCTTTGATAGCGTCAAAACTGTGCAAGCGTGCCTAGAAGCGATGACCGTTTTAATGGCAGAAGGCTTAGAATTCCGTCCCGCACGTTTGCAAGAAGCCGTCGAGTCTGACTTCTCCAATGCTACCGATGTTGCCGATTATCTGGCGGCCAAGGGGGTTCCCTTCCGAGAAGCCTATAATTTAGTGGGGAAAGTGGTGAAAACCAGTTTAGCGGCGGGAAAACTGCTCAAAGACCTGAGCTTAGAAGAGTGGAAAGCCTTGCATGAAGCCTTTGAAGAGGATATTTATGAGGCGATCGCCCCCCGTCAAGTCGTAGCCGCCCGCAATAGTTATGGAGGGACAGGATTTGAACAGGTTAAGCAAGCCCTAGACATGGCTCGGTCTCGCTTAAACTCCGATCCTTAAGGCGGCTTGTGTTAAATTAAACTTGGACTAATTAATGTTATGTGGGATATTTTGATCCCCCTTTCATGTCCGCTTGCGGAAAACCCCCCTTTTTAAGGGGGAGTTTCTTATTCCCCTTGAGGCTTCTTCTAACATATGTTAGCTATTGTGGGCGAAAGTGAATCAAAACGTCACTGTCGTTCAACTCCCATCAGAGTTGGTGTCAGCCTCATTCTCCTCCTTCTCTTTCTCCTCTTTCTCATTTTGGAGGCTCTCCATCGGAGAACGTCTGCTGGTATAACCTCGATGAGTCCGTTTACGAAACTTACGAGCGTATGCTAGGTTTCTTTGGGCCTTTTCTTTTTTAGGATTACGGCGTTTCGCCATGTTCACCTCATTGAAAATCACTTATGGCACAGAAGAGATATTATAACGCTTTTGGGACTGAATCAGCAAGCTTGCAGTCATGAGTGTCATGAGTAATGATAGCGCTTTTCGCTTGATTCAAGCTGAAAAAATGTCCAGCTTAGGACAATTGGTTGCTGGAGTGGCACATGATGATAAGATATGTTGAGCATACTTCTGACCCATGACCCATGACCAGTCAGTAGCGCTACAAATCTTGTTTTCTCTCTTTATTTGACTTCGTTATGGGCCGTCTGTGGCAAATTTTTCAAACTGTTCTTGGGCTGATTTTCCGCCATCCGTTGGTGGGAACGAGTATTGTGCCCATTCTTGCCGATGGGCGTGTGGTGTTAGTTCAGCGCAAGGATGATGACTCCTGGGGGTTGCCGGGAGGATTAGTGGATTGGGGAGAAACGATTAAGCAAACGGTGGTGCGGGAAGTGGCGGAAGAAACGGGGTTAACGGTGGTGAAAATTGGCCGGTTAGTGGGGGTGTATTCTGCACCCGATCGCGATCCGAGGGTGCATTCGGTTTGTATTGTGGTGGAAGCTCAAGTGGAAGGAGCGATCGCGATCCAAGATACCCTGGAAATTCAAGCTGCTCAACCTTATGAGTGGTCGAATTTACCCCATGGTAACCTTTCCCACGATCATCGCCAGCAAATTGAGGATTATCTCCAGGGAAAAACGACTCTTGCTTAGTGTCATCTCAAATCCGGTTAAGGAGTGGGAGCGTCTCGCTCCCTAGCTCCTTAATTCTCGCTCCCTAGCTCCTTAATTAACGTGAATTAAACTAGCGGGCAAGATGCCCGCACTAGCGGGCAAGATGCCCGCACTAGCGGGCAAGATGCCCGCACTCCCTAAATTATTTGATATTACTGGAGTGGGAGCATCTTGCTCCCTACATTTTTAATTATGGTATTCAAGCGGATTTGATATTACTCGCTCAACTGTTCCCGTGCTGCCATCCATTTTTACCCAATCTCCATCTTTTAAGGAACGGGTAACTCCGGGAATGGAAACAATGGCGGGAATGCCCATTTCTCTGGCAACAATGGCAGAATGGGAGAGCAAACTCCCCCG
>NZ_JAQPOK010000113.1 GCF_030068445.1 Roseofilum halophilum BLCC-M91 | reverse complement strand
CGCGGTAATGGGTAATGGGTAATGGGTAATGGGAAAACCATTTTTTACGCTATGCGTGCCCATTCTTCAGGCTTTTCATGGGACAACACTCTCAAGGAACATTTCGATTACTGTACCTCATAACATCGAAAAACGCTGTAATTGTTAATTGTTAATTGTTAATTGTTAATTGTTAATTGTTAATTGTTAATTGTTCATTGTTCATTGTTAATTGATCCGCCTTGCCATGCCCATTCCCATGGTGGTTTTGCGTCCAATTCCGCAGTAGAGGGCATAGTTGGCGAGGGTATTAAGGTGTTTGAGTGTGGTAGGGGTGGCATCACCGAGAAGTCGCAACGTAATTTCGCCAATGGAGCCAATAAACTTACTCCGTTTATCGGCAACGATCGCCGTTTGGATATCGAAAAAACTAGGAAATACGGTATCTAGAACGAGTTCGGGCATCTCAATACCGCTATATTTATTCCACCGTTGGCGCAAACTGGCGAAGAGGCGATCGCCACTGGGCAGCGCCGTATCATATTTCCCTTGGCGGAAAGCCATGGGGGTAGCAATGCAGAAGCGAAAGGTATTATCCGTCTCTGAAGCTTCCTCGTAGAGTTGGCTGTAGGAACAGGAGTTCGCCCAGGGATGGGTAGACTGGGGAGAAGCGAGGATACTGGTAATTGTCAGATCCGCAGGGCCTAAATGCCAAGGTTTATCCCGGTTGAGATGGAGCCACAGTTGGGTAAGTTCTCCGAAGAGGGCATCATCAAGCAGGGAGATCCGCCACCAGCAGGAGGTTTCAGCAGGGATAGCTTGCTGATGTTCGCACTGTAGGATCTTGAAGCGGTGACGGGTTTGCAGGGGGGAGAGGGTGAAGGCTTTGTCGGCTTGGGAGTCGTGGAGGCGATCGCCTAGGGTGCGATCGACAGAGCTAACCAAGCTAAGAAACAGTGCGTGTAAATGCCGTCCGCTCAGGTATCCGACGGGGACGGGAGATCGGGGAGTGAGGTTGAGAACGAGACTATAGGGCATGTCAATTAACAATTTAGGGTTTTTGTGTAGCTAGATAGGTTTGGATGGGATGGAGGAGGATGCCGAGGATTTTGTTGATTTGGTTGATGTAGTATTCTTGGCGATCGATGGAAGCGAGGTTATTTTTGAGCATGATAAACTTCCAAACCGTTCCAGTAGAAACCGCGCCATAAATAGCCGGTAAGGGTTGATTTTGCCGTTGGTTAAACAGTTGAGCAGCCACCATAGTAGCGATACATTGTCCGAGTCCACCTTTGATGTTTTCATTTTTGGCTTCAACAATGGTAATAATGGGCGTGCGGATAAAATATTGTTCGGGGGAGCAACTGAGGATATAGTCGCAGTAACCAGAAAGTCCTCGGTCTTTATCCACATCAAATTCCGTCCCCGAAAATAGACTAATTTGAGCCTTAATTTGGCGACGAACTTCGGCTAGTATGGGCGCAATTAAGAATTCCGATCGCGCTTTTTCGGTGTTTATCGCCGTCGCTAGGGGCAAGTATTCCTCTAAAGTTTGCTGGAGATACTCAGAGGGCGTAATTTCTGGAATCTCGGTAAACAGGTTTCGATCTTCTTGCAGTTGCAGATCGAGATGGGTTTGCACGCTTTCCAGGGTAGTGAAGTTACTGTAGGACATGATAAAATTAAGGGATAAGAGTGCGAATGAGGATGCGTAAGAGGGGTTCGAGATCTTCAAGAAGGCGATAACTGTCTAACCCTTCCTGGAAGTGCTTTTGCTCCCGATCTAAGCGCCCAAATTTCCAGATGAAGCCCGTGGTAACCGCACCAATCAAGATCGGCTGGTTAGGTGTCTTTTCCCAGCGATCGAGAGCAATCATTTTAGCCATCAGTTGCGTAAAGCCACGGTTTAAATCTTCTTTTTTGGCTTCTAGGACTAATAACTGACTTTCGGTTCTGAGCAAATAATCTAGAATGCCTTGCAGTGGCTTAACTGTTAAGGGGTATTCAATCCGTAGGCAAGATTTGGTGTACCGAACTAGGTCTAAAAGGACTGGAGCAACCAGGACTTGCCGACGGGAGGTTTCCGTGGTTAAGCTGACGTGGGGTAAAACTCGCTCGATGTGCGATCGCGTTTGTTCGAGTAGATACAGCTCTCCTGGGTATTGGGGGAGATGTAGGAGCGATCGTTCTAAGGAATAACCGAATTCTTCCGCCAAATCTTGGGGGTCAATGTTTAGGTCAAAGATTGGACTAAAAGTATAAGATTGGTTGGGATCTAGGATTTTCATTGTTTATATACCTGCCTTAGAAAATACAAGTGTATTTTTGTGTTTTGTATGAACTTTAATCAAGATTTGTAGACTAGCATATTAATATTTTATTTTTTTAGATTCCAATATAAGCTATCTAAAAAGAAAGCATCTTGATTAAAAGCAATACTCCATGATTGGGAACTAAGACTACCCCCTGGTAGAATAACTTTTAATTCATAAACCTCAAATAAAGGTGGTAACGCACGACCTAACTTAATAGCTTTGGGATGACTATCTATTACCCAGGCGACAAAAGTTTTCCGATTTAGGGTTCGTTGAAGTAACCTTATCGGTATTTTTGGATGGGTTTTAATTTCTAAATCTTTGAAGGTAGTAACTTGACCAACTTTCCCACTAATATTATCTTCTGGAATTTCAAACCACACTTGTCTGGTTTTTTGACTTTCATCTATTAATCCAATTAATTTTAAAAAGCCATACACGCCAAGCAATTTTTCTGGTGATGATTCAATTAGTTTTGCAAATCGCTTTTCCCGTTGCACTTCATAAAACCACTCTGGTTTTCCTGAGCAAATGTTATCTAATTTAGCTACAAAAGTTTTTTCATCTAACTCTTGAAAAACACCTCGACGTAACAGAAACATCAAATTATATCGCTTGACAGGAAAACCTATATCTTTATCATCTCGTTCATCAATAATAGCTGCTTCAAAACCGTTGCCTCGAAATGTTAGTAAAGGCTTCAAAATTAATTCATTTTCATATCTCCATCGCTTTTTTTGTGCTTTCGAGTAATCTTTTCCAGTTAAATTTTCAATAACTTTAGTAATTTCTTCTTTAATCTGGGGTTTAGTATCTGGTTGAAACATTGCTAATACTAAGTTAGTAGCTTCAATCATTTCCACACAAGCGTGTTTAGCTAAGTAACCCTTAAATTCTTGAGGTTGACGATAAGCTTCTTCAATTAATTCTCGTAATTCATCCCTTGTTAAAGTGGGATTTGATTGAGTTTTTTCACCTAAAAAATTGTAGACATAATCTGGTACTAATGCCAAAACTTCATTAGGAATAGAGAGTGATTTAGAATGTCTGGCAATGCGTCCAAATCGTTGAATAAATTGGCTGCTAGTTCGAGCTTCTAAAGTTAAAAAATCTTTCTCAAACTTATTTTTGAAATCTACTCCTACTTCTATGGTTGATGTTCCTATAGTTACTTTTTTAGCTAATGCTTCCTGACGCATAACAGTGGAACTTAACCCATGAATTTCTCCTACTAAATCAAAATCAAACGCATTTATAAAACGTTTTGCTGCACCAATAGCTGCTGCCACTGAATCAAAAATTGCAACGTAACGAGCATCAGAATATTGTTGATTAAATGATTCAATTTCGTCAAATGATTCATCTAATGCTTGTAAACCTTGCCAACGATTTAATTCAGCAGGCACTAATTTCAGATTGACTGGATGAGCAATAATTCTAGCATCAGGGTTATCTGATGGATGAGACTCAACTACTTCCACCCACAAACCTAATTTGTCGCGCAGCAAATTTACCATTTCTAAGTTGGGGGTTGCTGAAGCAAAAATGAATACCCGACCAACTTCAGAATTAATTGCATTTAAAGCTCCAACAAAATATGCGGTATCTGCTTGTTGTTTGACATTGTAGAGATGAAATTCATCAAAGGCAAACAAGCGGTAACTACCCACCAATTCCCAAAGTCTTTGACGTAAACTGTTGATTTTCGGATATAATCCAAAAGCAACGTAAAATAAAATATCTGGATTAGTGAGTAAAACTGGTTTGTAATTTAACAGAGTTTCGAGAGTCTGACTATGACGTTGGAGTTCGAGATTAATTTGCCATTCATCTAGTGCTTTACTATCTACTCGGATGACTCTATTGCTACCAACTTTTTCATATTCCTCAAGCAAAGTTCTTTCCTGATCCGCCAATAATTCGTTAGTTGGATAAACGCCAAACATTGGTTTTCCCGTATTAATGCTGTAACCATAGGATGTTAATGTCTTGCCACTACCTGTAGGAGTAATCAAAAATAAACATAAAGTTCGTTTTGACTCGAACGCTTCAGATATTAACTTGTAAGCTTCCCACTGATATTGATATGGATGCTTACCTGCTAACCATTCGTCAGTTTTGATTTGCTCTAATGCAACTGGTAAAATATTTAGATTAATCATTTTTTTCGGCCTTTTTTCGTGGTTAGCGACCGCGCAACAAAACTCATATTTCCAGGGAGAAATACTTGAGCTATTTTTTCCACTTGTCGGTCTGTTTCTTCAAATTCAACAAGATAGTATTTACCAGACTTGTACTTAGGATTAGCAATAAGACGAGTTGGTAAAGTTGATGGGTAAATATCACAAACAATTGGATCGACTGGAATATCTCGCCAATTTAGTAATAATGATTCTGTGCGACTTTGTTTTTCTGTTCGTTCTCTTTTTTTGGTAATTTTAGCGTCAAAATTTCCCTCTTTCTCTTCAACTTTTTCAGCTTTTTTAAATCTCAGACATGATTTTCCCATAAATTTGCCAAGACGAATGTAACCTTTACCTGTCAAAAAATTCTCAAAATTAGGAAATTTTTCCAGACAATTTGGATTAGCGATCGCCACATAAAATTCAAAAGTGCTACCTGGTCTAATTACACGAGCAAAACCCCAGTCAGGATAACCAATATTACGTTCTTTTTTCGGGAAACCATAAACTTCCTGAATTGTATTCCATTGAATTAGGCGATAAGATATTTCTAATGGTCGTGCAGGGGTTAAGTAAATTCCTAATTGATTGAGAGGTTCCAAGTCTTCTTGATATTTTGGTTTTTGAAGCTGATGAAAATAGGGCGACTTTGCTAATCCCATGGCATAAGACAAGGCATAGTTATGGATATATGCTCCCGTTTCATAAACTTTTCCTCGCTCGGTAGTGGCGAAGAAAATATAATCCATAGTCTCTAATTTTCCTCGGTAAATATCCATGTTTCAATTACTTACTAATTTCACTAGCGAAACTGACAGACTGAGTATTGAGTTCGCGTAAAAATTCTGTCAGAGACGATTCATCTTTACTTAAATTGCGGGTTTCACTCAGTATTTGATCAAGACCATCTACCCAATTATTAGGTTGAGTGTCACCGAATTTTTCTAAATAGTTACTATTAGTAATAATTTGCAAACGACCGTTCAAATCTTCTGTGAGGGTTTGAATAACTGCTGGAATATGGTCATCAAAATTTTGCTTAGATAGAAATACTTTGAGTAAGTCAATATTTTCATCGCTTTCAAAAGCATCATAAAAACATTGACTGAACTCTAAATTAGAAAACAATTCCATATCGGAAAAAGCAACAGCCAAAATATGGTTACGCATAAACCCCTGTCGCGTTGACTCTTTCCCATAACGAGTTGTCCGCATCAAGTTAATCAGAATGTAAACAAACTCATCCATTGTCAAATCTACAGTCGTGACAACAGAAGGGAGAAAGACTTCCGGAGAAGTATAGTCATATTCTGTAATTGTTCCAGAAGTTTGAGTTTTTTCATCAATCACATTAAATTTCAAGCCTTTTTGAATCAAAGCGTAGGGACGAACGCTGAAGCAAGAATCAGTTATTACCCGACTTCTACGAGAACCTTCTCCTTCAATTGCAGCGTAACCATAGGTCATACAATCAGTACAATGTCCACATAACCCTGCTGTTAGGTAACAGTCATCTGTAGTCTTGTCCTTCTTTTTCGCATCTTCCCCATACACAACCCGCTCAAATTTCTTATCTTTGCTAATTATTGCATAAGGAAACACCCCATACTGTCGCATCAAAGCTTTACCCGTCCGTCGTTCTGGTGCAACTTGTTTCCGTTTAAACATCACCAGTCGATCCATAGGATCGGAATGCGTTAATCCTGCTTGAGTACGTTCAATATCCTGTTGTTGTCCTCCTTCCGTCGTGAAAATTGCATAAGATTTTGTTTCCCGCAGCATGATAATACTTGCATATTTACCCATTGGTGTTTTAGGGATATTGCTGACAAAGTATTTGGCATACTCTTGTAAAGAATTAATTTGTGCAATATTGTTGTTAGTCATTTTTTCTTTCTCCTAATAAAATTTATGAATTGTCGAAAATAGTTTACTCAGTTTCTTCCGAATCAGATTTATTTGTGTTTTTCGGTTTGGCAGCTTCGTATGCTTCCCATTTTTGATTGATGTGTCTATCTGTGTAATAGTAAATTCCATCAGCAAGACTATTTTCTAGCTTCAAAAATTCAGCAAACGAGCTATCTGCTCTATTCAAAAATACTTCATCAACTACTATATCAATCAATTCGCTTACCAATTTTCCTAAATCATTTTGAGCGGGATTAATAATGCCATTGCCACGTTTATTTGTCCTTCGTCGTTCCATAGCTTTAAGCACAGTTCCCGATGTTTGTTGCTTCAATTCTTCAATCGTTTGTTCAGAAGGTGTGGTTCCTGTTAAAGCCGTTTGGCGCAACTCAGGTACTAACCTAAAAGCAGAACGCATTGCATCTACAACTTCCCGAAAAGCTAACTCATAATTATGTGCTTTTCCGCGTCCATATTCGCGATATGGCAAACGAATTTCTAATGATTTTTCAGCGATTTTTGTAACTAAATCCATAAGTTCACCTCCGAAATATTCTAGTAAAGTTTCACAAGCTTTTGTCAGAACAGGAAACGGGGATTTATCCTCATTCAAACGACCATATTCTTTGTAAAAATGCACTCCCGCTAATGGATTTACCGTCACATCTCCTAATCGTTCAGCAATTTGTTTGTCTTTGCTTTGAGAGTTAGGACGATGTACGCAACTGGTAATTATCCACAAAGCTGCACATAAATCTAAAGCACGTTCTAAACCGTTTTTATGTCCTGACTCAGTTCCATACAAACTGACTGTATCCGCTCGACTTGCCAGTTTAGGGTCTTGGTCATTTCCGAGCAGTTTCGCAATAATTGCAGGGGGTGAGTCTAGGGTGACAGTTGCTTTCAGTTCGTTAGGATGAGCAACAGGTAAATAAGGTAGTTCGGTAACATAAACCCGACTGCTAGTAAGACTAGAAATTACTGTCGCAGCGAATGTTGCTTTTGCCCATGCTTCAGTGCGAGTGGGAGAATTATCATCTCCACCTCTAGCTGAATGTTCCCAGGGAATTAAATAATAGTTTGCTTGAGGTTTTAATTTAGATTTTTCCTGACTGCTACTATTGTCTTGCTCCTCTTCTTCACTAAATTCTAGAGTGCTTTTCGCCATTAACAGTCGTTCCCCCACATATCCTTTTTTTTCAGCTATTCGTTCTGCTTCGCGATTAAAAACATCGATCGCTCTATCGATCCAGTCTGAATCAAGTTTGCCTTGCTCTAACCATAATCTAGGAAAACCTGGTGCTGACTCTCCATAGTCTCGTATCGGTAAAACAGTAACTTCTCGCAACGGACGCAAGATTCGATCCAAGAATTTTGCATATTCTGGTGTAAATGAAAATGTCGGCAATACATACAAATGAATGCGACGAGAATTATTGTAATCAGCACCACTTGGTAAAGCTAAACCTACCAATTTACGCATGATAAATTCTAAATGGCAAATTGGACACCAAGGGCGTAGTTTACCAATAGATTTTGCAGGTAAAACCCGGTTAGAAAAGTTCTGTCCTGAATCTCCAAAAACTCCCGTTCTTAAGTCTTGGGTATATTCACTAAATTGATTACAAATAGAGCAAATTTTGGAGTAGCTTTTTTTCTTTTGAAGGCTATATCCAGATATTGCATCGTCACTTAAATTAATTTCAGGTGCAAAAGATAAATGTAAATTCTGTTCTAAATATTTAGTTAAATCTGGAGTAAAACCAAGCTCAGAAACAATTTTATTTCTACCTTGATTAATATCAATTTTTTTCAGGGAATTTATAGTTTTTTTGTGAACCAATTCCATTACTGTTGCATCATCATAAGATTCTGCGGAACGTTCTTTAAAGTCAGAACCTTTCAAAAAGTGATATGCAGGTATTATTATGTACTTCCCAAGTCCACCACTAGAAAATAAAGATTCATCATCTTTCAGATTAGATATAATTTCTTCAGGTACATCAAAAGTTTCACAAAACCAAATTACTCTATCTAAATCTGGAGCTAGTTGCTTTAGAGAAGTATCTAAATAAAGAAAGTATCGTCTTACCAAAGACCATTTCTCCTGAAAAGGTTTTGATTGATTTAAACTAACAGAAAACCGAGTTTCAAATGTTTCTTTCCAATCTTTAGGAGCATTCTTTTTCTCTGCTGTTTTGTTAATATCTTCATCTATCTTTTTTGGTTCAGCTTTATTAGTAGTTTCTAAAGCAATTTGCATTAAATTTTCTAAGTCAGAAAAAGTATAAACATACTTTTCAAAATCAAATTTTTGAGTCCGCATCCCTTCTTTAGCTGCCGACTTAACCATTTCTGCTGATGGCTTCAAACTATTTACCACATCGCCCACAATATTTTTTACTAAATCTTCTCTAGAAAAATCATCAATCTGTTTAACTCCAATATATAAAGTTCCTGTGGCAAAATAGGCTATATCTTGAAAACCTAGTTCTTGATATAAACGATTTTTAACAGCAGTATGTATTGAATTGGTTAAAACTCCTCGAATATCTTTTAATTCGTGACTATAAAGTTTATATTTTGTCTTAAATTCTGGAGCCAAATCTTTCAGATAGTTTTCTAATGAAAAAACCAATTCAGATGGTGATGGAACTGATGCAATAGTATCAGCAATTCTGACTAAAATCCAAAGAAAGTTACTATTCTCATCATTTGAAAGCAATAAATCGCCATGATATGTACTTCTTTTACTAACATTTCCAGCCCGCATCAAATGTGCGTCCACTTCACCAGCAAAATCAACTAAATTAAGTTTTTTGTATTCTTTTTCTAGTCTTTCTAGAGGAATAGAAAATTCGGATGCCCCGATTTTTGCAAAGTCGTTAAACTTATGGATATCGTGAATGCTGTACAAAGCTAAAGCTTTACGAATACTTGAGTGATTTAAGCCATAACAGAATATTTTTTCAGCTTCAATAAACTTAAGAATCTCAAATAAACCAAAAGCTCCATTAAGAATATGTCCGAGCATTGATTGTTCAGCTAAATGAGGATAATCTGGCCCTCCTTTCGCTAGGAGCAGATGATAATTGTTTTGATACATAGCTGGAATAACGATATCTATGTAGTCTTGAATAGTTTGTTGTAGTTCTAACTGTCTCATATTTATCACTTGTTAGTCATCACTCTCATCATTCTACAGCCCACTGGAAGAGCCTTCTTCCTACTGAATCAACCGATACTCGTACTGATTTTTTTCCACATGGCGCTTATCAAACTGATACCCGCGCTGCTTCAAGCTATGCATGGTGGCTGAGAAGCGATGGCTGATTTTGTCTACCAGTTCCTGGGTGGAGTGCCAGTTGCCGTCAGACATTAGATGCAAGAGTCGCTCTCCTAACGTTTCCTTCATAGGTCTTTCCTTTAAGTTCCAATGCTTTTCACATACAATTAGCAGTATGGCATAAAAATCGCAAAAGTACAAGTACAAATTTAGATGGTTCGCAAAAAAGAAACGATTACACTGTCAATCCCGCCAGGAACCAAGGAGAAGCTAGAGGCGATCGCAGCTCGTCTGGAGATTCTCTGGGGAAGCAAACCCAGTATCTCCGGTTTACTAGTGGCGATCGCCGAACAAGCACCAGAAACCCAAAAACTCTTTACCCTCAACAGCAGTCAAGTCCAGGCCTTGCGTCAAGCGCTCAATCTCCTGGATGATGAGGGTTACATTGGAGAAGCTCGGACAATTCTGGATCTGTTGCTCAAACATGGAAATCTAACCCCACCCCTAAGACAATCCTTTGAGCAACTCGACAAACAACTCAGTCAAGCATGGCGTATTCAGGTCGATCGCTATATCGATCGCCAGCAACCCTTTCGCCTGTGGTACGAAAATGCTCAAAACAGCAGGCTCATCTTTACCGTGCGATATGCTCAAGTCTCCTTTCATGAAAAGCGCTCCTACCTGGAGATTTGGTGCAATGAGACCGAAGATCTGATCAATACAGAGTTCCCCGAACTGATCCACAATCGTTGTTTGCGTTTCAATCGTATTCAGTCTATTGACGATACTCCAGGGGATTGGCGGCCCGAAGGTTTACAAACCCTAGAAGTATACTTACACTTTTATGGAGGAATGGTCAGAGCCTATCAACCCAAAGGAGATGAAATCCAAGATCTAACCATTGGAGAGGTCAGACAGGTTGTGCGGCAAATCTCCAATCCTTTCTGGTTATTGCGGGAAGTGCGGCGCTATGGTGAAGACTGTGAGATTATTGCACCGCAGAATCTGCGCGATCGCTACATTCAAGAACTGCAAGCACAATGCCAGCAATATGGCATCAGCATTACAGACAAGGAGGCTTTAGACAATATTCGATAAATCAACTTTGCTATGGCTGTTGAGTTTCAATATTTTACAGTCAAAATAGGCACTTAGAAGCCCGGTTTCTCGAAGAAACTGGGCTTCTAAAAGCACCTTACCCTTCGTAAACTTGGCGGTAATAGTCCTGATATTCTTGGGACAGAAGCGGTTGCCACCAATCTTGACGATCTAAGTACCATTTCAGGGTTTGGCGTAGTCCTTCTTCCACCGTAACGGAGGGTTGCCAGCCTAATTCGGTTTGAATTTTCGTCGAATCGATCGCATAACGGCGATCGTGTCCGAGTCTATCCTTAACAAAGGTAATCAGATTGCGACAGGGACGCACGGGAAGTTGGGGCGCGAGTTCATCCATGAGATCGCATAAAATCGTCACTAAGTCAATATTTTTAACTTCATTATTTCCTCCTACATTGTAAGTTTCCCCCGGTTTGCCCTTATGAATAACTGCATCTAAGGCGCTGCAATGGTCAATCACATAGAGCCAATCGCGGATATTTTGACCATCACCATAAACGGGTAAGTTTTTACCAATTAAGGTGTTAATGGTCATTAAGGGGATTAGTTTTTCGGGGAATTGATAAGGGCCATAATTGTTGGAGCAATTGGTAATAATCGTCGGTAAATTATAGGTATGATAATAGGCGCGAACCAGGTGATCGCTCCCCGCTTTCGAGGCAGAATAGGGACTATTGGGAGCGTAGGGTGTCGTTTCTTGAAAGGCGCGATCGCTGGGCCCTAAAGAGCCATACACCTCATCGGTAGAGACATGCAAAAATAACCCTTTTTCGTCAGAGAGGGTGGGATAATGCTGGCGGAAGGCTTCTAAGAGGGTGAATGTACCCACAACATTGGTTTGCACAAATGCCCCTGGGCCGAGGATGGAGCGGTCTACATGGGATTCGGCGGCAAAATGGGCAACCGTATCAATGCTCTCTTCGGCTAAGAGTTGGTCAATGAGGGGGCGATCGCCGATATCCCCCTGCACAAACCGAAACTGAGGCCGATCCTTCACCGGCTGTAAATTCGCCAAATTACCCGCATAGGTAAGCGCATCTAAGACTACTATGCGATCTTCCGGATGGCGATCGCACCAATATTGGACAAAATTCGAGCCAATAAACCCCGCACCACCCGTGACCAAAACACGACAAGAATCACGATTTTCCATAACCTTAAATATCCTTAACCTAGTGGACTGTCTCAGCTAATTTGGTGCTGGAGGAATGCGAGCGTCTCGCTCGCTAGGGAAAGGCAGCGAGCAAGATGCTTGCACTCCTCCTTTTGAGAGAAAGGCAGCGAGCAAGATACTCGCACTCCTTGCTTTTGAGAAAGGCAGCGAGCAAGATGCTTGCACTCCTCCTTTTCAGAAAGGCAGCGAGCAAGATACTCGCACTCCTTGCTTTTGAGAAAGGCAGCGAGCAAGATGCTCGCACTCCTTGCTTTGAAAAAGACAGAATCTATTCCCCACTGCCTACTCCCTACTCATTGTCCAGCATATCCGCCAAAGCCTGCTTCATCTCTTCACCCTGAGTCGTTGCCGTTCCAAACTGACGCACGACTATAGAAGCCGCCAAATTACCCAACACCGTTGCTTCCCAGAACGAAGCCCCCACACACAACGCCAAAGATACGGCCGCAATCACCGTATCCCCCGCTCCCGTAACATCAAACACCTGACGACGGTTAAAGGCGGGAATATGAACCATGGGCTTTCCAGGTGTAAATAAGCTCATACCCTCATCCCCGCGAGTAATCAGCAGATGACTAGCTTGAGTCATTTTCAACAAATCTTTCCCCGCTTGCATTAACCGCTCATCGTCATCAATGCTATAACCCACCGCCTGTTCTGCCTCTGGTAAATTGGGAGTAAACAAGGTCGCTCCCTGGTAGCGTTGCAAATCCTTCTGAGTATCCACCATCACCCGTTTGTGGCTTAAGGCTGCGGAAATCACGGGGGAAAGTTGCCCATCCGGTCGAGTGCGAAAGACCCCATCCCCATAGTCCGAACAAATCACCCCATCTACTTGGTCTAACTGAGCGCGAATATAATCCGCTAAAGCCTGTTGTAGCGCCAAATCTGGCAACCGATCCGACTTGCGATCGACCCGCACAATTTGCTGAGTGACCGACTGACGAGCATGGCCAGAAATGCGACTTTTGGTGACTGTGGGCCGGGTTTCATCGATTAACATGCCTTGAGTATTAATCCCCGCTTCCTCAAAAATCCGCCGCAGGGCTTGGCCTTGGTCATCTTTACCCACGATCCCCACGGCTTTAATCTGACCCCCCAATTTCGCCAAATTATAAACCGCGTTGGCTCCCCCTCCAGGAATTTGGCGGGTTTCCTCATGGCGTAAAATCAGAACGGGGGCTTCTCTGGAGAGTCGTTCCACTTGACCGGTGAGGAATTCATCTAGGGTTAGATCGCCAACCACTAGCACTTTAGCAGTCGGGAAGCGATCGATGAGATCGGTTAAACGGCTTTGGTTCTGTTTGAGTTGCCCGATTAAATCTGCGGGTAGGGTCATATGGGTTGGGATATGTTGAATGTTAAACCTTCATCAGTCTACGATCGCCGATGAACCCTGGCTACGGGATACGCGCCCCATTTCTGGTAATATTATTTCATCGAAAGTTGCACAATCGGCGATCGTGACTAGATTTATCCATGACCAATTCGCGAAACAATATCTCAATGAAATGCTTTCCTCTTTTGGCACAGTAGAAACCAGCAAAGATGTGGTCTCAGAAGTGCGCCAAGTTGATGTTTTCTTTA
>NZ_JAQPOK010000112.1 GCF_030068445.1 Roseofilum halophilum BLCC-M91 | reverse complement strand
TGAAAATACCTGTTCTGGGGAATAGGTGGCTGGTTGAAAGGTTTCCTCTAACAGTTGAGCCTGTATGGGATGATATTGGTCTGGCAAACCCGCTTCTCCTACTTCTTCACTGGGTAGCTCGTACATGGTGGGTAGGTCTTCCCTTTTGGGAGTCCGAGAGATTTTTGCTGGCTTTTGGGTGAGGTTAACCATTTGGCGAGATAACGTGCTTTTGTTCTATACTATCTCCTTGATAACCAGCTTACAGCCTTAAATTGTTACCCATTACCCATTACCCATGACCACCATTTTTATCAGTACCGGTGAAGTTTCAGGAGATTTGCAAGGCGCTTTGTTAGTGGAAGCGTTGCACCGTTATGGTCGCCAAAATGGGTTGGAGCTGGAAATTGTGGCGTTGGGGGGAGAGCGCATGGCTGATGCGGGGGCGACATTGTTGGGAAAAACTGCGGGAATTGGTTCTGTGGGAATTTTAGAAGCTTTGCCCTTTGTGTTGCCGACGTTAAAAATGCAGGAGGAAGTTAAGCGCTATTTGCGGCAAAATCCCCCAGATTTGATTATTTTAATTGATTATATGGGGCCGAATTTGAGTATTGGGGGCTATTTGTGCCGCGATTTCTCTGACGTGCCGATTATTTATTATATTGCTCCCCAGCTCTGGGTTTGGTCTCAGAATCAACGGGATAGGAAAAAAGTTGTTCAAATCACGGATTTGTTATTGGCTATTTTCCCAGAGGAGGCGCGATTTTTTCGGGAGCATAATGTTAAGGTGAATTGGGTTGGTCATCCGTTGATTGACCGGATGCAGGAGTTTCCATGCCGCGATCGCGCTCGTTCTACGTTAGGTATTGCAGACTATCAAAAGGCGATCGCCTTAATACCAGCGTCCCGTCGTCAAGAGGTGACCTATTTATTGCCCGTGATGTTTGCCGCAGCACAACAGATTCAGCAGCAGTTACCAGACGCGCAATTTTGGATTCCTTTGTCTTTGCCAGAGTTTCGAGAACCTATTGAAAAGGCGATCGCCAATTTTAAGCTGAATGCAACCTTGGTAGAAGAGCAAACACGGGAGGTTTTAGCGGGTGTAGATTTAGCGATTTGTAAATCGGGCACAGTGAATTTAGAGTTGGCTCTCTTAGATGTGCCCCAGGTGGTAATGTATCGCTTAAATCCGCTCACCGCTTGGATCGCCCGCCATATTCTCAAGCTCTCATTGCCCTATGTTTCCCCGGCTAATTTAGTGGAGATGAAGCCACTTGTGCCAGAATTTTTGCAAGAAGCAGCAACTCCCGAAGCCATTAGCCAAAGCGCTTTAGACCGGTTATTAAACCCCCAAATTCGCCAGGAAATGCTACAAGGCTATGCCGAAATGCGCCAAGCTTTGGGAGAACCTGGAGTATGCGATCGGGCTGCACAGGTGATTTTTGATTTCTGGCGAACAATGAACAATGAACAATGAACAATGAACAATTTTTGTTGACTCCCCTATTCCCCCACTCCCCCACTCCCCCACTACATATCAGGTTGACTCTAGGGTAGACCAGACCTCCAGCTTAGTTTTGACCTTGCGGATCACCTCATTAGTAAACTCAGAGGTCATCATTTGTCCCCCCAGATCGGGGGTGGCTTTGCCTTCATAGATAGCTTCAAAGACGGACTCATAAATGGAACGCGAAGCCCTATAAAACTCCGTTTCGCTTGCGCGACCGCCAGCCGGAGTTTTCACATAGGTCAGTAGGGCAGCACAAGCTAAAATCATAGCCATGGGATTAGCAATATCTTTGCCATAGAGGGCGGGGGCTGTGCCATGGGGCGCTTCTGCCATAACGGTTTTCACCTGCAAGGTATCGGCATCAAAACCCATGACCAGACTCTCGGAACCGGCAATACTGCCATACATTTGTAACACCATATCCGAGAGTAAATCCCCATCCCGGTTGAGGGCGGGGATAACCAAGGCCTCGCCGCTATTTTGCAGTAACAGGGCAAAGGTGGCATCAATCAGCAGGGGTTGGTAGGTGACCTCTGGATAGCGCTGGGCTGCTGCATCGAGTTCTTCTTTGAACATGCCTTCATAGGTGGCACTGACGGTGAATTTCGGCCCGCCAAAGACCTTAGCCCCCGTCCGCTTGGCATGGGTAAACGTAAACTCGGCTACAGTTCGGCAGATAGAACGGCTAATCTTGGAAGTGCGCCAGGCAATTTCATCCCCGCTTTGCGTAGTTTCCCGCCATTCCTTCGCACCATAAGCATCATCTACAGCCATGCGGACAATGGTAATCGGCGCATAAACTCCGCCTACGGGGAGAATCTGGGGAATGCGTCGCCCCGTTCGTAAAATGACTGAAGCTCCCAAGGCTTCTCGCAAGATAGCATTGGGACTGCCCACATCACCGGCAGTTTCTGGAGTAATGGTGGCAGCTTTCAAGGCTAGTCCCGTTTTGCGAGCAACCTTGGCAGCATCCCAAACCACCTGATTGTCAGTGGCTTGACGGTTTTCCAAACTCAAGTCGTAATCGATAAATTCCAGGGGTTGGCCAATGACCCCCGGTTGCAAGACTCGTAAAGCCTCGGTAAGAAGTTCCTCTCCGGTTTGATCGCCATGCATGACAACGATCGCTGGTGTGGGGTGTTGAGTTGGCATCACTAATGTCAATCCTTGAACAGGTTTGCTTCTATTTTCTATTATTGTATTGTCCTTGATAGGCGATCGCCCCTGGCCCAACCCAGCTCCCTGACCATGTGTGGATATCCCTACCTCGAAACTTGGCCCAAACCTGATATATGTGGAAGAGGTTAGCACTCTAACTAAGAGAGTGCTAAAGCGTCTGATGATATCAGGTAAACCTAACCCTAAAGGTGTATGGCTAAAATCGTCTCATTTAAGGAAGAATCGCGCAGAGCCTTAGAAAAAGGTGTAAACGCCCTAGCGGATGCCGTCCGTATTACCCTCGGCCCCAAAGGCCGGAATGTGCTGTTAGAAAAGCAATTTGGAGCGCCCCAAATCATTAATGATGGGATCACCGTCGCTAAAGAAATTGAACTCGAAGACGCTCTCGAAAATACCGGAGCGCAACTGATCCGGGAAGTCGCGTCAAAAACCAAAGACACGGCAGGAGATGGAACCACCACCGCCACTGTTTTAGCTCAAGCCATGGTGAAGGAAGGGCTGAAAAATGTGGCTGCTGGTGCAAACCCCGTGGCACTGCGTCGGGGAATCGAAAAAACGATCGCCCATTTGGTCAAAGAAATTGCCGCCGTTGCCAAACCCGTAGAAGGAGATGCGATCGCCCAAGTTGCTACTGTTTCTTCTGGGAATGACGAAGAAGTGGGGCAAATGATTGCCAAAGCCATGGAAGCGGTAACCAAAGATGGCGTAATCACCGTAGAAGAATCTAAATCCTTGCTCACCGAGCTGGAAGTGGTGGAAGGGATGGAAATCGATCGCGGTTATCTGTCGCCCTATTTCATCACTGACAACGAGCAAATGACGGTGGAATATGACAACGCCAAGATTCTGCTCACGGACAAAAAAATCAGCTCTATTCAAGATTTGGTTCCCGTGTTAGAAAAAATGGCTAGAGCCAGTCAACCCCTGCTGATCGTCGCTGAAGACATCGAAGGAGAAGCGCTGGCGACTCTGGTGGTGAATAAAGCCAGAGGGGTACTGAATGCCGCCGCCGTTAAAGCCCCTGGATTTGGCGATCGCCGCAAACAAATGCTGCAAGATATTGCCGTATTAACTGGCGGTCAAGTGATTTCCGAAGAAGTGGGCTTAAGTCTCGATGCCATCGAGCTAGAGATGCTCGGAAGCGCCCGCAAAATCAGCATCGACAAAGACAGCACCGTAATCGTTTCGGAAAACAACACCCAAGCGGATGTGGAAAAACGGATCGCCCAAATTCGTCGCCAACTCGAAGAAAGCGATTCTGATTACGACAAAGAAAAACTGCAAGAGCGGATCGCCAAACTCGCCGGTGGAGTTGCCGTCATTAAAGTCGGTGCAGCTACCGAAACGGAACTTAAAGACCGCAAACTCCGCATCGAAGATGCACTCAACGCCACCAAAGCAGCCGTTGATGAAGGCATTGTTCCCGGAGGCGGAACTACTTTAATTCACCTGTCTAACAAAGTTGAAGAACTCAAAGCTCAATTAAACGCCGAAGAGCAAATTGGTGCAGAAATCGTCGCTCGCGCCCTAGCTGCTCCCCTACGTCAAATCGCTGATAATGCTGGCGTTGAAGGTTCAGTTGTGGTTTCCCATGTACGGACAACCGAATTTAATGTGGGCTACAACGCCGCCACGGGTGAATATGTAGACATGATTGCTGCGGGTATTATTGACCCGGCTAAAGTGGTTCGTTCTTCCGTGCAAAATGCTGGCTCTATTGCTGGCATGGTCTTAACCACCGAAGCGTTAGTGGTGGAAAAACCTGAACCCCAATCTGCTGCGGCTCCCGATATGGGCGGCATGGGCGGTATGGGCGGCATGGGTGGTATGGGTATGGGAGGCATGGGCGGCATGGGTATGATGTAATTGCCCATGGAAGGTTTTCCCATCCATTTCACCTAGTTTTTTTCTGAGCAGCTTGTTGGTCACAACAAGCTGCTTTTATCTCATTGAAATTAAATTCTATACCCCATGACCAAAACTGTGAAATCGAGTTCTTCTGCTCTCCAGCGTTTAATCGAGTATAGTGGCCCCTATCAGAATCAAGTTCGGTTGGCGATCGCCACATCGATCCTCAACAAAATCTTCGATCTTGCGCCTCCCGTCTTAATTGGGATCGCCGTGGATGTGGTAGTTAAACAGGAAAATTCGGCGATCGCCGCCCTGGGAATCACCAACGTTTTTACCCAACTCTTGCTGCTCACCCTGGTGTCTGCCCTGGTTTGGGTTTTAGAATCTGCATTTCAATACGCCTATGAACGGTTGTGGCGCAACTTGGCCCAAACCATTCAACATCATCTGCGTTTAGATGGCTACAGTCATTTACAAAACCTAGACCTTGCCTATTTTGAAGACCACAGCACGGGCGAGTTAATGGCGATTCTCAATGATGATATTAACCAATTAGAACGGTTTTTGGATGTGGGAGCCAATGAAGTGATTCAAGTTTCCACCACGGTTTTAATCATTGGCACAATGTTTTTAATCGTCGCGCCGGATGTGGCGTGGATGACTCTGGTTCCCATGCCGTTTATTATTTGGGGGTCGATCGCCTATCAAAAGTTTCTCGCTCCTCGCTATACGAAAGTGCGGCAAAATGCTGGGTTTCTCAATCATCGGTTAGCCAATAATCTCAGTGGCATTACCACGATTAAAAGTTTTACTGCCGAAGAATACGAAGTCAAGCGGGTGGGGCAAGATTCAACGGCTTATCGACGTAGCAATGAGGAGGCGATCGCCTATTCTGCGGCGTTTATTCCCTTGGTGCGGATGCTAATTTTACTCGGTTTTAGCTGCATCCTACTCTATGGCGGCTTAAAGGCAGTGAATGGCACGTTAGCGGTGGGAACTTATAGTACATTGGTATTTATGACTCAACGGTTACTTTGGCCCCTGACACGCCTCGGAAATACCTTAGATTTATGTCAGCGTGCCATGGCTTCAACCCGCCGGGTGATGGGGTTATTGGATACTCCCATTGCTATTCATCCCGGTGATACCCCCCTTCCTTTGGAGAGGGTGCGCGGTGAAGTGGCGCTAAAAGATGTCAGTTTTTCCTATCGCGATCGCCTGCCAGTATTAAACCAGGTCTCTCTCACCATTCCCGCAGGCAAAACCATTGCCATTGTTGGCGCTACAGGTTCGGGAAAAAGTACCTTAGTGAAGCTGCTTTTGCGGCTCTATGAGATTCAAGATGGCTCAATCACCCTGGACGGCATAGAGATACAAAACATACGACTAGACGATTTGCGGCGCTGTATGGGATTAGTCAGCCAAGATGTGTTTTTATTCCATGGAACAGTAGCCGAAAATATTGCCTACGGAACATTTGATGCCTCTGAACCGGATATCATTGCGGCGGCAACCTTGGCAGAGGCCCATGATTTTATTATGGAATTACCGCAACAATATGATACCATTGTCGGGGAGCGGGGTCAGAAATTATCCGGAGGACAACGGCAACGGTTGGCGATCGCCCGTGCCATTCTCAAAGATCCTCCCATTCTGATTCTAGATGAAGCCACTTCTGCGGTAGATAATGAGACAGAAGCAGCCATTCAGCGATCGTTAGAGAGAATCACCCAAAATCGGACAACCATTGCGATCGCCCATCGCCTTTCCACTATCCGTAATGCCCATTGTATCTACGTCATGGAACGCGGCAAACTCATCGAATCCGGTCATCACGAAGACCTATTAGCTCGTAATGGTGTGTATGCCAGTTTATGGCGCATTCAAATGGGAGAATCCGTGTTAGCCCAGTCATAGTTTTGACATCCTCACCGCCCTAGAAGGGCGGTGATTCCTATTCATGTCCGCGAAGCGGAAACCTCACAATTTAGGTTTCTGCTTCATAGCAGTTGCCTTTACGGATTTACTCCGCTCTGGTCTTACACTCGCTCCACAGACTGAAACCGCAAGTCCTGCGGCCAATATGTTTTTGCTGGCATTGATATCTCGGTCATGGTGTGTTCCGCACTCAGGACAATCCCATTGCCGAACACTTAATGGCATTTTTTCAACGATATGCCCGCAATTACTACACCGTTTTGAACTAGGGAACCACCTATCTATCTCAATGTAGTTTCTGCCATACCATCGGCATTTATAGGACAGTTGTCGAGTCAACTCTCCCCAACTTGCGTCAGAT
>NZ_JAQPOK010000111.1 GCF_030068445.1 Roseofilum halophilum BLCC-M91 | reverse complement strand
CATTTATACAATGTAAGAGTCATCTGCGCTGCTCCAATTTCCGACTCCAGTTTTGCACCGCTCGAATCACCCGATTGTGCGGTTGCGTTTGGCGTAAAATCAGAAAATCATTTAACCGAGTAGCCGTTACCCTGGGAAAAGTGGAACTGGTTTCTGATTCGATATACTCAAAACTTTCATATTGATAAATAACTAACCCTCGACTTTTGCTATATCGCCAAACTTCTGGGATCTTCAAATCATGATAAATATCCATTCGTTGGGTCGAGGGACTGGTGATGTCGATCTCAATCACTAAATCGGGGAGTAGAATTTTATCCTGTCCAGAGTCTGAATTTTCCGGTTCAGAAAAGTTTAAATAAAATCCACTATCTGGGTCAATGGCTTTAGCGATATCGGCATGTTGTATGGTTCTCGACCCTAAATTGACACCTTTGTGGTTTAATTCTTCACTTAAGGTTTGTACAATGGCAGCTAATAAGCGATTAATCTTTTCATGGACTCTAGAGGGGCTTTTCAGGGAGAGAATGCCTTGACTATAGGCGGTACGAATGGGCTGGCTTTCTCCCATATCCTGAAGCATGGCTTGATAGGTTGACCAACTCATGTGGGATAAGACAATGGTTTGGGTTAATTTCCCCTCAAAATCATCGAGGTAGAGTTCATTTAGCTCATTAGACCGTTTGAAAATCATTTCTATAGATCGCTGCCAGTTGCTTGTGGCTCTATTTTATAGTGATTTTGAGCCATGCTCATAACACTATAAACTGGGGATACCTTTGGCGGCGATCGGCATTCGCCAGCCTGTACCGAAGGCTCTGGAGGTAATTTTTAAGCCGGGAGGGGCTTGGCGGCGCTTAAATTCGGCTCGTTTGACGAGGTGTAAAATTTTATTGATGATGGCCCGATCGTGACCCGCAGCAGCTATGATTTCTGGAGATTGGTGATCGTGAATTAGGCGATGGAGAATATCATCGAGGGTATCATAATCGGGGAGAGAGTCTTGATCGCATTGATCGGGTTTGAGTTCAGCACTGGGGGGTTTAACAATGATATTTTCGGGGATAATTTCTTTACCCGAACGCTGATTAAGCCAACGACAGAGGCTATAAACGCGGGTTTTGGGGACATCGGCGATCGCCGCTAAACCGCCGTCCATGTCTCCATAAAGCGTACAATATCCGACTGCCATCTCCGATTTATTCCCGGTAGATAGGAGCAGATGACCAAATTTATTGGCGATCGCCATCAGCAGATTTCCGCGAATGCGAGATTGGATATTTTCCTCCGCAACCCCCGGTTCTGTGCCCGCAAATAGGGGTTCCAGGGTGCGATCGAACCCGCTCATTAAGTCCCCAATGGCAAGGGTTTGGGTTTGAATACCCAGATTTTGGGCCAATTGCAGAGCATCCTTGACTGAGTGTTCCGAGCTATAGCTCGAAGGCATGAGGACACCCAGAACTTGAGACGCGGCGATCGCTTCTGCGGCGATCGCCGCCACCAAAGCCGAATCAATTCCCCCACTTAACCCCAACACAATTTTACTAAAGCCACACTTGCGAGCATAATCTCGAACCCCTAACACCAAAGCCGACCAAATCTCTAAATTTTCATCTTCAGAAACCTCTGGAGACTCACCGATTAAATCATGCTTTTGAGAATCAAACGTCAGCACTTGAAAATCCGACTCAAATCCCTCTAACTGAGCCACAACTTTTCCCGTCTGATTCACCGCCAAACTATGGCCATCAAAAATCAAATCATCATTTCCCCCAACCTGATTCACATAAACAATCGGCACTTGGTAACGACTGGCACTATAGCTTAACATCGAGCTTCTCAAAGCCGGTTTATTTAAACTATAGGGAGAAGCCGATAAATTAACCACAATATCCACATTTTTGTCCATTAAATCCGCCAAAGGATTAATCGCATAAGACCGTTTGCCCCAAAACTGTTCATCATTCCATAAATCCTCACAAATCGTTACCCCAATTCTCAGATCCACTCCCTCCGTATGTAGGGCTAACACTTGACTTTCATGACCCGGTTCAAAATACCGGTCTTCATCAAACACATCATAGGTAGGGAGCAATCGTTTATGAAATTTAGCTAAAACATCTCCTTGATAGAGCGCAACAATACTATTGAATAACTCTTTTCCTCCCTGTTCGCTCGCTTTTAAGTTCCGAGTGACTGTGCCCACACAAACAATTAAATCATTCGGTATTTTCTGGGCTAAATCTTCAATTAACTGATCCATTTGATCGATAAAGACAGGATAGTTTAACAGATCGCGGGGAGGATAACCACACAGGGATAATTCAGGAGTGAGCAACACTAGAGCGCCCTGAACAGCCGCAATTTCTGCTGACTTCAGGATCATTTGGGCATTATTTTCTAGATCGCCAATGGTGGGATTGAGTTGAGCGATGGCAATTTTCATAGTTTAAGGAATGGGGGAATGAACAACAATCTCAATCTAGCTTCGGGCTATTCTGGCTATCTTGAAAAACCACTATTGATGTATCAAGTGATGATTTGCTGGATGTGCCCTCTCCCTATATCCCTCTCCCACGGGAGAGGGACTTTTTCCCCCTTCTCCTGCGGGAGAAGGGGGCAGGGGGATGAGGGAACAGCTATATAGGTACAAAAAAACTCTGATTGTCACCATGTTATGAAGACAAGAAAATAGGATTTAATTTAAGCAAGTTAATTATTTCTCAGCTTTCTGAATCAAAGAAATCAGCTTGTTTCTCACAAAAACAAATTTACCTTTAACATAATTTTTGCCCAAGGATTTTTCATTCATTTTTCCCAGATCCAGCATTTTTTCCTTACAGCCTTCCCGAATATGGCATAACACCTCTTTGGGCACTCCAGGAAAGCGAGCATATAAATAATCGCTGGCAATTAAGTTTAAGGCTGATGTGCCTAAATGAACAAAATCGCGATAGGGTTCGTCGCTGCCGGGATAATCTGGGGGAATCAGGGGATTATCAATACCAATGACTTGCCCCACAAACCAATCGCGCACCTGGTAAAAATTACAATCGAGGTAAATCATACCCGTGAGCAGTTTGAGGAACTGTCCTAAATGAATCAACCGTTCATCTCCCCAGCGTTCGGGACGATCGACCCGAATCTGTATCCAATCGGTGACTTCTAATTGATCGGCTAATTGTCCTAGCATTTTTGGCTCTAGAAATTCAATCCAAGGTTTGGGTTGTTCATAGCAGCAGTCAGCAGCAATCATTTGTAAAACGGCTTCTCCGAGAAATAACAGGCGATCGCCTGATTCATCGAGAGCTTTGCCCTCCATTAACGCTCGACCTGACTTCAGCACTTGCCAAAGATATTCCTTTTCATTAAACTGATAACGAATTGTCACTTCAATCCGTTCGGCTTGATGGACTTGTCCGGGATTATCGTAGATTTTAGTCATGCGATCGCACTCATCAAATAAACACCATGGGTTTATCTTTTAGTAAATCGAACGCTTGCGCATCAAATCGATAAAGGCTGGCCGGTCTCCCTGCTCCCCGTGAAGCTTTCACCCCTGTATCATATAGAAACCCCAACTTCAGCAACCGAGCGCGGAAGTTAGAATAGTCTGAAAAATTTTCCCCTAACACCGTAGTGTAGAGCTGATACAGGTCATTGAGGGTGAACATCTCCGGTAGGACATCGAAGGCCACGGGACTATATTCCAATTTGTTGCGTAAACGTCTGTAGCCATATTCTAGGATCTGATTATGATCGAATGCTAGGTCTGGCACTTGATGAATGGGATACCAAGCAATGCCACTGACTCCATCGGCAATCAGTTGAGCTTCATCAAAACGCACGAGGGCAAAGTAGCTGACGGAAAGATATCGAACGCCATATTGATCGGGAGACTCTCTGGGGTCGCGTCCAGGGTCGCCAAAGGTATAGAGTTGCTCTAGATAGAGGTTTTGGGCGCGAATTTTCTCAGAAAGGATGCGATAGGCGGCTTGTTCGAGAGATTCGGAGCGACGGACAAGGGTTCCGGGTAAACTCCATTGATTGAGATAGGGGTCTTCATGGCGCATTACCAAGAGGACGAGGAGTCGGTTAAGGGCGCTATCAACGGAAAAGATGACGTTATCTACGCCCACTTTAAAGTCAGCTAATGGCTCTTTGCGAGTTGGTTTGGAATGGCTCTCTGGCATGGTACAACTGCTCCCGATGGATGTAATCCTGGATGGGAGGCGTAATAACTTGGGTCTCCTTTCTTTCACGATACGCTGTTGAGGACACAGGTGGAACATTAAAATCGGCGATCGCCACTTGTCCTCCCAATTCGGTGAGCGCTTGCACTTGCTCTGGCTCGATGGTATAGCCCGATCGCTCTACAATTAGAACTTCAACTTGCTGCAATAAGGTCTTGATTTGATACCACTTGGGCATTTGGGCAATCAGATCGGAACCCACCACCAGGATAAACCGTTCTTCGGGCCAGAGATCGCGGGCGACCTTGACTGATTCTAGCGATCGCGAATACCCCAGTTGCGGATACAAGCCAATATTCGGATATGGGTCTTTGAGATTTTCGATCAACAACTCCAGCATCGCCAGACGGTGATCGAGAGGGGTTTGGTGGTCTTTAAACGGATTGTTTGAGGCCCAAACCGCCACATAATCATACTCTTGACTCAACCATTCGAGAATGGCTCGATGTCCCTGGGTGGGCGGATCGGCGCTAGTTCCAAAAAGGGCAACGGTGTTCATGGGTAATCGGTAATCGGTAATCGGTAATCGGTAATCGGTAATCGGTAATCGGTAATCGGTAATCGGTAGTTCGCCATCCTCCCTATTCCCATCCCTTTCTATTATAGTGCAATACACCATAAAAATGTCAATTTTTTTTTGTAAAACCACCTTCAAACAGCATAAAAACTAAGCTTAAACCTCTTTTCACCCTCTAAAACTACCTAATTTATAGTGTTTAACACCAATATGATCGTTCCCCATTCCCCTACTCCCCCACTCATTATTGCTAAACGCACAGGAACAGTCACCATAGCCATTTCTGGCACTGACGTTATTATACTGATGACTAATAAAATTCAGTGTGAGGAGTAGACCGCTTATGTTTTTAGGGAACATAGCGTTTCAGAGTCAAGTGTTCAGAACTCAATACAGATATACTAAATTTTGGTGGCCGATCGTACCGGTTTTAGCCGTTTCTTCCCTGGTTTATCATCAAGCAGCTTTAGCGAATCGCCCTGACTCGATTGAAAGTCAAGTTTCCCCGGTTGCTCAAACCGCCCCTCAACCTCCACCCATCCCCTCCTCCGATCCCAATCGCGATCGCTTTCCCCAACCCTCTCCCGTAGAACCTCTTCCCGAAACCCTAGAGGACGAACCAGTGTTGTCTCCACCTCCCTTAGAAGAGACTCCCCAACCCCCAGCACCCTCCATGAGTTTTCCAGTAACGCGCATTGAAGTCATGGGGAGTACCTTATTTGATAACACTGAATTCGATCCGATTATTCAACCTTTAGAAGGTAGCACAGTTACCCTAGAAGAACTCAGACAAGCAGCCCAAGCCATTACCCAACTGTATCTCGATCGCGGGTATTTGACTTCCAGAGCCTTACTCGTCGATCAACCCATTACCGATGGGGTTGTGCAAATCCGCATCATTGAGGGCAGTATTGAGCGCATTGAAATTGAAGGCAACCGTCAAACCAACCCCAATTATATTCGCCGTCGGATTGCCCCAGCGACGGATACGCCCTTGAATTCACCTCGGCTAGAAGAAGAATTGCGCTTATTACAAACGAATTCGTTATTCGATCGCGTAGAAGCCAGTTTACGTCCTGGAACTGAAATCGGGCAAAGTGTATTAGTGGTACGAGTGAGCGAAACCAAGCCCTTTGGTGGTGTTGTGTTTTTTGATAACAATTCTCCCCCTAGCGTGGGTTCAGAGCGCTATGGTATGGGTTTGCGGTATCGGAATTTAACGGGATGGGGAGATGAAATCAATCTGTCCTACAGCCGAACCACCACTGGAGGGGCTGATATTTTAGACTTTAACTATCGTATTCCGGTGAATGCCAAAGATGGCACGGTGGCTGTGCGAATTTCGCCTACTTGGAATCAGATTACCGAGTCTCCTTTTGAGGAGTTGGATATTAGCGGCAATTCCCAACTCTATGAAATCAGTTTTCGCCAACCCCTTGCCAGAAGTCTTCAGCAAGAGTTTGCCCTTTCCGTCGGTTTTGCTCATCAACAGGGGCAAACGTTTTTATTTGACGATCCCTTTGGGTTTGGAATTGGCCCGGATGAGGATGGTAATTCCTATACCAGTGTGATTAAGTTCGGTCAAGATTATACCTATCGGGATACCACCGGGGTTTGGTCTCTCAGGTCGCAGTTTAGTCTCGGTACAGGCTTATTCGATGCTACCTCTAACTCTGGCTCCATTCCAGATGGTCATTTTTTCAGTTGGTCAGGACAAGTGCAACGGCTGCAACGCTTTGGCGAACGGCATTTGTTGATTGTTCAAGGCGATTTACAGCTCACCCCCGATAGCTTATTGCCCTCTCAACAGTTTGTTATCGGGGGAGGGCAAAGCTTGCGGGGCTATCGACAAAATGTGCGATCGGGTGATAATGGATTTCGGTTATCTGTTGAAGATCGCATTTCCGTGGTTCGCAATGCTGAAAACGGGACTGTTTTACAGTTAATTCCCTTCATCGATATGGGAGCTGTTTGGAATCACGGAGATAATCCTAACCAATTGCCCCGGCAAAATTTCTTAGCCAGCACCGGACTAGGGCTGATTTGGCAACCCTTCCCCGGTCTGAATTTGCGCCTAGATTACGGCTACCCCATCGTTGACTTAGACAATCGCCGGAATAACCTTCAGGATAACGGATTTCACTTTAGCCTGAGTTATCAGTTTTAACTCATTAAAAATCGGTACAATCAAACCGAAAACACCGTAGGGGCAGGTTCACCCATATCCCCCACTACCCACCCATAACCTTTGTGAACCTGCCCCAATCCCTGTGCGATCATAGTAATGGGCTGGCAAGGTTAAAATTTGTATTGAGGAGAAGATGATGCTTGATATCCAACAAATCCAGACAGACATTAATGAATTGCCGGAAGAAGCGCAAACCTTACTCTTGGATTTTATCAATCTATTAAAAAAGCGCTATTCAACACCAGAAAAACGAGCTATCAATTCAGGTGAAGTCCCGAATCATCAATTGAGTACCTTAGACATTCTCAAAGAATCTGAGTTAATTGGTTGCATCAGTGCAGAACCCAGCCTTTCTACTGATTATAAAGAAGCATAAATATCGTAGGGGCAGGTTTTCCCATATCCCCCATTGCCAACCAATAACTTTTGTAAACCTGCCCCCAACCCCTGGGACATCATAGGGGATACACTCCCAATATGACGATCTTTGACATGGGATTTTGAGTTGCTCTATTCAAAGATAAAGACCAAAATTTCTCGTATTACCATGAATCCAGAGGTATCCTATGAATCACAAATTAGTCCAGTCTTTAGTACAAATCATAACCTCGCTCTCCGATGAAGAGCAGCAATATTTAGAACGTGAAATTAGACGATTTTCTCTAGCCAAACAAATCAAAGATTTAGAAGGTAAAGTCAAAGAATTTGAAGATAAGTACCAGATGCCTTCGGATGTATTTTACCATCGATTTCAATCGGGACACCTTCAAGATTCGAGTGATTTTTTTGAATGGAATACTTATCATGAAATGTTAACTGCTGCACAAGTTGAAGTGTCTTGAGGTTTATGAGTTTAGAGCAATATATTTCTGATATTAAGGCAAAACTATCTGGCAGTCCAATTATGACTGTGACTGAGATTATTGATGAACGAATTCTACTAAATCGGGGCTATTTTCGGGCTAGATTGACCCTAATGAACACTGATTTCTTGGAAATTGCTGAATCATTCACACTTCAAGATAACCAGCTCTTAACCTTAGATTATCGTTACCAATGGATGAATGCATCAAAACAAGTTCTCAGAAAACGCTGGGATAGTGTCAAGCATTTTCCCGATTTACCCAACTTTCCCCATCATATTCATATTGGCTCGGAAACGAATGTTGAACCCGGACAGTCTCGAAATATTTTGGAATTTATAGATTTTATGGAATCTGAGTTGATTTAAAGGGGAGACTATTTACATCCTACTGGACTGTTTCATCTAATTTGGTGCATTAGATTTTGTTTGTAGTGAGGGCTTCAGCCCTCTCTAGCTAGGCTTTTAAGCACTCTTCGTGCTTACTACAAACAAAGCCCTATTGTAGCTGAAACAGTCCACTACGCTAATGCACTTACCAAAACAACCCCCTAAACCCGCCCCCACCCCACCGATAACCCACCAGAAATGATCATATCGACATCGGGTTGGGCGGGTTCACGAAGGTTATTGGTGGGATTTCTAAATGGTTGAAAAACCCGCCCCTACGGATTGATGGGTATACTTACCAAGGACTGCCAATCATGGTAAACGCTGACCAATAGAAGGGATGGGATAAATCTTCCTGAACACCGGTTGCCGAGGGAAGGGGTATATTGCCTTCCGGGGTGATAATTTCTCCATTTTCGGCGCGAATATTGCCTTGAATCATCCCCAGTTGCGCTTGGCGCATGGCTTCGGCTTTAATCGGAGCCGTGGTCAATTGGCGGTAAAATTCGCTCATCAAGCCTAGGGTTCCCGTGTCGCCGACATACCAGAGACTGGCAACGGCTGTTTTGACTCCAGCTTGGACGGCTAATCCCGCAAAGCCCAATTCAGCTTGTTCGTCACCAAAGGCACTGCGACAAGCGGACAGTACCATTAATTCTACGGAGGGACTATCGAGTTGCAGTTGCCGCAATTCATTAAAACCGAGTTTTTCGTCCCATAACTGAATATAGGTATTGTTCAAATCTCCGGGTTGGAAGTCGGCGTGAGTGGCGAGGTGGACGATAGAGAACTGTTCCCGTTGGGAGCGGACGTTATCCAAGGTAAACTCTTCATTGAGCAGCACTCGACCTTGACGCAATTCTTCGGCAATCTGTCTCACTTCAATTCCGGCGGCTGGTAAAGCAGATTGGCTTTGCTCGGCGGAAAACTCGGACGCTCCCATGGCTAAGACGGGGGCAGTTTTGATATCGACATACTCGGTGCTGGTGAGGGACAAGCTGGGAATTAAGCCCACATTGTAGTTTTCCACGAGGAACTGTTGACCATCATGGAGCGCCGCTAAGGGAGTGAGGCGCAACCCCACATCCATGGCAAAGGCAATATTTTCGATACCTTGAGCTTCTAAGTCCGCTTCAATGGGCGCAATCAGCAGTTGATAGAGTTGTTGAGCAGAGGTTAAATAAGCGTTGCTATTGAGTTGATTGGGGTCAGAGACTTGTTGATAGAAGCGGTTGGCTAGTTGCAGTACCTTGGCTCTGGTTGCTCCAGGAACCCGTTTTTGAATCGGTTCCCCCTCTGCTGTCACCATCACCAGTTCCAGTTCATCGCTGTCCCTGGGGATTAAGGTTTTGGCGCTGGCAACACCGGGAATAGTTTGGGGATTAAACAGAGCATAAACGACGGCGGGTTTGACTCCGGTTGCCGCTTGGATACTGGCTAAACTGGCTTGGGCTTCTGCCAAGGTGACAATTGAGCCGCCCTCAATGCCTAATGCTTGGGTGAATTGTTGGCTCAAGGGTTCATCTAAGCCTGCAACCACGGTATCGAGAGTGGTGGTAGTGGTTTCGTTCAGGTTGGGCAAATCAACTTGTAAGTTTTCCGTTTCTATGTCTGTGGTCGTGATATCCCTGGCAACTGTATTTTCATTTTCATTGTTCAAGACAGGTTCGGTAGATTCCGCAGGTTCCGCAGGGGGGGGAGGTGCAGGCGCGGGTGCTGGCGCGGGCGCGGGTGCAGGTGCGGGTGCGGGCGCGGGCGCAGGTGCGGGCGCGGGCGCAGGTGCTGGCGCGGGTGCTGGAACTGGTGCTGGAGTTGGGAGTTCTGGCGTTGGGGGGAGTTCTGGTATTGGGGGTGGTTCTGGTGTTGGAGGTGGTTCTGGTGTTGGCGTTGGCGCTGGTGTGGGTGTTGGTACTGGCGTTGGTTCTACCTCTGGTGGCGTTGGGGTTGGCGTTGGAGTCGGGGTTGGGGTTGATGTCCCTGCCGAGTTTTCGATGGTGATATTGCCTTGGGTAAAAGTGCCTCGGATTTCTTGGGCAGAAAGTTGGTTATCGCTGCCGCCAACAATGTTTCCGGCTGTACCATTGGTGGTGGCATCGCCAATGATGAAGGGAGTCTCTAAACCCGGCCTTCCTTGACGGATGATAATACTGCCATTGTCTGTATCGGCTAGGGCAGAAATGCTGGCTTCTACATTGTTGGTGGTGAATGTTTCCGTGGCACGAAAAACATCTGAAGTGGTGATATCAACAGTGCCGCCAGTTCCTGTTCCCCCTTCAGCTTGAATAGAATCGACTTGAATCGCTTCTTGTGCGTTTAGGGTCACATTCCCAGCATTTAATCCTCTACTATCAATATCTTGAGTAGTAATACTTCCGTTCGTTGAATTTAAAGTAATGCTGCCACCTGTGCCTGAACCAGGTATACCAAAAGGAAAAGCGAAAGCTTCATCCAAAAGAGATTGTGTGAATATTTCACCGGTTACGATATTATCTCTAGCTCTTAAAGTGACATCACCACCTTCACCAGAATCTCCTTGAAATTGTGCTAGTGAGCCTGACAAAATTCGATTATTGATAGTAATACTGCCATTTTCAGCATTAACTTCTATTGGCCCTCCATCACCAACTTGTCCAGAGACACTTTGCGAACCTGCGATTATAGAACCTACAGTGACATTACCATTGGTTGTTTCCAAAATAATGGGGCTACCACCACCGGTATTGCCAGAGGCAGTTGAAGAACTCGCTTCTATACCCCCTATAATATTAATTCCTGTAGCAGCATTCAGATTGACTTCCCCTGCCCTCCCTGCATTTCCAGTGGAAAGAGAATTTGCATTGCTGCCAAATAGACGAATTACACTTGCGTTAGTGAAAATACCAACCATACGAATTGCACCTGCTGTGCTGGTAACTCTAACATCTCCACCATTGCCAGTGTTACCCAAACTACTAAAAGAAGGAGTGTCTATTGAATCAATGAAAATATCGTCTCTAGCTCTTAAGGTGACATCACCACCTTGACCGGCATCTGCTGCTGAATTCGCATTTACTCCTTGTGCCGCTGATGACCTTGACTGGATTTGATCGAGAATGAAAATACTCCCATTTGGAGCATTAACTTCTACTGAACCTCCATCACCAGTTTGTCCAAATAGAGTGATCGAACTGGTGAATATAGAATTTAGCGTAACATTGCCATCATTAGAAGTGAGAGTTACAGAGCCACTACTGCCAGCATTTTCTCCAGGATTAGGCTCAAAAATAGATGAAGCTATACCTTGATTAATATTAATGTCACCATTGGCTTCAATATCAATACTTCCTGATGCTAAAGTTCCAAGTCCAATAAAATTCCCGCTTCCATCTTGCGAGGATGTCACAATACCCTGCATAGTAACAAGACCACCACTGCGAATCTCAACCTTTCCAGATTCTAAAGCGCTTGTCCCTATACGACCTACTTCAATATTTCCGTTGGTTGTTGTCAAGAGAACATCACCACCACTTAAGGCAGCAGAACCTCCTGTAGTGATGCCTGGAACGTTAATGTTATCTCTGGCTTCAAGGGTAATGTTACCGCCTCTACCATTAGCTCCGCTAGAGAATGACGAGAAATCACCAACAGAATTAATACTGCCTTGGCTAGTAATTTCAATATTACCTCCACCTGGATTTCCTTCTGTCAGTATATTGGCTATATTAACATCACCAGTTGCCTCTACAATTACACGCCCTCCCTGACCTGAAGAATTACTGGTATCAATATTTTCTACTTGAATAGTTCCAGGGCTGGTAGCTGGACTTCCTAAAGTAAAAGTCGCTCCTCCTTCAGTTAAACTTGAAGTCAAATTGGGAGGAGCATTATCTAAAGACGTTTTCCCCGCTTGCAGAATTAAGGCTCTTTCCGTGGTTAATAATGTAAAATGAGGGTCAGTTGCCGGAATAGAAGCAGGCGTATCCGGCCCGGTAATCGTAATATCTCCCCCAGTAATACTTCCCGTCGCTTCAACCTTGAGCGCTACTCCACTATAATCCCCAAACGTCACATCACCATCAGCGCTAATAATGGGGTCAAAGAAACTGACAAACGTTCCCGGTTGTCCTTCGGTGGTGAGCATCTGGAAATTGCCCCCAGAGGCATAGTGAGCATCCCCAGAAATCAAACCATCGCTCATTAAGGTTAAGTTGCCACCACTTTGAAAGGGCGTTTCGGGATGATTGAGCGCCAAAATATCAATTAATTGATTGCCCTGAATAGTCAAATCTCCGCCAGCATGGGCGATAAAAGGATTAGCAATACTATCGCGAATTTGCACCGCATTTCCGGCGGCTAACGTTAAATTATTTCCCGTTTCTAACCGACTTTCCACTAACGTTAAATTCCGATGAGCCGCCAGAGTCGCATTTCCCGCGCTCACGTCTCTCGCCACAATATCGCCATTTTCCACACTAAAGCCCGAACCGGCTAAATACAGTTGACCATTTTCAACTGTGACTCCCGTGGCTAACCCTTCGGCAACCCCCCCTCCCGTCAACAAACCGGGTAGCGTGGTAATGGGAACATTAGACGGATTAATCCCACTCTCAGCCGATAGGGGTTGAAACTCCAGGCTTAACAGGTTTCCCGCTTGGGACAGACGAACCAAACTTTCCCCAGGAACTGCCGCGACGGTGAGATTCCCGTCCGGCGCAGATAACGTCCCCGGACTCAGTACATTCCCCCCTAACAAGGTTAAATCTGCTCCACTCTCAACCGCCAATGTGCCTAAATTAACAATACTGCCGGGTTGAGGGGTAATAAAAGCAAAGCTGGTGGGATTGCCCAAGAGGGCGCTATAGTTATTCTCACCTGTGGCATTAAACCAAGCATTGTCACCAAAACCGATCGCATTAGCCGTAGAAGCGTTAAAGGATGCGGGAACATTCAAAGAAGCATTCGGCCCGAAGACCATTCCGGCTGGATTCATTAAATATAGATTGGGAGAACCCCCTGTGACTTGAATCAAGCCATCAATAAACGATGGACTCCCCCCAACTATGCGACCTAAAATATTGTGAAGATTGGGGTTGGCTAAAAAGTTGGCAATTTGATTTTGGTTGAGTCCAAATTGCTCGAAGCTGTGGAATAGGTTTGCCCCATCTGTGCTGAGTTGTCCCCCCTGAATGTTGAATTGGTTGCCTTGGGGCGTGATTTGGGTTCCCGTACCGTCGGCTGCGGGGATGATGGGTTGGGCGAGGCTTGATAGGGGAGAAAGGCTGACGAGGACGGTGGATAGGAAGGCAACGGGTTTAGATACAGACATGGGACAACTCCTGAATGGGCAAAAGGGATAGGGAATGGGGGATGCCCTCTCCCTAAATCCCTCTCCCACGGGAGAGGGACTTAACTGGCTTGGGATTTAATATAACTAAAAAACTGCTCTGAGTTGAGTAGGAAGCAGTTAAGTCTTGATTAAATTGTGACCCGTGTGACCATTTTTAGGGAATTGGGGGGGTTGTGGGGGCGGTGGGGATGGCCTGTTCGATGTTGGCGCTTTAGCGCTTTAGCTAACCGGTGCGTTACGCTGTCGCTAACGCACCCTACTGGACCGGCAAGCTTAAAATAGTGGGCAACGCGATCGCTGTAATCAAATTGAGTTGTGATTTGTAGTACATAGTTTACCCCAAATTTTAAGCTTGCCAGCCTACTACTACTGGATTGTTTCAGGGCGATCGCCCCAACCGTCATAAAATAGATCGTTAATCCTACTTAACTGCTCCGTGACCCAGCAACCCCACGACCAATTTGCCAAGCAATACCTAAAGGAACTACTCGAACCTTTGGGAGAGGTCAAAATCAGTGAAGAAATTCCAGGGGAAAGCCTGCACATTGATCTCATTTTCGATCCCTCTCCAGAACCGCCAAGCGATCCACCGACGTTGGGTTTACTGGCTCAACTCGCTTCGACTCCCTGCTTGTTAGAACCCTATCGCAATTGTCCCAGCAATCCAGAAATTCGCAACTGTATCCTTAAGCTCTTCCATGTTCACGCCGAGCTACAACGTCAGGCAAAACGGGAAAAACGTACCCTGAAGGAAGAGCAATTGCCTCGACTTTGGATTTTAACCCCCACGGCATCCCAAAGACTCTTGAAAGAGTTAGGTGCTAAGGAAGATACTGAGTTTGAATATACGGGCGTGTATCGACTACCACAGATTAACCAAACCGGGATTATTGCCATCAATCAACTGCCAGAAATACCAGAAACTCTATGGTTGAGGATGTTGGGAAAAGGAGGAACACAGAAAAGAGCCATTGAGCAAGTGCTGGAGCTACCGAGAGAAGATCCTCAACGGCGCAATATTCTACAGTTAGTGGGGATATGGCGAATTAATGTTGCCAGTAAAATAGAGTTAGACACAGAAGAGAGGGAGTTGATTATGGAATTATCACCAGCTTATCTAAAATGGCGAGAAGATACTATTCAACAAGGGATTGAACGGGGACAGCGTTTAATGGTTGAAGCACTGTTAAGAACTCGGTTTGGTGAATTAGATGAGGCAATGTTGGGTATAGTTGACTCTTTATTGGTGTTATCTCCGGATCAGTGTATGCCGTTGTGTTTGCAGTTATCTCGTGAGGAGTTGTTGGCGCGATTTGGCGATCGCCCTAGCGATGGGTAGCATTATCGCCCTAGCAATGCGTAGTGGGGGAGGGCGGGTTTACTTGCAATAGTTGTCAGTCTACAAGATTTGGGTATAACCCGCCCCTACAGATCAAGATTGGTTGGGTTTCACTGCCATTCAACCCAACCTACAATTAGGAGGTGGGCAGTGTCCCACCCTACTGGATTTAGAACCAGGGGCCGCCGCCGCCGTTGTCTGGGGAAGGCTGGGGTTCTAGGGGAGCGGCTGGTGCTTGGCGAGCGGGCTGGGGAGATTCGACCGGCTCTGACTCTGGCATCGCTTGGGGTTGAGTGGGCGTTTCTTCCTCTTCCACCGGCTCCGAAGATTCAACCACAATATCCTCGGTTGGGTCTTCTTCTTCAACGATATTGGTTGCCGGTCGATTGTTCCCCCCTCTGAGGGCAATGAGGCCTCCCCCTGGTAGAATTCCTGGCTCGGAGCGGTCAAAACTGAGGGCTAGGGTTCGCCGGGCACGGGGCATGGCTTCGAGGAAGGCGCGGATGGGAATGCCTAAATTAAATCCAGTTTTAATATTGACCGTTCTAGAGGTACGGGCAGCTTCCTGTCCGGGTCTGGCATTGGGATCGGTGCCGACAATTCGTTCCGCATCCCCCATGCCGTGAATACCGACGACGCGGCCGGCAACATCGAACACCGGACCGCCGCTCATTCCCGCCCGTGTCACGTTAGTATAAACGATCGCGTATCCGCCCGGTAAGGGGCCGCTTTCTTCTTCCCCTTCCACGATGATTTCTTGGTCTAGACGAGAGGAAACCAGAGAAGAGGTAAACTGAAATATCCGCCGCCGAATGGCTTCACCGGGATTGGGAAAACCGGCAATGTAAACGCCTGCGCCTTCAGTGGTAAAGTCAGAATCGCCTAACGTTGCGGTTTCGTAAGAGCGATCGCTCCGGAAACGGGCGATCGCCAAATCTAGATTGGGCAACTTTTGAATATCTCTCGGTTCAATAGCAATTTTTTGTCGCCGTTTCGATCCATCTGCGGGTAAAGGCGTAATCACACTGTACAGATCGTCTGAATATTGAACCACATGAGCGGCCGTGAGAACGACGTAGACATTGCTACCTCGTTCTCGATAGCGTCCAATCACCACTCCCGATCCAGGGGAAGCAATGGTGGGTTGAATTTGCACTACAGTAGCTCTAGCAATGTCTGCAACTTGAGTGGGGAGCAAGGCATTGGCTTTCACGGATTGAGCCGTCATAACGACGACTGCACCGACTAAACCACTGGCCAGAAGGGGTTGATAAAATCTCATGCTAATTCCTCAATTATTAATTTGCAGACGGTTGGGCGCTTCAGTTACCAGAACGAACCCGGACGGGGGGGGCGATGAGCAGGATTAGCAGGCTGTTCTTCCCCTCCCCAGCCTGGAGAACCCGTCATGGGTTGATTTGATTCAACCGGAGCGGCGATCGCCGGAGGATTTTGTTCTATGGGAACGGGAGTAGAATTGAAGGGAAAGGGAGCCGGGGTTTGGGCGATCGTCATAAATTCAGGAGCATACTCTAAAAAGGTGGCGATCGGAATAGCCCAACTCGAAGAATCCATTTCCTGTCTCACTGCTGCTGTTGGGGTAGAACCGTCTCGGAAAATGTAAGTATTTCCCCAGAGCGGATATTTGTGCTTACCGTTAATTCCCACTACCTCGCCATAGCGGTTCAGGAGAGGCCCTCCGCTCATCCCCTTAAAGATATCATTGCTGTAGCCCAGTTGATACCCTAACTTAAAGGGTTTAGGCAACAAGTAAGAGACTTGGCCGGTTGTGAAGGTAAACTCTTCGCGATCTGCTGGGAACCCAGAAGCGTAAGTTGCATCTCCGATAGATATCGCCGATGCAGAGGCTAAGGTGGCGATCGGATAACTTTGAGCGCTATTAAACTGCAACAGCGCTAAATCATTGCCATCAAACTCACCCACAGAACGTACTTGTGCCGGATACACTCGTCCATCTGGGGTAGAAATCTGGTAACTGTTCCCTAAGCGGAGAACATGCTCATTCGTCAGAACTGTATAGGTAGAGCCTTGTCGCTGAATTAGAATACCAGAACCCCACGATTGTCCCGATGCCACTTTCACCGTAATCGAACGAGCTATAGTCTGAATTTGTGCAACTGATAACGGCGATCGCCCTTTTTGAATTTCCGATCCAGGAACTGCACCCGTCGGTGGTACAACTTGGGCATACATAACCTGCGCTGACGATCCAGTTAGGAGTGCGCCAGCACAAGCTATTGAAGTTAGTAACCTAAAGTTCATCTAATTCTGTTCTCAACAACAAGCTAACACTAGCTTAAGCGATCTCAAGACTAAAAGTTACCACCCGGAGCCGGTTGTGTTGTCGGTTGTGGGTCTTCTTCAACACTGGGGATCACCATTTCTGAGTCAGCCGGAGCGTCTAGAGGTGCTAACAATTTGGACACATCGATATAAGGGCGACCTCCACTTTCATACAGGGGGCTTGCACCTAAGTCTCGCACATCAAAGAGTCTTTGCAATCTATCTGCCGCATTCTGACCGGGTTTCAGGGTAAATAAAACATTGGAGCGATCGCACCTGCCTCCTGCTGTCGTCGCACACACTACAGGTAATCCATTGACAATACCTGCTGTAATATAGTTGAGTCGTCCACTATCACGAGCCGATTGAAACCGCCCTGAGACTTGTTGACAGCGGGTCATCGGATCGTACCCAGCAGCAGCAAAATACTGGGAGTACCAGCGAACGACAGCAATACTGTTACCTGTCTGTGTATTCGTGGCAATTGTTGTTGGTAGACCATCATACATCACACAGCGAAACTGAACCGATTGAGCGTAACTGGGTTGGCTAACAACAGCTCCTAAGCCCGTCAAAAAAGCTGCACCCGCTAAGATTCCTAAAGACTTACGCAACATCATGTATACCTCCTAGGTCTAATTATTGAATTAGACAAGATTGAATAGGCAATTATATTTTAACTATGCCCAACAACCCGTTACTACCGTATTTATACGTGAATCTACTAAAAGTGCAAAAAAATACTAACTTGGGGATTGGGGCGATTTTTTACGATCGTAACGGATATGAACAATTAGAATAAGATTGCCCTATTCCCCCATTTCCCCAATTAGTTGTTGGAGTTTAGCGGAAATTTCCATGGGAAGCGGAACGGGATCTTCTAAACGGCGACAGGAGGAGGGAAGTTTGAGGACAGAGGTGCGGGTACGCTCTTGGATGATATCCAGAGTATCGCCCATAGTGACTTGTTCTCTGGCTTTGAGCATGGGTTGCAAGAGGGGGATTTCTTCGGGTTCGGGGGGTTCATGGATTAAACCCAGGCGATCGCCCCTATATTCTCCCTCACTGAAGCGCCGAAAGATTTGTTTGCGTCCAGGATAGCTAACTTTATTAGTTGAGCGCTTCATCACCGGTTTGTCTTCAATTTCCACCAGTTTATAGACTCCATTAACCGGGGAACCAGTGACCAATTTTGTGCCGATACCGTAGCCATCGATACAAGCACCGGCTTGATTTAAGCGCTGCATTTCGTATTCGTCAATGTCTCCACTGACAAAAATGGGCACTTGGGGCAAGATTTGGCGGATGTTCTGGGATAGGGTAACCAGATCTCCGGAGTCTAGGCGAATACCGGCAACGTCTAGGGTTCCTGCTTTCGTTTGCTCGGCTAACCGTTGGGCTGCTGCCAGACTATCATAGGTGTCGATCAGTAGGGGAGCGCCGGGAAAATAGCGGTAAAAGGCTTGAAAGGCGGCATCTTCTGTTCCTGCACTGGCGGCGATCGCCATTACGAGAGAATGAGCCATGGTTCCTGCTGGGTTGCGACCCAATTTTAGGGCGGCTAATACATTAGATGTGGCATTCATTCCCCCGGCGATCGCCGCTCGTGCTGCCCAGAGTGCCCCCTGGGGACTAAAAGCCCGTCTTGTGCCAAATTCTAGGATCGAGGCATCGTCACCCGCCATATCCCGCATTCGAGCGGCTTTGGTGGCGATTAGGGTCTGATAATTTAAGGTATTGAGTAGATAGGTTTCCACCAGTTGAGCTTGCCAGAGGGGGGCTTCTATTCTCAATAGGGGTTGATTGGCAAAAATCGCGGTTCCTTCGGGTACAGCCCAAACATCTCCGGTAAAGCGAAATTGAGCTAATTTTGTCCAAAACGCTTCTGGAGCATGGTCAAAAATGCCCGTAGCTCGCAGCGCTTCAATTTGAGCGGGGGTAAATGTCAGGTTTTGCAGATACTCCAGCGCCGGTTGCAACCCCATGGCGATCAGGTAACCGAAACCTGGGGGTAAACGGCGGGTGAACAGTTCAAAGCTGGCTCGATGTTCCTCTATGCCTTCACCGATATAACAGGCGTTCATGGTGAGTTGATAGAGATCGGTGAGTAGGCTGTTGTCTTCTCGGTTGAGGGTGAGTAAGGAGTGTTGCATTTTGGCGATCGCCTCCTTTAAGGCTGCTTCCTCTCCTTATTATAGTAGATTAAACCATAATTGTGTCAATCTATTTTTCATAAAACAACCTTAAATAAGCTTGAAGAACTAATCCTAGCCTCTGTCCTTCCTCCTGTACCCCACTAATTTATAGTCTTACACACTAATATAACTCTCTCCGAGTCCTCCCCATCCCTATTGCCCATTACCGATTACCCATTACCAGCACAAAGCGCTATATTACTAAACGCAACAGAATATAAAGAATAGTAGAGCAGCGATCCCACTTGTCAGGGAATTGCTATAATCAAGACATCAGGAATAAATCAATTATCTCAATTCAAGAAAGGAGACAGTTATGAATATCTTCTCTTCCCTAAACGATCTCATGATGTATATGTCTGATGCCATTGGCGAAATCTTTAGTCCCAATCACGATCAATATCCTAGCGTTGGCGTACAACCCTTCAATGGTGAATCTTTGTCCGAATGGATGGAATTCTAATCCTGTTGGCAACCTTTTGAGAGAAACGCTTAAATTTTATGAATATGTTGACCCTTCCCGGTAGTCTGTTCCCAAACAGGCTACCGGGTTTCTAGCAACTGGGGCAACCCTAGGAATTAAGACTTAGGTGGAATGGGTTGATTGTCAAACAGATTGAGAGGGAAATGGCCAAAAGTTCCATTGAGTTGATCGTAGTCAGAAGATAAACAAGAAATCAAAACCCCTCGATAGTCTCCCGTATAACTATCATGGTAATGAGCTAAAGTCTGGCCATTAAACTTAATATAAACCGGTTCATCAATAGCCGGAAGTTGCACCAAATTAAAGGGAACCGGATAGCCCAAAGCGCTCAAATAATGGGCAAGAGCGGTAAACCCTTGCGTCCCCTCATCGGCACAAACCCCGAAATTATGATGATCGGCTAAACTGGCAACATGGATTAAGTGCGATCGCAACTGCTGCTGTTGCTCTGGTATACTCAGATCCACAGAATCCGGTTGCACACTCAACACTTTCAGATACTTAAGGGCGGCTTGGGTTTCAAGACTCAAAGATAAGGACACAATGGGTAAGGAGAATAAAACTGCAAGCCATATCATACAGCGCCAAGCGCTCTCAAGGAGTAATGAGTAATCAACGACAAGGCTGAGACAGTATACCGAATTGAGTCGGGGGAGAAGGTTCATTTGCCACTAATTCCATATTTCCTCGCTGATTAATAATCCACGTTTGGGCTTCTACAATGGGTTGGCGTTGCCAAAAAGAAGTCGGAGAAACCGGTTCATCGCCTCGATCTTCTGTCCCTAAATTTGGTCGTAAATCTGACCAAAGGGTAGCCGTGCTTAGGGTTTGGGTGGGATCTTCTGGTAATCCTCCCCGTCCTTTGACGACAAAAACATTACCTTCATCTTCCGAGCAGCCAACGGTAATCAATTGGCTCGGATCGGTGAATGTTTCCAGGGACTCAATGGTGAGGAGGCGATTGTCGAGATTGATATTTCTAAACGAACTGACTCCATCGATGGTTAACTGGAGGGTTTGGGGAATGTTCAGGGGGGGAGTAGGGCGCATTTGACCCAGGGTTGGATTCCCATAGGTGAGGATTCCCAGTAAAGTGAAGCCATAGAGGGGGATGTTGTGGAAAGATAACATATGAATATTTGAGCTAAAACTGGATCGAGTTGGGAAGACTCTTGAGGGTAAATAGCGTTCAGTTGCTCGAGTACCTCCTCTTCTAGATACATTACGCTTATTGCTTCCCTGGCTTGAGAATGACAAAATTGGTGATAACTATCCAAAACTGAAGCAAGCGATGACCATGAGTACCCTGTCTGGAGATCTGCAAACCCCCACTTCCCACGATCCTGACCATATTTTATCCCCTTTGAACGGGTGGCAAGTAATCGCCAGTTCGGTGTTAGGGACGAGTCATCAGAAGCGGGGACAACCCTGCCAAGATGCCCATTATTGGGATATTCTAGGGCCGGGATGGATTGTGGCAGCAGTGGCAGATGGAGCGGGTTCTGCATCGTTGTCGGATGTGGGAGCGCAAGTGGCGACGCAAACGGCGGTGGAGCAGATTAAGCGCCGATGGGATAAATTAGAGGCTGAGAATTCAGAGGTATGCTGGGAAGCTCTGCTGGGGGAAGTGTTAGAACAGGCTCAAAATGCGATCGCCGCAGAAAGCTTAAGTCGTGATGTGGAAGTGCGCCAGTTGGCGAGTACATTGTTAATTTTGGTGGCCAATTCCCAGAAGGTGGCAGTCGCGCAAGTCGGAGATGGAGCCGTGGCGATCGGCGATCGCCACGGTCATCTTACCGCACTGACTCAGCCAGAAAACGGCGAATATGCGAATGAAACCACATTTTTAATTTCTCCCAACGCCTTAGAAAGCGCCCAAATCAAGGTTTGGGAGGGGGAAATTGCCCATTTTGCTCTCTTCTCGGATGGACTGCAACGATTAGCCTTAAAATTACCTGAAGGTACGCCCCATGCTCCGTTCTTTACTCCCCTGTTTCGGTTTGTCGATCAAATGGACGATTCTGAAGCAGCCCAAAGTCAACTGGAAGGGTTTCTTGCTCATCCGCGAATTACGGAACGGACAGATGATGACCTGACCCTGGTTTTAGGCAGCCTGAAGTCAATGAACAATTAACAATTAATAATTAACAATTTTTCCTTGTTTAAAGTAAACCGATTATGAAGCTTCAACGCCACTCAAATCAAGAATGGATAGATTTACAAGCTGCTACAGAATTAGGGGTGGGTGGTGAAGCGAAAGTCTATGGACTTAGCGAAGATCTGACCCGGGTGGCGAAGGTTTACCATAAGCTCAAACCGGAATATGGCCCTAAATTGGCGGCGATGGTGGAAAATCCGCCGAATAATCCCACGGCGAGTCAAAATCATCTTTCTTTTGCTTGGCCAGAGGATTTACTGTTGAATCAGAAGCAGGAGGTGGTGGGGTTTTTGATGCCGCGCATTAGTGGAATGCGACCGATTATTGATTTGTATAATCCGAAAACTCGTCGCACCCAATGGCCGTGGTTTGAATATTCTCGGTTGCATCGAACGGCGAGAAATTTGGCGGGCGCTCTGAAGAGTTTGCATGAGCGAGGGTATGTGATTGGGGATGTGAATGAGTCGAATATTTTGGTTACGGAAACGACGTTAATTACCCTGGTGGATATGGATTCGATTCAGGTGAAACATCCGCAAACCCAAGAGGTTTATCGTTGTCCGGTGGGTAAGCCGGAATTTACGCCCCCAGAGTTGCAAGGTCAATCTTTTGGTAATTTGAATCGCACTCCAGAACAGGATTGTTTTGGGTTAGCGGTGTTGATTTTTCAGTTGTTAATGGAGGGAACCCATCCGTTTGCGGGGGTGTATAAATTGCCTGGCGATCCTCCGGCGATCGCCCAACGGATTTCTGAGGGCTATTTTCCCCACGGGACGCGATCGGTTCCCCTAACGCCGATGCCCGTATCTCCTCCATTTACTCTGTTACATCCAAAACTGCAAGTGTTGTTTCGGCGCTGCTTTGAGGAAGGGTTTGATAATCCCCATGTGCGACCGGATGCAAAGATGTGGCAGTTGGCGCTTCAGGATGCGGAACGGGATTTAATTACTTGTAGTAAAAACGACCAACATCGCTATGGCAATCATTTGGATCGCTGTCCCTGGTGCGATCGCACTCAACGGTTAAATGGTCGCGATCCCTTTCCCTCTCAAGGGGCTGTACAACGGGGACTACACCTGAAACCGGTCAACCGGAAGAAGATTCCCATTCAACCTGCTCCGACCCATCATTGGGGAGGTCATCGGGTGTCTAATGCTCCCTCAACCGTTCCAGGATGGTCTAGTTTTACGCCTTTACCGCCCTCGAATTCGGGTTATCCCCAGCATAGGGGAGGAGGGGCAATTCCAGTGATGCAAGCCTCTTGGAGAGATCGACAGCCACCGTCTCTGCATCCCCTATTAGCGGGGATGTTTGTCTTAAGTTTGGCTGTGGCTGGGGTTTGGTATGGGAATCAAAGCAATTTCAGAGAAATTCGGTTTCGTGCCCCCCAAAAAATAGAACTGAGCCAAGGCAATGTGCAGATTCGGCTGGCTCATACGATTGATTCCCAGAAAGAACCCATTAACGCGATCGCCATGAGTCCCAAGGGTCAACTTTTGGCCAGCAATGGCACAGAAGGAACGGTGAAGCTGTGGGAATTACCCAATGGAAGTCTCAGCCGCACCCTGAATGCTCATCAGGATCGACGCGGCTCCTATGCGGTGAGTGCGATCGCCCTGAGTCCCGATGGCAAACTCTTGGCCAGTGCTAGTCGAAGTGATAATAGTTTAAAACTTTGGCATCTGGAAAATAACCAACAACGGCAGATTGAATCCCAGGAGGGATTGCAAGGTGTGGTGACCTTGGCGATTAGTAGCGAGTATAAAATTTTGGCGACGGGAAGCCGCGATCGCACCGTCAAGTTATGGGACTTGTATAATGGCTTTCGCCGCCTCACTTTTTCCTGGGAAACAGGATGGGTGAACCGTTTGGCTCTGACTCCCGATCAAAAAACCTTGATTGCGGGTACGGATACAGGGAATTTATATCAAGTGAATTTAATTAACTTACAAGACAAGGTGTTACCCAAAGTCACCAATTCCGCCATAGAAGCTCTGATTGTGATGCCCGATAATCAAGGGTTTATCGTTGGTCAAGGTAGCCAAATTTTCATCCGCGATCTGGCTTCGGGCGCTGTACAAGTGACACTGCTGCATCCAGGGGAAGTGAGAGCCTTAGCCGTGAGTCCCGATGGTAAACTTTTAGCCAGTGGTGGCGGCGATCGCACCATTCAAATCTGGAATTTAGAAACCCAGGAAGCGATCGGCCTCCTCCGAGATCATGATGACGAAGTTTTATCCCTCGCGTTTAGTCCCCAAGGCGATCTATTAGTCAGTGGGGGAGCCGATGGCAACATTAAGATCTGGCAAGTCAGTGAAAGCAACAATTAGCGATAGTCCCTACTAGGCGATCGCTCTACCGTATCAATCGTAGTGGCGTGACGCAGCTAAAATGAGCAATAGAGCAAGGAGTGCGAGCATCTTGCTCGCTGTCACCTCTAATATCAAATCTATTTATTTGCGCTACTAAAACACCAAATGAGCTATGTCACGCCAGTAGGGTGGGCAGGAGAAAACCGAAGTATCATTCAAATTCTACAAGTAGACCCTGCCCACCTTGCCAATATCCTTTAGTTAATTATCCGGACTAGATCTAACCAGTAACTCTTCACAAAACTTGATATTTCAGCAAAATTTATAAATCAGCTAAAACCCTCTCCTGGAAAGAAATTGAGGAAACATAGTTGAAATTACTGCTCCAATCAAATATGAACTTTTATTACAAAATTTTCGATTTTGCATAAAATCAGCACCAAAAATCTGACTACCTTATAGAAGCCTTCATCGCTTCTGCTCAATCATCTGTTGTGCATATACCAAGGATTACCCCCATGTCATTCTTAAACTGGTTTGGCAAAAAATCACCCAAAACCGAGAAAAATCAAGACTCTCAGACCTTCATTCTCGAACCCATCCTCACCCCTAGCGGCATCGTCGATAGCTTAGAAGAAACCCCAGAGTCCCTCGATGTAGACACAGTTGACCTTCCCGAACTCGACGCTGACCTCGTTGAAGAAGCCGACACAGGAGAAACCCAAGAGGCAGAACCCGATACAAGCGAGGAAATCGAAACGGCAGAAGTAACTAATCTCATTCCCGACGAAGACATCGAAGAGATTGAATTTATTACCGACTCCCCCACAGAAGAAGGAACAGAACCCAGCGAAGTCATCGAGACTGAATCCGAAACCGACAGTACCCCAGAGCAGGTCGTTGCACAAGCTGCCACCCTCCATGAAAGCAGTGAAACAGAAGAAATTGATTTTGCATCCGAAACCCAGGATACAACCAGCGAAGATGAGACAGAAGTCGATGAAACCCTAGAAAATTCCGACGAGCATGAGCCAACACAAGTCATTGAACAGCTTACCCAAGCCAAACCCGATTTTGAATTTGATTCCGGAGTATTCACCGTTGGCGAAACCGGAGAAGTAGAAATTGAGTATCTCTTCGACGGCGGGAAATATCAGGGAGAAGTCGCCTTCTTTAGCTTAGAAGGCATGGACAACCTAGAACCCGGTTCAGAAGCCTTTATCCAAGAAGCAGCCGCTCGCGCCTTGGGTATCGAACCCACCGAAACCCCATCCGATGTAGGGGCGGGTTCAACAACCATTTTGTCCACCCACCCAAATCTCCCTGAACCCGCCCTCACCCCCACCGAAACCCCATCCGATGTAGGGGCGGGTTTATCAACCGATTCGTTGGTTGACCCGGATTTGGGTGAACCCGCCCCCACCGACACCGATTTCCCCGCCGAAAATGCCCCTCAATTCGGTGAAATCGTCATTTCTGACAAAACAGAAGGCGCGAAATTCGAGGGCGCTATGGGCGAAAAAAACTGGAATAAAGGGGAATTTGCGGGTGTAAAAACCGTGCAGATGCGCCCTGGAGATACCTTCGGTGTCATGCTCGTTCCCAACAAGAGCGTACAACAGGTATTCGATAATCCCAGTATCGGCGGTTCCGGCCGTCCCTTGTTCTCTCTAGCTACCGCTAATCCTGATGATGGGTTGCATATCGGGCAAATTGCCGATGTCACCGGAGATGGACACACCTTTGTCATGGAAGATATCCGCGTTGATGGTAAGAGCGACTACGACTACAACGATATTATTTTCCGAATTAAGGGCGCAACAGGTCAAGCCGTTAACCTCGATGAAGTCATTGATGCTGAGAATGACTGGCGCGAAACCGAATTAGGGCAAGAGATTCTCGATTATATTAAACCGGAACCGCTAGAGGTAATTAGCGAGATTGAATCGGTGGTGATAGACCCAGAAGAGCCTGAGCCAGTGATTGAATTATCCGAGATTTTCGCAGTCGCAGAAGATAAAACCGTTACCTATGAGCTAGTCGAAGGGGGCGCTGTTGTAGGGGCGGGTTCACCCAATGACTTGCCTATTCTCCCAGATATAGATGAACCCGCCCCCACCCTACCTGAACCTGCGGCTAGTTTAGAGGGCGATCGCCTCCAAATCAACCCCCAACCCGAAACCGACATCACCGACATCACCGAAATTGCCGTCCGCGCCGTATCCGAAACCGGAGAAAGCGCCATCCACACCATCGAACTCATCAACAACAACGTCTCCGAAGCATCCGTAGAATCCCTGAATACTGGCTTAGAGAAAGTTCAAGCCGCCCTTGACGACAATCCCGATAACCTCATCGAAATCCTCGAAAATCCTGAACTTCTACCCGTCGTCGAAGAGGTCTTCACCGAACTTGAAGACAACTTTGGCACAATTTACAACGTTCTAGAGCGTCCCGACCTCCTGGAAAAAGTCGGCATGGCTCCCGAAGCCGCAGAAACCTTCAACGCCATTATCGACAACCCCGAAATCGGCGAACTCTTCGGCTTACCCAGTTCTCTGCAAGAAGCCTTCACCAACGAAGACTTTTCGCAATGGGACAACTATCTAATTAACGCCCAAGACGCAGCCTCCCTGATTTTACCTGACTCGCCCGATGTTCCCGTTGCCTTTATTGACTTTGCCGGAGACCATGGAGAAGACGTTACCGAAGTCTTCGAGTCCGTTAATCCCAGCAATGAGTACGAAACATTAGGCATAGAAGGGAACAATTGGGCACAACAACTCATCGCCTACGTCGATAATCTCCGCGACGATGCCGGATTACCCACCACCACAGATGTCGCCAATACCGATAACCCCGTAGGGGCGGGTTCTGCAACCCTTTCCAACACTAACCCAAATCTCCCTGAACCCGCCCTTTCCCCAACCATCAATGGGGACAACATTACCGGTGAAAATGCCACGGGTATGGGGGCAGGTTCACAAATTGATACGTCTATCGGCCAAAATCTGGGTGAACCTGCCCCTACAAACAATACCAATAACCCGGTAGGGGCGGGTTCTGCAACCCTTTCCAACACCAACCCAAATCTCCCTGAACCCGCCCTTTCCCCAACCATCAACGCGGGAAATGTGCGTGGTATCGTTAACCTCAGTTTCGATTTAACCCAAATCGACGAGAATGGGCAAATCACCACCCGCTATCAACTCACCCCAGAAGAACAACTCGCCCTGCAATACGCTCGCGATAACAACATCCTCCTCGTGGTTGCCTCCGGAAATACCGGCGATGCCATGTCCGCATTGGGACAAGCTGCCGATGAATTCGACAACATCATCACCGTCGGTGCAGTCAACTCCACCGAAGAAGTCGCCGACTACTCCAGTCGCGGTGAAACCCTTACCCTCGTTGCTCCCGGAGGAGAACATAAAAATGACCCCAATGCCTTCGTCGGTACATCGCGGGCAACCTCCTATGTTACCGGTGCTGCGTCTTTAGTCTGGCAGGCTAATCCAGAATTGAGCTATCAGCAAGTCAAAGAAATCCTGGCACAAACCGCCCAAGACTTAGGTGAAGAAGGCTGGGATACCGAGAGCGGCGCGGGCTTGCTCAACGTCACCGAAGCCGTGCTGATGGCGGGCTTAATTGCCCCAGAAGAGGTCGTTAAGAGCGAAGATATCGACGTGAGGCGTTTTACCGGAGAAGGGCGGGTTATCACGCAAACTCGTGCGGCTGGTGAAGCCACGGAGCAGGCGATAGAGGCTCTCAGCGATACCCAAAATCAGTTATTGCAACAGTGGCAAACCCTATCCGATTTGGGCAATCCCGATTTAACCTTAGAGGACTTGCAAAAAGCACTAGCAGAGCAGAAAACACAGGCATTAGAGCGCTATCAACAAGTAGACACCGATGCCGCCATTTCCCTTGCCGAGTCTGAACAGTTAGCCGACGCTTTAGCCTTGGCAACCCGCCATCATCAACTGGAGTTAGGACGCTTGCAAACCTTGCAGACTCGGCAACAGGAGTTAAACGAACAGTTGGCAGCGTTGAAGGAAGAGCGCGAGAAAGCAGTTGAAGGGAATACCGAGCAGATTGAGTTACTCGAAGAAGCCATTGCTCAGAGCAAAGAAGCAGTGAAAGACGCGCTGGCGAAACTGCAATACCAGTTAGTTGACCCCGATACTTTACTCGCTGACCCCGATGCAGTGCAAGCTGAGATTGATAAGTTGAAAGGGAAAATTTCCCAGTATCAACAACAATCTGCGGCTTTGAGAGCGACTGCTTCAAGTTTCTATCAGCAAGGAGCGCAGCACCGGCAAACACAGCAACATCATACTCATCTTGCTCATAACTCTTGGGCAACAACTCGTGGTTTTTGTGGGCGTATTCTTCGCAAGCGAGATACAGCTAAATACAATCACCACATGGCTATAGCCAATCAAGCTGGCAAAAATGCCTATAGTGCTGATTCACAAGGTCATATCTTGTCAACAAATGCCGCGAAAGTCGAGCAACTAACTGCTCAGATGAATCATCAAACTGATGTTTTGAGCAGTTATCAGCAACTGGTGCAGAATAATAATCAACTCCTGTCTCAACTTACCGGTGAGTCTCAAGATGCCCATCAAATCTTAAAAGCGCTGCAAGAACAGGCAGAACAAAAAACTCAACTGGCAGAAAAATATTGGCAGCAAGCTGCGTTGGCCGAACAACGGCGTAAGCAGAATCAAGATACGGCTAACCATCATAATAATTTGTCTCGGCGCTGGGAAGTTGTGGGACGTGGTGGCCGTTGTGGTGTTCAACCTATTCATGGTTGGCGACATTATCCTGAACATATTGCACCTCGCGACCAAGCGCAACATCAAGCCAATGTTTCCGAGAATGAACGGCGTGTTTTTGAACAATGGGCGCGACAAGCACAAACAGAGGCAGATAACTTAAATAAACAAGCGCGAGCATTAGCAGAACGGGTTGCAGATTGGCCGGAATTGAAGCAGGGAATTCAATATGAAATCAATGCCAACGAGCAAAAATTGCAAGCGGAAGAAGATTTACTCGCCCTGCAAACTCCAGTGCAACGGCAGCAACTGGAAACCCTGGATTTACAGATTCAACAAGCTGAGGAAGAATTGGCGAAACTCGAAGGGAAGCAGTTACCCAGCCAGGAAGATAAAGCCAGTGCTACGGAAACTCGGTTAACCGATTTGCAAGAGCAATCTAAAGCCAATCGCGAGGAACGGAAAACTACTCAGAAGGATTTACAAACATTCCTGGAAACTTATGGTTATCTCTTGCCCTATCCAGAGCGCTTGCAGGCGATTAAAAAGCAAATCCAGCAACTGGAAGATGAGAAGATTCGCGCTCAGGAATTGTTGATACAGTTGGGCAATGCAGTCACGACGAATCCGGATTTAGTCGAGCAGTTTGAATCGGTGCAAGCCTATATCTCCGATATCGACGAACAACTGGATTGGGCGAAATTACAGGAAGACCAGATTAATTGGTCTGCTCCCCAATCTCCGCAACGGTTGGCTCTGGCGAAGCTGATTGAAGAATTGGAAAATCGGCGCGATAATGTACCGGAAACGAATTCTTTGCCGTTGCAAGAGTATATCGATTTCTTGCGGGAAATGGAAAACCGCAGTACCAGTTTCTTGAATGGGTTTGACGACTTACAAGAACGGTTAGATGCGGCGCAAGTTCAACAAACGGATACCAATGAAACCTTGGAACGCTTGCAGGGAGAATATCGCCAGTTGGGACTGGAAAAAGCGGCGATTGAGGAAGAAAAGTTAATCGAGAAGCAAGTGGAGCTATGGCAAGAGAAGATTGACGAAGAACAGGATGTTCTCAACGGTTATCAGACTCAACTCCAGGATGCTCGTGCAGTGGCTTCCAACTGGGAAAATCAACGGCATCACCATCAAAATAGTGCGAATTACTGGAATAGTAGAATTCGTACGTGGGGTATTGTTGGTCATCACGGTAAACCTCGGCGACCAGTGTATGGTTGGATTCATAATCCCCAAGCTGAACATAATCGTAACGCGGCTCAAGCGGCAGCGAATAATGCAGCTCATCAACGGAATTTAGCGACTCAGAACGCTCAAGAACTGGAGGCAAGTTTACAACCTTCGATTCAAGAGTCCGAGCAAAACTTGGCTAACTTGAAAGAGACGCAAGCGCAGTTTACTGAAATTCAAGCGATTAATGCTGAGGCTGATTTAGAGGATGCCATTGCCCTCAAAGAACAGCAGATTGCTGATACGAATACAGCTATCCGGACAACCCAAGAAGAGATTAAAATCCTTGAGCATCATCTGGCGCAAGCAAAACAAGACAAAGTTGGGCAAGAAAGCTCAATTTCTGATAAAGAAGCTCAGATTGAAAACATTGAATCTGAAATTGCGGATACTGCGAGCAAGATTGCTGATAAAGATGCGGAAATTGGCGAACAAAAAGCTGTTTTGCAAGGGTATCATCAGCAGATTCAAGATGCCAATTCGGTAACTCAGAATTTGGAACATCAACGGCAGCATCATCAAAATGCAGCTAATTATTGGAATGGACAAATTAATACTTGGGGAGTAACCGGACATCGCTGGGAATCTTATCGATATCAATCTGGAAAAGAATGGCGCACTGGATGGCGACAAGTTCCGGTTTATGGTTGGATTCACAATCCTCAAGCTGTAGTTAATCGCGACGCTGCTCTTGCTGCGGCGCAAAATGCAACTCAACAACGGGACATTGCTGCTCAAGACGCACAAAATCTGGCGACTCAGTTACAACCGGAAATTACAGCAACTGAAGCTCAGATTGCTAATTTGGAAACGGAGAAACAAGGGTTAGAGGCTCAAAAAGCTGCCCAAGAAACTCAATTGGCGAATCAGGAACAAGCTTTAGAGACGTTGAAAACTGAGTTATCCGAGATTGAGGATAAAATTGCCGATATCAATTATGATATTGCTGCCAATCAAGTCAAGATTGAGGACTTGCAGGCGCAACGGCAAACTCATGAGGAAGAGCGCGACTATTTCCAGGCAACTCTGGATGAAATTAATCAACGCATTGCCGATAAAGAAGTAGAAATTGCCGACAAATATCGGGAAATTGAGTTAACTGATAGCTATCTGCGGCAGATGAATACGGAAGTGGAGCGGCTGGAAAATCGGTTGACGGTTCTGAATGAGGCGGATGCGTTGGAATCGGATTATCAAAATGCGGCTGATGCTTGGCAAGAGGCGCTGGAAAATCAAGTTAAAGCCACTGAAGAGTTGGTGGAAATTCGTCAGCAAGGGGAACAAGACCGGCAAGCTTTGTTAGGGTTACAATCGGATTTGGCTGAGACTCAAACTAATCTGGCGGAAGTGACTGCACAGCAGGAAGAATTGCAAGCTGAAGTTGCGGATGCTCAGAAAGATTTAGCGTTTACTCAACATCAATTGCGGACGCAAGAGTTGCAGTTGCACAGCTTGAGAGCGCAGGATGCTCCCCTACGCAGTGCGGAAAGTTATTATTACGGACAAGCGCAATACCATCGTCAGAATATCTGGTATTGGAATGGGCACACCTATGCTTATCATGGTGGTCATGCTGCGGCTTATCGCCATAACATGCAAAAAGCGTCGCGGTTGGCAGAACAGCGCAATAATAATTGGCCGAAAATTCAGGAAACTGAGGCTAAAATTGCGGAACTGAAAGGAGAAATTCCTCCGAAAACGGCTGAGGTGAATACGAAGCAAGCAGCCCTAGCTGAAGTGACTCCGAAAGTGACTCAGTTGACGGCAGAAGTGGCTCGAATTGAAGGGGATATGACCCCGATTGTTGAGCGATTAAAACCTCTGCAAGAGGCTGAAAAGGCTAAATTAGGGGCGTTCCAAAATGCGGTGAATGAGGCGACTGAGGCGGCGGATGCGTTGGCGGAAACGACCTCCGAACAAGCGGAAGCGCTGCAACGGATGATTAGCTTTGGGGTTTTGGGAACAGAATCGGATGTGGATTTCTTTGCGACGGAAGTGGAACCCAAGGTTAATGAGTTTATCGAGCAGTTGAAAGCCCGAAATACCCAATTAACCGTAGGGGCGGGTTCAGGAAGCGGCTCGTCTAGCGGCCAAAATCTGGGTGAACCCGCCCTTACATTAAGTGGCATGATTGCTGATTGGGAAGATGAGTTAAATCAAACTACGGATGAGGTGAGTCGGGAAGCATTGAGCAAGTTAATTGCAGAAACGAAGGAGCAGCGCGATCGCCTCTTAACCCGCCAAAATGATAATAATGATATCATTGCCGCTCTCACTACCCGTCTGGAAGAAGCCACCAACGCCATTCAACCCTTGCGTCAACAGCAAGAACTGGAAATTCGCCAACAACTGGAAACCAATGATGAGCGGTTAGCCGCGCTTGAGCGTCAATTGGAGACGGAAGAAGCCACAGAGACAGCATTGAGCGAGGATACTATCTTAGCTTACGCGCAATTGGGCGATCGCCTCCATCAAGACCTGGGCGATGCAGCCAAAGTCTGGACAGAACAACTGCTCGAAGGACATCAGCAAACTATTGAGATTGGCGAACGTCAGCAAGAATTATCCCAATCTGTCGATGACTTGGTGGCGTATATTGAGGAAAATCTGGGAGAAATTGATGGCGAGCGCGATCGCACGTTAGCCAATTTGCGCGATGCTATTACTACCCTGGAAGTGGTTGCGCCGCGCTCTGACGAACTCGAACAAGGACAAACCACGCTAACTCAAGAAATCGACAAGCTCAAACAGTGGATTGAACAAGATGCCCAGCTATGGGAAGAAATTGCCCCCATTGCCGAGCGCTACGGTGCAGAGTCCGAGGAGTTAGAAGCTTATCAGCAACAATATCAAATATACAAGCAACAGGATGAAGCGCGGGCACAACAATACGAAGCTCAACGGCATCAGCATCAAATGAATGCCAATCATTGGAATAGCCAGATTCGCACTTGGGGGATTACGGGTTATAACAACTCACGCAATTTCTTTGGCAAGAGAAAGCGTACCCCTGTTTACGGATGGATTCACAACCACCATGCTGAAGCTCAACGCAATGCCTCTCAACATGCCGCTAATGTTGCGGCTCACCAACGGAATCTAGCTTTACAACTGCCCACCGCTAACGCCTACCGCACCGAGTTTGTAAACAATGCTCCCAATAATGGTACAGCCATTGACCTCCTGCAAACCGAAGCAGAAATCAACAGCCAAAAATACAACAACCAACTCGCCCAAGTCAGCGCCGAACTCGCGCAAACCAACGCCCAAGCCTCTGCTGCCATTGCCCAAGCCGACTGGTACGAAAAACGAGCAGCCCACCACTGGCATCGTAGTCGCAAAAACGGCCCCACTTGGACAGAACAACGGAAAACCTGGAAACGCGGTAAATCTGGTAAGAAGAAAGAGCATTGGGTTACCCTCACCCATATCGATCATCACTGGATTATTTGGGATACTTATACTAAATATGCCAAGCAACTGCGCGAACAAGCCGTTCGTCAACTCGTTGCCACCGATAACCAGTCTCAGCAACAAGAGCGGCTGAAACCCCTAGCCGAACAATGGGCAAGCACCGTCAACGCCATCAATGCAGCCGAACCATCTATTACTGCCAGTCGCAATTTAGTCGAACAGTTAGAAGCCTCTCGCGAACAAATTCCTGCCGCCCAGGAAGCATTGCAGCAGCTCGAAGAAATCTTACCCGAAGTAGAACAACAGTTAGCCCAAGCGCAAAAAGAAGCGGATGCCTATAACGCCAAAGTTCTCGCCGAGTGGAAAGAACTCGAAGACAACGACAGCGAATATCTGCCCATTGTCGAAGATATTCTCCAGCAACGCGGCGAACTCAACCGCAAGTCCCAGGAATTGCAGCATCAACTTGCCGATGTCGAGCAATGGGTAGAGCGGCAAACCGTTGCCCTGACGACAGAAACCGAGGAAGTCAACCGCCTGCGGGAAGACTTAATTGCCCAACGGGAAACCCTGTCCGAACAAATTGCCCAATCTCCCAGCAATGTTGACCTGCAAACCAAACAGGCGCAACTGCAAAACGCCCTAGGGCTGCTGGATAATAAAGCCACCGTCTTGCAGCAACAGCAACGGGCATTCAGTCAAAAACGCACCTTATTGACTGCCGAACATGAAGTCATTCTCGCCGAGCAACGGCTGCTCGATGCCTATCTCACCTCTCCCGGCGACTTAGAGCAGTTGCAAAAACAGCTCGCTGATGCTCGCGCCGCACTCGCCGAAGCCCAACGGTTAGCTGAACAAGCGGAAGCCAGCAGTCAGGCGCTCACCGCTCCATTGCAAGAGGTGCAAGCCGACTTATTGGCGCAAAATGACGAGCATTTACGCGCAGCCAAAGAACATCAGCAAATTCTGCGCGACTTGTTGGAAGCGACGGAATTGAACGCCAACTATACCTTGCAAGCTGCCCAGAAACAACGGGAAGTCAATGACCTGGAATTCCAGATTCAGCAACGGTTACAGCAGATGATTGACGCAGGCAATAAGGAAGCCGAACACCTGCTAGATGTAGCCCAGCACAATGATATGGCGACGGCTGCGGAAATCTACTATCGAGATTACAACGATATTGCCAGCGATACTGGTGGCAGTTGTGCCGGGGGTATTGCCCGTCCGGAAGACCGCGCCCTAGCGAACCGCTACTATCACGAAATGCTGACCCACCGGCAGTTGCAACAACGCGCCCAAGCGCAAGCCAACCACTTCGGCCACCTGAAGCGCACGGCCCAAGCTCAGAAAAATGCGTTGCAAGCGCGACAAGATACGGCAGCGAAAATGCTGAAAGAAATTAATGACCGCATTGCCGAAACTCAGGAGGAGCGGGAGCAGAAACAACAAGAGTTAGCGGTTGCCCAAGCGCGTCTCGATGGCATTACTCGCATCCGGGAACAAACGGAGCAAACGTTTATCACCCTGGTAAATTTAGAACAACTGAACCTCGCCCAAGCGGAGTTAGAACAAACCATCGCTACCCAACGGCAAGAGGACATCGAGAAAGCGGTAGAGGAGCGCCTGGAGCGTGAAGCTATTGAGCTAGAGCGTCAACGGTTGGAAGCGCGGGCGAAGTTGGAGCAACTAGAGCAGTTACAGGCAGAAGATGCCCTGCTGCAAGGCGTGAATGCGGTGCGTAGTGAAGTCGGTTTAGACGGCGTTGATGGCGACTTTAACCCGGTGCAGGTGCAGTCGCAAATGGCGACACTGTTAACTCAGTTGCAAGACTTGGAACAGCAACAACCGGATTTACCCGATGATTTGAAGGCGCTGTTGGCTGAGGTTGAGGGCGATATTCATCAGGCGTTGCAAGGGAAAGAAGCGGCAACTATTCAGGACAATCTGTTTAAGGTGATGGGCGGTTTAATTGGCCAAGTTCAACACTATAAAGCCGATATTAATCGCATCGAGCTAGAGGAACAGTGGGATATTGCCCTGTTACAAACTGCCGAGCAAGATGTCCAGAAAGCCTCTAAAGATTTCCTGAAAGAGTTGCAGCGAATGGAAGAGTTGGAGGGCGAACAACAAATTATCAACCCGCTCTATTTAGAGACGTTAAATAAAGTCGCTCTAGCCGAGCAAGCGGTTGATATTTCCAACGAACTCGCCCAACAATCGAAGGAGATGTTGGAGCAAATTATCCAACAACGGGTTGCCGAACGGAAGGCGCGGAAAAAATATTTCTGGAACAGCACATTGGGACTGATTTCGCAAGTCATGACTGTTCTTAGCACTATTGTCTCTATTCTCAGCGTTTCTTTCCCTGTGTTGGTTCCCTTTGCCATTGGTTTAAACCTAGCAACTGCTGGAATTACTGCGATTCAAGCCGTCATGAACGGAGATTGGTTAGGTGGTATTTTCAGTGTGGTGATGGCGGGTTTAAATGCGGTTACCATGGGCATGAGTAATACCCTTACAGCCGGAGCTAAATTAGCTTTGCAATCCTTACAATCTGTGGCTGCGGGTGCTTTTAGTAGCGCACGTTCCATTATGTCTGGCGAGAGCATTCTGGGCTTCTTACAAATTCTCGGTAGTATTGCTAGTGTTGCCTCTGCGGGTGTGGGTGGCTTGGTTAAAAACTTGAGCGCAACTACGCAAAAAGTGATGCTCTCCGTGGTGCAAAGTCTGGAAAAAGCCCCACAAATGATTTATGGAGGGATTAAGGCGATTCAGAATGGCGACTGGTTGAACGCCATTAGCAATATTTTCAATGCCGTTCTTTCCGTTGGTCAGAGTTTTGCCGGTAATTTCAATAGCACTCTGTCTAAAGTTTTGGAAGTTACCGGTAATGTCGGTAATACCGGTTTGGTATTAGCGGGAGTTATTAAGGATGGTGGCATTGAAGGGTTGCTTTCTGGTCTCAATAGTATTTTGAATATCTGGAAAGACGATCTCGTTGGTTTGGTGGATAAAATTTCTGGTAAAGAGGAGTGTATTTGTTCTGATAAATCAGAGCCTGAAAATGAAAATATAGTTTCCGAAGAAGATAGACAGGAGCTTTTAAATGATCCAGATTTTAATGAAATTGCACGGGCAATAGAACAAGATAATAGCTTACCTGCGGGATCTTTAGAGGAATATGTTAAATCTATGACTCTTGAAGAATTTTCAGATTTAATGTCACAAGTCGATCAAGAATTAACCGATCCGGATTTTGTACTTTCTTTATCTAATCACTTTGTTGAGTCAGAACAAAGTTCTTCTCCTGGGAAAGAAGACACTATACCCGATGAAAAAGGAAATTCTCAGGAGACTGTTTTGAGAGGTGGTGTTACTCGTGTTTATGGTCAAAACGTTAACTCTAATAGTGAAGAAGGTGGTTACTATGACTTCTTAGGAGGTTACTATGATGAAGAAGGAGGTTATTATGATGCATTTGGAGGCTACTATGACGCAGATGGAGGCTACTACGACACAAATGGTGGCTATTACGACACAGATGGTGGCTATTACGACACAGATGGTGGTTATTATCATAGTGATGGTAGTTATCATCATCCATGGACAAATGAAATCCTTAAGGGTTTAGCTCAAGAAGTTCCTGATAAGCTACATAATGGTGGAGTTGTTAATAATGGTCTTTTTGCACAAAAATATTACACTACAGCATTTTCTGAAGAGCCAGGAGCAAAATTTTCAGGTAAGACTGTTGATGATTTAGTGAGTGAACTAGATACTGGAAAAATCCAGCCCAAAGATCTGCCGATCGAATATATTCGTAAAGAAGGAAGAACTTTGATTCTCAATACTCGTTCATCGGCTGCACTAGAAAAGGCTGGTATTCCCAGAGAGCAGTGGAATGTGGTTAATAAAATCAATGATCCCAATGCTCAAATTCGTTTAAATGATCAACTCAAAAGGAATAGTTTAGTAAGAAAAGATAACGCGATAAAATGGGATAAAGTTGAAACCCTCACTAGCACACAAAAGTTACGTGAAAAACCTAAACTTCCAAAAGGAAAACCTAATTTAAAGCCCAATTCAGGTATAAAATTGCTAGGTAAGGTTGGTAAAGCGGGTCAAAAAGTGTTGGGACCTCTAGCAATTGCACTTGATGCACACGATCTCCATCAAGCATATCAAGCAGATGGCGGAAACTTCGGAGAAAATTTCCAACAAACAACAGGTAGCGTACTTGGCGGTTGGGGAGGTGGCGCAGGCGGTGCAGTATTTGGGGCACAAGTTGGTGGAGCATTCGGTTCAGTTGTTCCAGGTGTTGGTACTGCTGTGGGTGCTGGTGCTGGTGCGATAATTTTTGGCGTAGGTGGAGCATTGGGGGGTTCTTCTGTGGGTCAATCCACTGTCAAGTGGCTACAACAAGGTTGGAAGAAACTTACTAATCAAAATAAATCAAAGCCATAGTGTAGAAGCATCCCATGAACCTCATCAAAACCCTATCGACAAACCGGACTCGACTCCCCAATCTGTCCCCGAACCGAGTGCTGTGGGGACGCTGGCGTTTCTCGGTCTTTGGGGATTAAAAGCGATCGCCTCTCGCAAGGCTTAGAAACCGGGTTTCTCAAGCCTGGCGGTTGAGCGTCGGAACTTATAGCAGAAACCCGGTTTCTTGGTGGGGTTGGGGGGCGATAATGTGACCCATCCCTGGAGCGATCGCTAATGCTACAATCATACATGCTTCTTGGCAACACTAAACTGATGAATATTACCTTAAAGAGCGAACAAGCTGAGTTAATTCAACAACAAATAAATAGTGGAAAATACCAGACTCCAGAAGAAGTGATTTCTGAAGCTCTACAATTACTAAATCAACGAGATAGAGACTACGAGAATTGGGTAGAAGAAACCCGACAGAAAGTAGATGTAGCCATTGAAGAACTCAGGCAAGGTGAAGGTATTGATGGTGAAGTTGTTATTGCTCAACTGAAAGATAAACTCAACCAAGCTCGTCAAAGTTAACGATGAACCGTTACATTATTGCTCCTTCAGCTAGTCGCGATCTCAATGAGATTATAGATTACTTTGCCCAATTGAACATTGAAGTAGGAGAGCGTTTTATTGCAGCTTTCCAGAAAAAGTGTAAAAACCTAATGAACTTTCCCCAGCTAGGACGTAGCTATGGAGAAATTAGAGAAGGTTTACGCGGCATTCCCTTAAATGGATATATTATTCTGTATCAAATTACTGATGATACTCTAGAAATTCTGCGGGTAGTCCATGGTTCTCGAAACTTAAACCCATTGTTTGAGCCAGATGAAGAAGAAAGCGGATAGAGGCGATCGCATTTACCATAATCCAGAATTCCCTCGGCGATCGCACATCTAAAACTCATCATCTTCATCTTCTGCCTCAATCTCCATATTCACAATCTCTCGCCATAATGACACCACCGACTCATCCACACCGGCTACCATTAAACCCTCCAACACTTCCCCTGACTCCACCTTCAAGTCTGGAAACGTTAGCAATAACAAAGCCAAATCTCGCCAATCTGTCCCCGCCTTCGGTTTCCCCCGTCGCTGATGGTAAGAAATTACCTTACTCACCACCAACTCTACAGGAGCCATTACCAATACCTGCTCGATACAACGATGAGCGGGTAAAACATCCACCTGCCGAAGATCGACCAGATGGCGATTTCCAGTCTTCTGCACTTGGTATAAGCGATAACCTTGTCCTTCCTTCACCTCTCGCACCCGCACGGCAATGTAAAAGCGATCGCTTAAGTATCCTCGTAACTCTTCTGCCAGAGCTGCTGCTTGTGGAGACAGCACATCAATATCCTGAGTCATGCGAGGCTCGCCGACATAAGCATTCACCGCCTGCGCTCCAAAAACAACCACATCTTGGCGATCGCGCAGAAACTCAAATACCGCACCATGTAATGTTGCTAATGGAAAAGATTCGCGATTCATAAATTCTTGAAAGCTCAAGGCATCTGCACTAAGTACCATAACATTCCGTTCCCTCGCTCTCTTCTTAATGACTATACCAGCGATCGCCTCTCGCAAGGCTTAGAAACCGGGTTTCTCAAGCCAGATGGCAGGTGGGAGTCCGAACATATGGCAGAAACCCGGTTTCTTTTTGGGTTGGGGGGTGATCGCCTCTGTTGGCTAGAAACAGACAACTCTAAATCGTTGCTGGTTTAGATTGAGTCTCTTGAGATTCACGAACTTGTTTTTCATACGCGATCGCGATCGCCATTGACTGCTCTGATAGTTCTCTGGTCGAATGTTCAAAATCTTTAGCGAGTTCCAAAATCTCTAGCATCGTTTGCTCATCGGGAAGTGTTTCCATCACCCTTACTCCAATCGACTGATAAGACGTTCAACTTTAAGTTTAACCTCTAAAACTCGACCCAACAGATCTCCTAAATCTTCACCCGCCACTTGAATCACCTCATCAGGTACATTCGATGAGGCTAGGGTACGCCGTATATTTTCTATTTGCTTTCTCGAAGTTTCAATAAAAAATAACGAAGTATTGAAGTAAGCAAAAAATTGGATGAGTATAGCGTTATCTGGAAATGCTGACATCAGTTGTTGGACTAAATCTACACCTTCTGTAGCTTGAGTCGCGATCGCCTTTACCATCATCCATCATTACCTCAGCGATCGCCAGATGACTAGAAACTGGGTTTCTCAAGCCAGATGGCAGTTGAGCGTCGGAACTTATGGCACAAGCCCGGTTTCTTTGTGGGGTTGGGGGCGATCGCTCCCTTGAATTCACTTTAATTCTAGAGTATAATAAACTGCTGAGTAATAAATAAAATAACCATGACATCAGTCACCATTGATTTACCCGAAGAAGCCTTTGTCAGCCAAGGGGAAAAGCGATCGCCAGAAGAATTTGTACAAGATATGCGATTAGCTGCCGCAGCTTTTTGGTATCAAAAAGGAGAAATATCCCAAGAAAAAGCAGCACAAATTGCGGGATTGAACCGCCGAGATTTTTTAGTCAAGCTGGCACAAGAAAAAATCAATGTTTTTCCAGTAGATTTCGAGGACTTAGACCGAGAGCTAGAACGTGGTTAAATCTCCAGCAATCGATACATCCCCTTTGATTTTCTTATCCAAAGCCAGTTTAATTGATTTATTACAAGCCTTCAGTCCTGAGATCCTAGTTCCTCAAGCAGTAGTTATAGAAGTTACCGCTTATGGAGAGGAAGATATTACAGTCAAAACTCTAAACGAAACAGATTGGTTAATTGCTAAAAATGTGGGACTTACAGCGTTTTTCGATGTTATGAGGTACAGTAATCGAAATGTTCCTTGAGAGTGTTGTCCCATGAAAAGCCTGAAGAATGGGCACGCATAGCGTAAAAAATGGTTTTCCCATTACCAATTACCCATTACCCATTACCGCGCGAAGCGCTGTATTCCTGAAGTTATTCAGAAGAATGATTTAGGTTTTGGCGAATCAGAAGTGTTAACTTGGGGATATAATAACCCGGGTACAGAAGTTATTTTGGACGACTTAGCGGCTCGCCGTTGTGCAGATACTTTGGGTATTCCAACTAGAGGAACTTTAGGATTAGTATTGATAGCGAAACAAAGAGGTCATATTTCCAGAGCTAGGCCAATTTTAGAACAATTACGCCAATCAGGTATGTATCTTTCAGATCGCCTTTACCATAATCCATCATTACCTCAGCGATCGCATATCTAAAACTCATCATCTTCATCTTCCGCCTCTGAACCGATCATGTTGGATTTCTCTAATGTCAAGTTGAAATATCCTGAACCGGAAGAAAAACAACCACAACTACAGCCTGCTGGATAAATACACTAAGGAATAAATAGGCGACCTACTCCCCTATAGTTTTCAATATCCAGAACGATTTCCAGAAGACGATCGATACACTGCTCTCGATAGAAAAATTCATCAAGGCGTTCTAGATCTCCAATGGTCACTACAGGCAATGATGTACTGGTAATGAAAGCATAGCCATCCAAATTGTAATCAACCAAAAAATTTATTATTTTTCCGAGGAATGTTTAGCTTTTTGCTCCTCAAGTTTTTTCCATAAATGTTCTTTTCCAGGTGCGGGAGAATGGGCAGATATTCGCGCAAAATGCTCTCGATTTCGCTCTTGCCAGTATTGACGAATTTCTTCTCTAGTTTTCAGCACTTCCTGATACTCTGCTTCGACTTCATCCCTATAACCTTGCAAATAAGATAAAGCGCCATCGATTTGTTCCTGACTCAAATTAAACTTATCGCGGATTAATTTCGGTGGATACTCAAGCTTTAGAAAATCCAAAATATCATACAGCGTAACGCGGCTGCCCTTAATAGTTAATCCACGCTCTGTGCGAATAATCATCCTTTGTTGTCCTGAAGTCTGAGAATCATGAGCTTTACAACAGATAGTCTCTAAAATTATAGCCTAAGATGAGAATTATATTAGATAATTCCCTTTTCCTTCAACTTTCCTAGGGCATCAGCAGCCGCTTCCTTCTCTGCATCTTTTTTACTGCGTCCTTTGCCTCTACCCCAGGCTTTATCACTAATAAAAACTTTAGACATAAATTCTGGAGCATGATCCATACCCCCTATTTTTTCAGTCACATATTTGGGTGGAGTTTTGGCTCCTCTCGATTGGACTAATTCCTGTAATCGATTTTTTGAGTCGATGTTGGAACGAGCAATCATTTGCTCTTGAGGAACAGAATCAAACAGTTCTTCTATTACAGGACGAACTTTTTCCATATTTTGATCGCAATCTAAATAGTACGCCCCAACAATCGCCTCAAAGGTACTACTGAGTAAATTCGGATTTTGATATCCCCCTTCTTTGATTAATCCTTGACTTAGACGCATTCTTAAATCTATACCCACTTCAACTGCAAATCTAGCCAATTGTTTTTGATCGACTAAAGCAGAGCGCCGTCTGGTCATTTCATCTTCTCCCATTTCCGGATAGCGCTGATAGAGATATTGACCACTGATAAAGGTCAAAATGGCATCACCGAGAAATTCCAATCGTTCATTGTGTCCTATGGTTCCAGGATTTTCATTCACATAAGAACGATGGGTTAAGGCACGATGGAGAAGTTTTTCATCCTTAAACATCAACAGTTTGTGGAAGTGACTACCATATTCTTCCCGTGATTTTTGCTTTTTTTTTTGTTTTGAATTCATCTCTTGATGGTCTATATCAAAGGTCATAGATATGGTTTTTTGATGATTTATTGCTATCTTTTATTATACTGTATATTCAATTCAAGTAGGGGCAGGTTTGAATTGTAGGGGCAGGTTTGAATTGTAGGGGCAGGTTTGAATTGTAGGGGCAGGTTTGAATTGTAGGGGCAGGTTTGAAACCTGCCCCTACTACAACAAGACTACTTCACTTTTTTCCTAAAAAATGGGGGAGGAAAAAGGCTATTTCCTCGTTGATTATTGCAGGAAAAACAGCAAATACGCAGATTTTCTAAAGAGTTAGAACCTCCTTTACTTCTAGGAATCTGGTGATCGAGGGTGATTTGTTGGGGAGATAAAATGCATCCACACCAATAACACTCGTTGCCAAACAGTTCAGTAAGTTTGGCAATTTTATTGTGTTTTTGTTTGGAATTCATAGTTGATTATTCCAATAACTACAATTGGAATATCGCGTGCAACAAAAAGACACGCTTAAGTAAATAAGCGACAGTTTTTCTATGACACCTTAGTAAACGTCTCAAACTTACTACCTTCAACCCTCAAACCAGTGCAGATCCAGTCTGCTGAACTACCAGTTATCTGAAGGACTCATTCCTGATTCAGATCCATGCTAGGCCAGAATACTGGACTTGCACTCACCTGAGAATCGGAGGTAGTACCCATGAGACGAACACCCATGGATATTCTTACCCTGGATTATGGCACAAAATAATCTTTAATGTCAAGATTCTCAGGTATACATTGATAAAATAACAGAGTTTAGACTATGGGAGATGCCAGACTAATGCTTAAAGATAGCTCACTGATTACTATATCCCCTGATATCATGAGTGGAACGCCAGTGTTTGCAGGCACTAGGGTTCCGGTGCAAACGCTTTGGGATTATCTCAAAGCGGGTGAATCCATTAATGACTTTTTAGATGGATTTCCCACAGTGACTAAAGAGCAAGTGATTCAGGTTCTTGAAGAAGCGGGAAAACACATTTTTGGTCAGGTTGCCTAAGATGAGAATTCTGTTAGACGAATGTATCGATCGTAAACTGGCGCGAGAGTTTGTGAGTCACGAGATCGTCACTGTCCCTCAGATGGGATGGTCTGGAATCAAAAATGGTCAGCTCCTTTCCCTTGCGGAAACAGAGTTTGATGTTTTTCTTACAGTGGATCACAATTTGCCATTTCAGCAAAATTTACCACAGTTTCAGATCGCAGTAATCGTGTTACAAGCAACTTCTAATCGTTTAGTAGATCTCCAGCCTTTAGTTCCCTCGGTTCTAGCGATTTTAGATCGGGTAGCAAAGGGACAAGCAACCATAGTAAGCGCCTAATGGAATCAATATTAAGTCTTTTTCTAGGCTAAACTTGAACCCTACTCGCGGGTAGAAAATGTTGCCAAGGCCGATCGCAGATTTCCTTGGTTTCGATCCAGATACTCTTGAGCCATTTCAGCATCCACACTTGTCCAAGCCATCAGTAAAGCCACCTTCACCCGTTGTCCGCTCTCATCTAAAAGTTGCTCGCATTGCGATCGCCCCAACTGGGTTAAATCCTCTAAAATGCGTAAAGCGCGATCGCGTAATTTCGTATTCGTCACCGCCACATCCACCATCCGGTTCCCATACACCTTACCCAACCTCACCATCACCCCAGTAGACAAAATATTCAGCGCCATCTTCGTCGCCGTTCCCGCCTTCAGGCGCGTTGAACCCGCCAAAACCTCCGGCCCCACCAACAAGCGAATATCCACATCCACCGCCACCGAAACCTGCTCCACCGGCACACAAGCCATAAAAATCGTCGTTGCCCCCCGCTCTTTCGCCCCCTGCAATGCCCCCTGAACATAAGGTGTTGTCCCTCCAGCCGTAATCCCCACCACCACATCCTTCGAGGTCACCTGATACTGCTCAACCACCTGCACCCCATCCTCAAACCTATCCTCTAAGCCCTCAGAACTGCGTACCAGCGCCCCCTCACCCCCTGCCAAAATCCCCTGTACCATCTGGGGGTCAGAACAGAATGTAGGCGGACATTCCGCCGCATCCAGCACCCCCAAGCGGCCGCTCGTGCCCGCACCCACATAAAACAACCGTCCTCCATTCTGAAGGGCGATCGCCGTCCGGTCAATCGCTTCTGCCAACTGTTCCTTCGCTTCGGAACAAGCTGCCACCGTTTGGCCATCCTCCCGATTAAACAACTCCACCAACTCCACCGTCCCCAGTTCATCTAAAGTCAAACTTTGGGGATTAATTTGCTCCGTTAACAGATGACCGCGATTTTCCATACCCTTATAACAATCCTTCCAAATTTTTGCGAATACGTTCAAGTTCCTCAGAACTCATATCCGAGTCCGACTCCTCAGCACTCGGTACATCAGACTCCTCCTCACTCCAATCCAAAGAATCCACATTACTATCTGGCGGAATCACCAGCTTACCCTCACCAATCCACTCAAAATCTAGATCCGCCTCTGCACAAAACGCCTTAATCTCCTCCTCATCGATCGCCTCTACACTAGGAGAAGGAAAATCCTGAGCCTCTAACTGTAAGGCAAACCGAGTGGCATCATCCTCCATCTCAAAGATTAAAACCTTATTCCGCGCTTGCCTAGGATCGGGGTGGGGAACCTTAATCGTATGAATCCCCTCATTTTCCGTGCCGACATTAAACAACAGGACATAAACTCGCATAAGCTACTAGAAGTTAACGCTCCCAAATTCGATATTTTCCCTTATCTTATAGCAGTTAGGGGATGGGGGGTAGGGAGATGGGGGAGTGGGGGACACGGAGACGCGGGGACGCGGGGACGCGGGGACGCGGGGACGCGGGGACGCGGGGACGCGGGGACACGGGGACACGGAGATGGGGAGATGGGGAGACACGGAGACACGGAGACACGGAGACACGGAGATTGCCTATTCCCCCATTCCCCCATTCCCCCATTCTCGTGGCATGATCGATCCAAGGTGTGAGTATTCAGAACGGTGTGAGAATATGACGAGCAATAACGATCGCAATCAACGACCAGAAGAAGAGCTTGAAGCGATGGATGCTGAAGATCAAGACGAGGAATGGGAAGATGAGGACGAGCCTGGGCAATGGCGACGTTGGGCTGGATTCGGTTTAGGAGGGGTGGCACTCCTGCTCGTTGCTGGAGGAGGCTATGGTTGGCATTGGGTGCATAATGGACTAGGGCCGATGGTGGCTCAAGCCTTAAGTGAAATCCTCAAGCGTCCCCTAGAAATTGGCCCAGTAGAGAGGGTCTCGTTCAATAGTATTCGTTTTGGCCGTTCTGGAATGCCCGCAACAGCCACCGATCCTGATAACGCTACGGTGCAAGCGGTGGAGGTTAAGTTTAATCCCATTGATGTGATTGACAATCAGATTAATCTCGATCTGACGTTAATTAATCCCCAAGTTTATTTAGAAGAGGATGCAGAACATCAATGGCTGGATCTGGAGATTACCCCGGAAGAGCCGAAGGAAGGGCAATTTAAGATTAATGTGATTAAGGCTGCGGTTCAAGATGCCACCGTGGAATTGGTTCCCTGGAAAGGAGAAGGGGCGAGTCTTGAACATAGCGTGACGTTTAAGCCGATTCGCGCCACTGCCGACTTTTTCGATGAGTATAATCGAATTCGCTTTGATGCAACTGTGGCTCAGGATAGCAGTCCGGGAGAGGTGCAAGCCAAGGGAGAATTTTTGCAGCAGGAGCAACGGGTAAGGGTGCAGGTGCGATCGCAAGATCTAGACCTGATTCCCTTAACTAACTTAGTGCCCAATCTACCGCCCGAAGTGGCATTAACGGGCGGTACAGTGAATGGAAATCTCAATGGACAGATTAATTTACAAGATATTCAAGGCTCTTTGATTAATGGGACGCTCTTCGTCAGTGAAGTGGCGGGACAGTATACTTTACCAGAGCCTACCCCAGAAGAGAATCAGCAAGAGGAGCAACCAGAAGAGAGCGAAGAAACCCCTCAATTTGATATCACCCAAGTTCCCTTGTATCTCTCCCAAGGGGCATTTACTCTACAATTCCAGGATCAGTTGGTGTTAGTCGAAGAAGGGTCTATTCTCTATGCAGATACGATTCCCCTCACCCTAGAAGGGGGGATTCATCTGCAACAGGGAATTCAAGTGGTGGCATCCTTGCCTCCGGTGACGTTTGAAACCCTAGAGGAAACGATAAAGACCGAATTGCCCGTAAAGGCGACTGGAGAATTCCAAGTGAAGGCTAAGTTGGAGGGGCCGTTTGAGCAACCGTTGCTGGTGGGATTGTTTGAAACCACCCAACCGACGCAAATCGATCGCCTGGAATTTACGGAAATTAGTACCCAATTTGCCTATGCTAATTCTACGATCGCCGTTCAAGACCTGAAATTAGTTCCTACCCTGGGCGGCGAAATCCTAGGCCGGGGAGAGTTGCAATTACCTGTTAGTGAGCCTGCCAATCCAGATCCAAGTCAAGGTGATGGTGAACCGGGTTCACCAAGCCTTGAGGAAGCCAACCCCGATCGAGGTAATGTAGGGGCGGGTTCACTAAGCTCTGGCTTGGAAGACGAAAAATTGGGTGAACCCGCCCCTACGTCTGCGCCGATAGAAGATCCTAATCCTCCTAATCCTAACTTGCAACAACCCTTTCTCGTCTTTGAAGCTCAAGGGCAAAATGTGCCTGTAGATGCGATCGCCCAACTTTACCAAGTGCCTTCAGATATTACCGTGGGAACGGTTTCCCCACAACTGCGCGTGATGGGGCCCCTGAATGATTTACAGGCGATCGCCCAAACCGATCTCGCCGGGGGACAAGTACAAGCCGTTTCCCGCCTTATCGGTTTAAATATAGGCACAGATACAGAGGGTTCCGTAGGGGCGGGTTCACCCAACTCTCGCCTGGAAAACCAAACAACTGATGAACCCGCCCTTACACCAACATCTGAGCAGGCAGACCAAACCACTGCTCAACCCGCCCCTACGGGGGGATCGGCAACGCAACCTACACCCAAAATCCCCCTACAACTGCAAACGGAAATTAAGGCCCAAAACATCCAACTCCCTAACCTTTCTCCCCTTGTTCCCCCTGAACTGGCTGCCCCCTTTAGCGGTGGAGCTAGGATGATTATCCCCTTAGAAAACTTTAGTCTGAATCAGGTAGAGGCGATCGCCGAAGGGCAACTCGATGTAGCCGGAGGACGGGTGAATATATCGAGCCGCTTGCAGAATAACCAGATTGCCAGCTTAGTCCAAGCCAATAATCTGCAATTGGGGCAATTTCGCACTCAACTGGAGCAATTCGTGCCCCCAGAACAATTTCAACTCCCCTTTGCCGAAGCTGCACCCTTTACCGGAGTCGTGGAAATTGTTGGCCCGGCTGATAACCCCGATCTGGCAGCATTTCAAGCACAATTGCAAGGAACTCTGGAATTAGCCGGAGGCACAATCAGAAGCCGGGGCAGATTAGAGGGGGGACAATGGGAAGCAGCCCTCGACATTAACCAGGTGCAAGCCACACGCTTGTCTCCCCAGTTACAGTTAGCAGCAAGGGAACAAGCTTTTCTGCAAACTCCCCTAACCGCAACCGTGAATTTAAGGGGGCCGGTCAATAATTTTTCACCGGCAGCGATCGTCGCCCAAGCCCAAGCCGATTTAGATATTGCTGGCGGTCGAGTGAATGCCATCGCCCAAGCCCTGAATGGAGAATGGAAAGCCTCAGTCCGCGCTGATGGTGTCAACGTTGACCAATTATCGCCCCAAGTGCCGGCCGATGTGCCCCGTTTACCCTTTAGTGGCGTAGCCAATGCCCAGGGACAATTAGATAATCTTTCGCCTGATAGTCTTCTGAATAGTGTTTTTGCCCAAGTCCAAGGTTTTGTGAATGTGGGTGAGAGCGTGGTTAATGTGGAGGCGATCGCCCAGCAAGGCCAATGGCAAGCGAGAATAAACGCCGAACAGGTGGAGTTAGACCAATTGGGTTTAGCCTTACCGCCTGAGTTTCAACGGCTCACGGGGGCAGGGAAAATGGTAGCAGGGGGACGGTTGGATAATTTCGATCCGACGGCGATACAAGCCCAAGCAGAGGTCTTACTCTCCAAGTTACCGATCTTAGAGCAAGGGCCGTTTCTCTCTCGAATGGTCTGGAATGGCCGCTCTTTGGATATCATCGCTGGGGCAGGTTCGGTGGTGGTTCCTTCCTCGTCTTCCCAGTCACCCGTAGGGGCGGGTTTGAAACCCGCCCCTACCCCATTCACACCCGCCCCTACCCCATTCACACCCGCCCCTACCCCATTCACACCCGCCCCTACCCCAGGTTCTGGTCTACAAGTTGCCGGTCAAATTGTGCCCAATTTCCAGGATTTAATGGCTTCTCGGTACAATTTCAATGCCGAAGTAAGGGATTTTAATGTAGCGACTCTACCCTTTACCTTACCCGATGGTGTGGCGGTGCGAGGTCGAGTGGATTTTGCCGGACGCATTTCTGGGACAGGATTACAGCCGAGTTTAGACGGGCAATTGCGCTTGAGAAATATGGCCGTTAATCAACTGGCCTTCGATCCAACGATCGAGGGGCCGATCCAGTTTACACCCAGTCAAGGGGCAAGAATCGCCTTAACAGGAGAATCCGATGAGATTTCGGCAGTCATTGGCCCCACATTTATGCCAGAGTCGTTTACCTTTAAGGTTGGGGAGGCGATCGCCACCGGACAACGCACCCCACCCTCTGAAGGCTCACCGTTAACCAATTTCCAGGTCGATATCGCCCAATTTCCCCTAGATTTGGTGAATCTCATTCCTACAGCTAGTCCCCTAGGGCCAGTTTCGGGTCAAGTTTCCGGTAATTTTAACCTCAGTTTCCCCCAAACCTTCGATCGCGCCAGCGATGGGGAGCCTTATCCCATGGCAGTCATTGCCCAAGGGGAAATCAAAATCGTTAAACCCTCCATTGGTGCAGTTGAGGGCGAGTTACTCACCGCTAAATTGAACTATGCGGGAGGTCAGGGACAGTTAACCGATACGCAGTTAAAGATTGGTGAGAGTCAATACGATTTACAAGGGGCAGTTAATCTGAGCGATCTGAGCGATCCTCAATTTGCAGCCGAAGTGAAAATTGCCCAAGGCAGCGTGCAAGATATCCTGCAAGCCTTGCAGATTTTTGACCTAGAAGATATTGCCCAGGGTTTTGCACCGCCAACTGGAACAGCCGCCGATCTAGGCGTTTTGACCGTCAATGATGTTAGTGATGGGGAGCAGACGGTACAAAAGCAGTTACGTCGCTTCTCCGAAATTCTCAGATTACAGGATTTACGACAACAAGAGCGCGATCGCTACCCCATTCCTGCCCTAGCCCAACTTCAGGGCGTATTTGATGGTGATATTCAAGTTTCCGGTTCCCTCAAACAAGGCCTATCTGCCAACATCGATTTATTGGGTGAAAACTGGGTCTGGGGTAAATATAGTTTTAACCCCATTATTGTCAAAGGAAACCTGAAAGATAATGTCCTCACCTTACTCCCCGTTCGCATTGAATCGAGTGAAGGATTAATCACATTTTCCGGACAAGTTGGCGGCGAACAACAATCCGGTCAGCTCAAAGTTGAAAACGTTCCCGTAGACTTAATTCAGCAATTTATCCCCGATTTACCGGTCGATTTAACCGGTAATATAAATACAACCGCTACACTCTTAGGAGGAAGCATCCAAAATCCCCAAGTCATTGGTCAATTAAGTGTGTCCGATGGCACGTTAAATGAAGAGCCGATTCAAGAAGCCACCGGTAATTTTTCCCTCTCTGATGGACGCTTACGATTTGGCGGTAAACTCTTAGTCACCGGAGACTCGCCCGTAACTCTAACCGGCAGTATTCCCAGCCCCCTACCCTTTGGTTCTGTCTCTCCCATTTCCCAAGAGATTCAGTTAGACTTAAACCTAGAAAATGAAGGGTTAGCTATCTTAAATGTTCTCACCCGCCAACAGGTCAATTGGGTGGCAGGCACAGGAAACGTCAACATCGAAGTTTCTGGAACCGTGGATAACCCCATCGCTGACGGAGAAGCCACCATCACTGATGCCACCCTACAATCTCAAATCCTGTCAGAACCCTTGAATAATGTCAATGGATTGGTTAAGTTTAACGGTGAAAAGGTCTATATCGAGAGGCTGACCGGAGATTTTAGCAAAGGAAAAGTGCAAGTTTCTGGTTTAATTCCCCTAGCCGATCCAGATATACCCTTATCGGAACAAGAAGCAGCACTCCCCCTAAAAATTCAGTTAGAAGGGATCGATCTGAACTTCCAAGATATCTACAATGGGGGCGTAAATGGCAATATTGAAATTGCCGGAGCCGCCTTAGAACCGGTGCTTAAAGGTAATATTGTCCTCACCGAAGGAAAAATCTTTCCCGCAGAAGCCACGAAGCTCCAAAAGACGGATCAAGATGATGCGGCTCCTTCGTCTAATCCATTGGTTCCGGTATTTGATCGCTTTAAGGTCGATTTAACCGATGGAATTGCTATTTTACAACCCGGTTTTGTCGATATTCGGGGTGAAGGAACCCTCACCATTAATGGCCCAGTTGATGATATTCGTGCCGATGGTGAAATCGATCTTGACCGGGGATGGATTAATATTATTGCCACCCAGTTCCGCATCGATCGCGAACAGGAGAATAAAGCTCGATTTATTCCCACTCAAGGCTTAGATCCTGACCTAAACTTGCGTCTAGAAGCCTCAATTTCTGAAGTCAGAGGCAGTCGGCAACCAGAGGTTGTATTCTGGGGACAAAATGAAATTGATGACACCCCACCCATAGATAATAATGAGACGGAAACAGTACGCATTCAAGCCGCAGTCACTGGACCCGCGTCCCGCTTAGAAAGCAACTTGGAATTAACCAGTTCTCCGGTACGCAGCCGCTCAGAAATTGTTGCCCTGATTGGGGGTGGGTTTTTGAATACCATTGGCGGGGGTGGCAATACCACCCTGGCACTGGTAAATATTGCCGGATCGACAGTGTTATCCAACTTACAAACGAGTCTGGGGGATGCCCTGGGATTGACGGAGTTACGACTCTATCCGGTGGAAGATCGATCGCGTCAAGGGGCGATCGGTTTAGCCGGAGAAGCCACTTTAGATATTACGGATCAGTTTTCTACCTCTTTGGGTAAAACCCTAACCTCTAGCGATCCCGTACGTCTGCGGTTGCGCTATCGCTTGAGCGATAATTTAGTGCTGCGGGCAGCCACTGATTTAGCCAATGAAAACTCAGGACAACGCCGGACAGATAGTCGTCTTCAGTTTGAGTTTCGCAAGCGGTTTTAGAGCGCTCCGCGCGGCAGAAGGGTAATGGGAAAACCCTAAAACCTTTAATATTAAGGAGTGGGAGCGTCTCGCTCCCTAGCTCCTTAATTAGGGTATTTCCGCTTCGCGGACAGAAACAAGCGGACTTGACATTACCCCATCAAAATCACCGTATCAATCACATGAATAATTCCATTACTGGCTTCAATATCGGGGGCTAAAACCGTGGCATTTTTCACTTCAAAAATTTCACCACAGCGAATGGGAATGGGGGAACCTTCTAGAGAGGTTACACTCTCTAGCTCTTTTAATTCTGCCGTGGTATAGCGTCCGGCAACCACATGATAGGTCAGAATACGTTGGAGTTGGGGCACATTCTGTACCAAACTTTCTACGGTTCCCGGTAACAACTTGGCAAAGGCATCATCATTGGGGGCAAAAACCGTGAGCGGCCCAGGTTGTTGCAAGGCCTCGACTAATCCAGCTACTTTAACCGCAGTGACGAGAGTCGAGAAGGCATCATTACTAACGGCAATTTCAACAATGTTAGGCATATTTTAGGGAATGGGGAATGGGGAATAGGCAATAGGGAAAACCCGGTTTCTTGGGCTGGGCGGAGTTAACGATAATCTTGGCTTTGAATGTCAGATAAACGGGCTTCTGGACGCATAAATCTGTCCATTTGCGCTTCAAAGAATTGACGATTTTTTAATAGGTGTTCGGGGTTGGGATCGTCTAAGGGATAGAGGAGAGCCACTCTTAGAGCTTGAATGACCGCCGAGGTAACATTATACATCGATCGCTGGAAGGTGATGCCCAATTGAATCAGCATATCATCTTCACCCCGACAGTATTTTTGGTAATACTCCTCTAAATAGGGGGGGAGAAAGTGGAGCATATCCTGCATGAGCAGGGTGGGGGGGATGCCTGCGGTTCCCACGGGGAAGACATCGGCGTAGAGGATGCCATAGTGGAAGTCTTTTTGCTCTTCTGGCACTTGTTTGGCTTGGGCGTTATAGGATTTTGTGCCTCGGAAGGGAGCGGTGCGATAGAACACGGCTTCGACATAGGGCAAAGCGGCTTCGTAGAGCCACATAAACCCTTTTGATTTGGGGATAATTTCATAACATTCATCGCCGATGTAGACATGGTGATAAATGGGCCGTCCGGCGGCAATGAAGATGCCATTAACCAGGAAATTCATGGCATCAGGGACGGTTTTGAACTCTCCGGCATCATAAAGATCGCTCATTTCAAAGAAGACGGGAGCCATGACTTCCCAGAATAAGCCCAAGTTGGCGTAATAGGACAGCTCGCGCACTTTCTCGTAGAACATTTGCGGGAAGAGCTTATAGAGTCCCAACATCAGAGGATTACCCTTAAAGTAGGCTTTAATCGCTTTGTCGCAGTTGGCGATATATTCCTCGCTCTCTAGGTAGTCATAAAACTGGCCGCCCATTCCCTGATGCCAGAGCATGGCACGCATACAGGCTTCGGCGAACTCCATGTTAATGCGATCGTGCCAGAGATGATGGAATAATTTGGGGAGTTTTTTCTTCAGTTCTCCCTTGTCCATAAATTCTAATAATTCCGGGTGGGCGCTGGCTTCTCCGTTTTGCCACACGCGAAAATCGGCAGTTTCTCCTGCATAGTGATTGGGCAGGTCTAAATATTCTTGGGGTAAGAAGTATTTAAAGAAGGGCAAAGGATCGAGAAAAACGCGCTCGGCAATATAGAGTAAATCCCGCCAATAGAAATCCATGGGCACGGCATAGGCTTTATAAATGCCGATAATTTGCATTAGGTTTTCTGGGGTGTCCGGTAACATGGAGCCACCGGCTTCTAGGCGATGGATGACTTCGGCGTATTTGTGGGTTGAAGGAGGGATTTTTGTGGTTGATGAATCTAGGGTTGTAGTCATGGTTTTTTTATAGGGAATGGGTAATTAGGGAATAGGGAATGGGGAATGCCCTCTCCCTAAATCCCTCTCCCAGGGGAGAGGGACTTTTGATCCCTCTTCTCTCATGGAAGAAGGGGTTAGGGACTTCTACTCCCCTTCTCCTGCGGGAGAAGGCTTGCCCTGAGCGAAGCCGAAGGGGGTTGGGGGATGAGGGGCAAATGCTAGTGTAACTTGGGGTTGATGGAGTTCAGCGACAATGCGGGTGGTGGTGGGTTCCATCCAGCGCAAGAGGAAGTTGGGTTGAATGCCTAGAAAGAGGATAATGGCGGTTAGGACTAGGGCTGGCCATTGTTCGTTGAGGGTGACGCGGGCATAGTAGGCTCTCTGGTTGTCTAGTTTGCCGAAACAGGTGCGGTTAATCAGGATGACGAAATAGACGGCGGTTAATCCTGAAGAAAGGATACAGATTAGGGTGGGAATGGGGAAGGTGGCGAAGCTGCCTTGAAAGACGACAAATTCAGCCGCGAAGCCCACTAACCCAGGGATACCGGCGCTGGCCATTCCGGCTAAAATGAGCAGGGCACTGGTGAGAGGTAGGCCGCGAATGGGGTTCATTAGGCCGTTGAGAACGTCGAGATCGCGGGTTCCGGTGGTTTGTTCGACGATACCGACGAGGAAGAAGAGGAGGGCGAGAATGAGGCCGTGGGCTATCATTTGGGCGATCGCCCCTAAAACACTTAATTCAGTCCCCGCAGCTCCAGCCACTAGGATATACCCCATGTGACCAATAGAACTGTAAGCGACCATGCGTTTGATGTCCCGTTGGGCGATCGCACTCAAAGCACCATAAATCACGCTCACTGTACCAATAATCGCTAAACCCGGAGCCATGGCTTGCCAAGCCACGGGAAACAGTTGCAGTCCAAAGCGCAATAGGCCATAGGTTCCCAATTTGGCAAAAACACCACCGAGTAGCACCGTGGTACTGGGGGAGGCTTCCACATAGGCATCTGGCATCCAGGTGTGTAGGGGAACCAGGGGAGTTTTAATGGCAAACCCAATCAGTAGGGCAGTCAAGAGCAGCAATTGGGTAATCAGATCCAGGTTATTGATTTGCAGATGGCTAAATTCAAAACTACCCGTATCACCTAGGAAGACAACCCCCAAGAATCCGGTAATCACCATTAAGCCAGAAACGGCCGTATAGAGCAGAAACTTGGTGGAAGCATAGCCCCGTTTTTCTCCTCCCCAAATGGCGATCAGCAGATAAAAGGGAACCAGTTCTAATTCATAAAAGATGATAAATAAGAGCAGATTTTGGGCCATTAGAGCGCCTGAAATTCCGCCGTTAATCAGCAGGATCAGGCTGTCATGGAGCCGAGAGCGGTCTAGATCTTTGCGGTTGGTATAGAGGGAGATAAGGGTTAAAAGACTATTGAGAACCAGTAGGGGTAAGGAGAGTCCATCGACACCGACACTATAGTTGAGTCCCAGGGGTTGAATCCAAGTATGGAATTCACTAAATTGGATTTCTGCTCCGCTCAGTCCGCTTGGGTTGAGGTCAAATTGAGTGAGTAAATACAGGCTCCACCCTAAACTGGCGAGAGTAGTCAGAGTGGCGATCGCCCGACTCGATTGGGGTTTAGGATAGAGGGCAATGGCGATCGCGCCTAAGAGAGGAATCAGGAGTAAGGCTGATAGCATAGGAATGACAACGGTTGATTGTTATTGAGGTAGGGCAGAAAGTAAGGGATAAACCAGTAATAATCCAAAGAGGAGTGTACCGAAGAGGATAGACAGGGCATAAAACTGCACTTGTCCGGTGGTGTTGTATTTCAAGCTTTCGCCACTGGCGAGGGTGAACAAGCCGACAAAATTCACGGCTCCATCGACTAGGATGCGATCGCACCAATCAATGACTTTCGCCATAAATCCGACAATGGCAATCACCGTTACCTTATAGAGTTTGGCGGTGTAGAAATCATAGGCAAAGAAATCTTGAATCCCTCGAACCGGTAGCTGAATGGGTTTAGGTACGCTTTCGCGCCCATAGAGGGATAAACCTATGCCAGCACCGATAACTGTCGAGCCAACTAAGAAGATAGAAGTTGGTTGAGTCACCAGACTTAAAGCCGGTAATAGTCCTAAAACTGCCAATAATTGGGGCAAATGGAGCGCTATACCGAGTAAAATCATCATCGGCATCACTAAGGCCCATAATCCTTCTGGCGATCGCTTTGTCCAGTCGGTAATTGAACCCATAAACAGTTGTCCAAACACCCGCGCCAAACTACAGGCGGTTAATCCATTCACCAACAACAAAACGGTTAATAAGGTTGGGGGTAAACCGTTGGCAATTTCTGCTAATCCCCAGAAACAGCCCAGGGGAGGAACCGCCACCAACGAGAGAGCGCCGACGACATAGCAGATGCCAGAAATGGGGCGACGAGACCACAAGCCACCCAGTTGGGTAATATCTTGGGCAACGTTGTTGAGGATAATACCGCCTACCGCCATCAGCATCAGGGCCATGGCGATCGCATAGGTCAACAGCAGCATTAAGGCTCCTTGGCTGTTTCCCGTGCCCACGGCGATAAACACAATGCCTAAATAACTACTGGTGGCATAAGAAAATACCCGCTTAATATCCACTTGGGCTAAGGCGATCGCCGCACAACTCACCGCCGTAAACGCCCCCACCGCAATTTCTGTATTCACCACTAAAGGCGATAACTCCAAAACCGGCTGCATCTTAATCAGCACCCAAGTCCCTGTAGAAACCACGATCGAATTTCGCAGGACTGTGGCTGGCATCGGCCCTTCCATAGCCTCATCAAGCCACAGTTGCAGGGGAAATTGGGCGCATTTACCCAACGGCCCGGCTAAAAGGGCTAAACCCAGGAAGGTAGCTACACTAGGATTCAGCTCGACTCTGCTGGCCCAAACTGTCAATTCATCATAGTTCCAGGTTCCCGCCAGAGGATAGAGCGCGACCACACCCATCAACAGCACCAAGTCCCCCACCCGCTTCGTCAGGAACCCATCCCTTGCTCCCGTAACCACCAGAGATTGATTAAACCAAAAGCCAATCAGCAGATAGGTTCCCAAAGTCAGGATTTCCAGCATCACATAGCTGAAAAATAGGGAATTGGTCAGCATCAGGGTAGCCATTCCCGCTTCAAACACCGCCAGGAGCGCATAGAACCGGGGCCAACCCCAATCCATTTCCATATAGCCAATGGCATAGATTTGGGTGAGGATATTCAAGCCCAAAATCACCACTAATGCGCCGACGGTGGTGGCGGAAACTTCCACATCAAAAGTAATATCCAGATTAGCGGCATGGAGCCAATTGAGGGAATAGTGAGCAGGCGCACCCCACACTTCCCGTAAACCGAGGAGGCTATGGATAAAAGCCGCACAACTCATCAATAAATTAATGTAACCCGCCGGCCGGGGGCCGGTCTTACGAATGAAACCCGGTGACCAGGGAAGGGTCAATAATGCACCGAGTACGGCATACATCGGGACTAACCAAATCGTTTGACTAAAGGTGTTCATGGGTGAATCAGCGATCCCTTTGGGAGGAAAACATAAGCTAGACTTAAGCAACCTAAAAGTAGAGGATTAGGTTTATCCTCATTTTTGCAACTTTGCATTACCAAAAGTCTATACCTTTACGGATTATAAAGTCTTCTCGATCAAAAAACAAACGTAATCGGGCTGGGGCGATCGCCTACTTTTTACCCTTCTGCCGCCCATAGCGCTGTATCACTCTGGGTCAAACTCAGGTTAAAATCAGTTTGGCTCAAACGTAGGGAATTATGGCTCAACAACAAACGGTTCCTTATGGCTATTATGCAGCCAAGGAAGCCTATAGTACCTTAGACTGGCGATTGGGTAATGTCTTGGAAGATGTTCCCGTTGCTCCCTCGAACTTTTGGGATCGCCAAATCCAATACAATCAACTCGATCTGCATCCGATGTCCTGTACCCTGTTTGCGGCTGCTGGGGCAATTTCGGATTTAACTGGGTATCGATTTAGTCTAGCGGACTTTGGGCAACTGATTCAGGAAGCCCGGCGTTACGGGTTTTCCGATACTGAGGGGTGGTATATTAATCAGGCTGTAGACTTGTTGCGCCGATGGTGGAATAACCGTCGAGAGACAATTGTTTCTTATCGGGTGGATATGATCGGTTCGCAACTCGGTTCAGTCCTGGGTAAAGGCTATAGTGTGGTCACGGGTTATCGAGGGAGTGCCCAATATAATGCGGATTTTAACGCCGATGGGTTTTTGGATCAAACGTCGTTTGGCGATCTCACCTACGGCCATGCAGTACGAATGACCCAGGATCGGCAAAATCCCAGTTATGCCAGGGTGATGATCGATAATTATTATGGAGTCCAACGGTTTAATAACTATCGCGTCAGAGTGGGCGATATTAGTCGTCTGGTGGAAAATGGCGTGTTTTATTATTCTGGCTATATGTTTGCAACGGAGAAAAAGCGCATGTTTAGAGATGTATTTCCCGATGGTCGAAGCCGGTGGTATTATGACGCTCTGGAATGGGCCGTCCAAGAAAACTTGATTAGTGGTTACCAAGATGGAACTTTCCGACCGAACCAACTGGTTACCCGGGCGGAAATGGTGGTGATGCTCAAGCGACTCTACGACAAAATTTCTAGAGAGCAATAGAAGTGCTAGGCAAAAGGTACAACTGGGTTCATCGATTAACCCGATCTGGGTGGTTTCTATACCTAGAGGAAAAATTCTTAAAATAAGCTAAAGCTAGGGTTTGATCTCCAAACCCTTTTTTGATGGGCCAAGAAATAGTATTATTGCCAACTGCTACTTCCGAAAACTCTACGGATAAAAAAATAAAAAAAACCGGGGATCATTGCCAGAATAGGGTTTGCAGTTCTGGAGAGGATCGGTTATGGTGTCAAGAATAGAAGCCAATGTAGCTAAACGCTGTCAGACAAAACCGGTAATAGTATCAGTCCCGATGAATCAGAGGATATTATAATATGTATAATTGTTTAAATTGCCCCCAAGTTATGGGTCTAGTGTTGGCCGGTTTGTTTACCGCCCTTGGCCTAGAAGCCTCAGAATATTGGCGATCGCCTGCTACGGAGAAACAGCAAGCAACCCTCGATCGAGGCCAAGAAACAGACCGAGTGTCCAGCCAGACCCTGTCCACCCAAACAACAGCACCTGAAGAAACTGAAACAACAGCCACTTGGGTAGACCCGAATAACACTTCCCAAACGGGATCTCTACTTCCTCCCCATTTACATGAAAACTGGACTCCAGTAGCCCTAAATAACTCTAAACCCTCTGAAATTCGAGACTTAGAATACTGTGTAATTAGCATGGCCCAACTGTCTACGGAAAAATCTCCCTTATATGTGCGATCGCATCCAGAAAAAGAGGGAGAGATTGTCGGCGAATTAGAAACCGGACGATGGATTAGCATTATGAACGCCACTGACCAATGGTTTGAAATTATTGACCCCACCAAAGGTTGGGTACAACGCTCAGATGTGGCGAGCAGTTGTAATGAAAAAGTAGAACGGTTAAATTTAGGCCCGCGCCAAGCTTCCGTAAGCATTCAAGAAGAAATGGTTGGCGTTGGAGTCCACCGTTATGTCGTCCATGTTCCACCCGGAAAAACCTTAACTCTGAAAAACGTGGAAGGGACGATACCGAGAATTCTCAGTCCTGATGGGGAGCTATTGAGTCAGCCCTGGGACACCACTGAGGAAGGTCGCCCGCAATGGATCGGGGAACCGATCGCCTCTGGAGACTACACCATAGAAGTCGTTTCCCATGATGCTCAGTTGCAGTATGCCTTGTCTGTGGAAATCACTCCCCTTCAGGAATACGCTCAGATACTCAACCGTTGATACACCCGATCCAGGTGTCTCAGATGCTGATGGGGATCGAAGCAGGCGTTCAGCTCTTCAGAAGACAAAGCTTGAGTCACCTGGGGATGCTCACTAATCAAAGCACGAAAATCTCCATCAGGATTATTCCAAGCTTGGTGAGCGCTCTCTTGGACAATTTTATAGGCTTCTTCGCGCTGTAGTCCTTTTTCTACCAGGGTTAAGAGAACCCGTTGGGAGAAGATCACCCCGCCATAAACGTTCATGTTGCGCTTCATGTTTTCGGGGTAGACCAACAAATTTTTCACCAGGTTGATGATTTCACGCAGCATGAAGTGCATGAGAATACAAGAATCCGGCAAAACAACCCGCTCGACGGAGCTGTGGGAAATATCGCGCTCGTGCCACAGGGCCACATTTTCTAAACCAGCGATCGCATGACCCCGAATAATCCGAGCTAAACCGGTGAGTCGTTCCGAGCGAATGGGATTGCGTTTATGGGGCATAGCAGAAGACCCTTTTTGCCCTTTAGCAAAGTATTCTTCCACTTCCAGAACATCCGTGCGCTGGAGGTTGCGAATTTCCACCGCAAACCGTTCTATTGAGGCCGCAAGCAGGGCCAGAGTTTGCAGATAGTCCGCATGGCGATCGCGGGAAATCACTTGAGTTGAGGCACAATCCGGTTGTAATCCCAAATTTTGACAAGCCAACTCTTCCACTTTAGGATCAATATTGGCATAGGTTCCCACTGCACCAGAAATTTTACCTACAGCAATTTGGGACTGGAGACGACAAAGGCGATCGCGATGACGCAAAACTTCCGCCAACCATCCCGCTAACTTAAAGCCAAAGGTCATCGGTTCCGCATGAATACCATGGGATCTGCCCACCATCACCGTATCCCGATGTTGGCCCGCTTGATAGCGAATCGCTTGCACCAGTTCCTCCACCTGATGTTGGATTAAATCCAAACTGGCCACCATTTGCAAAGCCAAAGCCGTATCCAGAACATCTGAACTGGTTAATCCCAAATGGATATACCGCCCAGCATCCCCCACATACTCATTGACATTGGTCAAAAAGGCAATCACATCATGACGGACTTCGGCTTCAATTTCTAAAACTCTCTTGAGATCAAACTTGGCTTTCGCTTTGATCTCCTCCACGGCCTCAGTCGGAATATAACCCAGTTTAGCTTGGGCTTCGCAGACCGCAATTTCAACTTGTAACCAAGTCTTTAGCCTAAAGTCATCTGTCCAAATTTTGCCCATTTCGGGCAGAGTATAACGCTCAATCACAGCTTGTGTTGCAGAAGTACCAACGACTTATTTTACCCTTGAAGGGCCATTTGTTGGCGATCGGGTGGAATCGAGTGTGCTAACTTTAAGGACAAGATTGGCCCATCTGTCAACCTTGTCACTCTCTTCCTCTTTCTGCACTTCTCCACAATCCTCTCAATGGTTTGGCAAGCAACGTCCCAATACCTAAAACGCCTTCCTTTGCGCCTGGTTTTAGTCGTTCCTTTTGTCGTGCAAATCTGCGCCACGGTGGGAGTTGTCGGTTATCTCTCCTATCGGGCTGGACAGGAGGCTGTGCAGGATTTAGCGGATCAATTAATGACAGAAATTGGCGATCGCGTAGAAGGTGACTTACTCCACCGTCTTAAGGAACCCCATCAAATTAATCAAAGCAACGCCCAAGACATTCGCTTAAACATTCTCGATCTCGATTTTCCTCAACTCCTAGAAAAGAGATTTTGGAACCAAAGCCAAGTTCATGAGTCCGTCACCTTTATCTATTTTGGCACTCCTGAAGGTGGAATCATCCTATCCGGTCAAGGAGATGATGGACAGTCCATTATTCGGGTCACTGAAAACTTAGTCAGTGGTGATTATTATAAATATTCCGTCGATAGCGAAGGCAACCGCCAAAACCTGCTAGAGACCACTACTTATGATGCGAGAACTCGCGGTTGGTTTCAAAAAGCAAAAGCCAACCAAAAAGCCGTTTGGAGTGATATCTATCCCTTTGTCTCCACCCAAAGTTTAGGATTAACAGCCAGTTTACCCGTTTACGATCGTCAAGGGGACTTTCAGGGCGTATTAGGCGTGGATGTCTCCTTATCTAATATTAGTCAATTTCTGCAAGACTTAAATATTGGTCAATCGGGACAAATTTTTATCATGGAGCGCAACGGAGAATTGGTTGCCTCATCCAATCGGGATCAGCAACTGTTTATTCAAGATTCTGCGGAACAAGTTCCTGTAGACCAAAGCGACAATCAGATCGTTAAAGATTCTGCCGCATTTCTCAAAAATCGATTCGGCAATTTTGAAGACATAAAAAATACGGGTAAAATAAAATTTGATGTACAAGGAGAGCCAAACTTTTTACAAGTTTTTTCCTTGCAAGATGACTACGGTTTAGATTGGTTAATTGTGATTGTTGTGCCAGAATCTGATTTTATGGATCGCATTCATGCCAACACAAAAAATACCATTATCTTATGTGTAATCGCTTTAATTTTAGCTGTAATCATTGGTATCTTGACTGCTCGCTGGGTTACCTATCCCATTTTAACCTTAAATCGCTCCGCTCAAGACCTAGCTGCCGGGAGTTGGAACTCTCCCGAATTACCCGATCGCTCCGATGAATTAGGACAACTTGCCCTATCTTTTCATAGTATGGCAGAGCAGCTTATTAAAACCTTTTCGATTCTCGATCAAAGCAATAAAGATTTAGAACAGCGTGTGGCTGAAAGAACCGAATCTCTAGCGGCGGCTGAGGCGGAATTACGAGGCTTGTTTGAAGCCATGACTGAACTGATTTTAGTGTTTAATCGACAGGGAGAGTATGAAAAAATTATTTCCGGAAGTGAGGAGCTTTTGGTTCATCATAAGGAAGATTTACTTAATCATAACATCCGGGAGTTTATGGAGCCAAAATTAGCTAATTGGCATTTAGAAACCATTGCTCATGTTCTAGAAATAGGTGAGACTCAGAGAGTCGAATATCAGATGGATATCCAAGGAGAAAAACACTGGTTTGCTGCGAATGTTTCTCCCATTTCCGATTGGTCGGTAATCTGGGTTGTCCGAGATATTACGCCTCAAAAAGAGGCTCAAGTAGCCTTAGAAAATGCTCTGGCGTTGCAGAAAGCGGTATTGGAATCGATTGCTGATGGTATTATTGCTGTCGATCGCGCGGAGAGGATTATCGCCTACAACAATCAATTTCTCAAAATGTGGAATGTGACTCCAGAAGTGTTAGCTTCTCAAGATGTACAACAGCAGCGTAATTTTCTAGCGCAGCAAGTGGAAGATCCGGTTGCTTTCCTGAAACGTCAACAAGAAATGGTGAACAGTCTAGACGCGGAAGGGGTTGGCATTATTCCGTTTAAGGATGGTCGAGTCTTTGAGCAATTTAGCCGTCCCCAAAAAGTCGGCGATCAAATCATGGGACGGGTGTGGGGATTCCGGGATATTACGGAGCGCAAGCAAGCAGAAGAGGCGCTTAGACAGGAAAAGGAGCGGTCAGAAAAGCTACTATTGAATATTCTACCGGAGGCGATCGCCAATCAGCTCAAACACAATCAAAGCTCTCTAGCGGAAGATTTTGAATCCGTGACGATATTATTTGCTGATATTGTCGGATTTACGCCGCTTGCAGCTCAAGTTCAACCCATTCAACTCGTCGATATGCTCAACCAAGTGTTTTCCAGCTTTGACCAACTGACGGAAACCTATGGACTCGAAAAAATTAAAACCATTGGTGATGCGTATATGGTAGCTGGAGGATTGCCCGATCCGATGCCGAATCATCTGGATATTATGGCTCGGATGGCCTTGTCTATGCAAGCTTATATGGGTCAATTCAAAACTCCCATGGGAGATGATTTCCAGATCCGGATTGGGATGCATATCGGTTCGGTGATTGCGGGGGTAATTGGGAAGAAGAAATTTATCTATGATTTATGGGGAGATACGGTGAATGTGGCTTCCCGTATGGAATCATCTGGAGAACCGGGGAAAATTCAAGTGACGGAAGCGGTTTATGAATCCTTAAAAGAGCAATATGTTTTGGAAAAACGGGGTAAAATTTTCGTGAAAGGGAAAGGAGAAATGGATACTTACTGGTTAGTTGCACATCAACCAACCCTCAGATCGTGAGTGGCTACGGCTAAGATGTGCGTCTCATTCCCTTAGTGAAATAGGCTAAACCAAAAGTCGTGAGTCCAGCCATCCCCACAATGTTAAATGGTCGATTTAATAAGAGCAGGATCAGGGCTAACAGTAGAAGACTACTGAATACATAGGGACGTTTGAGGGACATGATATCAATTAAAAATTAAAAATTAGAAATTAAAAATGGGTCTGGCTTGGGGGGATCTTTGCCTATTGCCTATCCCCCTATTGCCTAGGGCAAAGCGCTAACCGAGTAAGGAATCAAATTCGGCTTGTAAGGCTTTGATATCTGCTAGTCGCGCCACCAGTAGGTTATCATTTCCAGCCCGGTCTAAGCGCTCTTTCCAATGTTGAATCCCTTCCGCGTTGTTCATCCAGTAATGGATGACTGTATCAACCACTCGATCTAATTCCCAACCCCTGGAGGGAGGAACGGGTTCAACAGATTGCAGAAATGCGTCTAGGGTACATTCATAGGTGGCAACATACTCGGCTCCTTGGCGAGGATCTTCTGTGGCTTTCTCTTGTTGATGATTGAAAAAATGTAGGATGGGTGAAATCCCCAAAATGTCAAAGGTGTAATTCATAGACCTTTCTCCTCAATCTTAGGGTACGATCGCTCTTTGAGAGCTGATAGATTTGACTATAATCGGCGATCGCCTGGTTTTAAGTAACTGATTGTACGAATTTTGGATCGATCTTGCCACTTTATGTTAAGATCCATAAAACCTAACCCCTGGAGAGGTGGCAGAGCGGTTGAATGCGGCACACTCGAAATGTGTTAACAGTTAATAGCTGTTCGGGGGTTCGAATCCCCCCCTCTCCGTTGATAACCCGTTTGGAACAACCACCCCAATTAAGTAGGGGCGGGTTTACGGGAAAATAGCGGGAGCATGAAAGCCTCCATCTTTTAAGTGGGGGATGAAATGCGACACGAGCGGTTTTAACCGCCGTGATGTTAATTTTTTTCCGTTGTCAATTTAGCGTTAAGTGCGCTAAACTAAGTTTATTCTGTCAAACTTAGCGTAAATGTTTGTCTTAGAATTTAAGGTTGAGGCTAAAACAAAACAATATCAAGCTATAGACGATGCTATCCGCACCGCTCAATTCATCCGTAACAAATGCTTAAGGTATTGGATGGACAACAAAGGTGTGGGCAAGTACGACCTATCGGCTTATTGTCGGGTCTTAGCGCACGACTTTAATTTTGCTGGTGAGTTAAATTCCCAAGCAAGGCAAGCATCGGCTGAGAGAGCATGGTCTTCTATTTCCCGTTTCTTAGAGAACTGTAAAAAGAAAGTAGTAGGAAAAAAAGGCTATCCTCAGTTTAAGAAGTTTTCCCGTTCTGTTGAATACAAAACAACAGGATGGAAGCTTATTAATCCTAAAACTATTTATTTTAGTGATAAAAAGGAGATTGGAACACTTAAGTTAAAAGGGA